>NZ_PSRR01000237.1 GCF_004296405.1 Bradyrhizobium sp. Leo170
AAAGCTAAGGAAGCTGAAATATGAATGTCGAGACATCAGTGCGCGTCGAGGACAAGCTGTTCTACAACCGCTATCTTGTCGACGTCGGTCATCCTCACATCAAAGTACGCGCACATACGAAGCCGTCCCCACAGCTGCTTGCACTCTTGAAGGTCTGCCCGGCGCGCTGCTATGAACTCAACCACAAGGGGCAGGTCGAGGTCACCGTCGACGGCTGCATCGAATGCGGCACCTGCCGTGTCATCGGCGAACCCACTGGCGACATCGAATGGAGCTATCCGCGTGGCGGATATGGGGTGTTATTCAAGTTTGGATGAGGGCTGAACGGCAGGCCGCGTGTCATCGCCAAGAAGCACGGCCCAAGATTGGTCCACGAGCGACCTGATCAATTCGCTGCGACGATGCCGGCACACGGCAGCTGGGGCGCGTAGTTGCTCGTAGCTCAAACCCTAAAGCCCCAGCCAATCGATCACATGCGGCCAGATCTCTCGATGCGCACTCTGACCGACGAGCGCTCCAACTTGCTGCAGCGGAACACCGGTTTCCGCCTGATAGACAAGAACGGAGGGGGGGGCTCAACGGTTGCAGTATGGGACCAGGAGGGCACCAAACGACTGGTATGATCAACTATCGCGGCGACGGGTCATTCAGTAAGCGGGTCCGAGCCGGCAAGAGGGCCGAGCACGTAAAGCTCGTTGCGGGCCAAGCAGTCTTTGCGAAAGCGCACGTCTATCCCATTTCGGAGCAGTTGGCGAGCGGGGTAAACTCATCGGGGCTCCCACGAATGGCGCGGAGGGGGGATGGCGAGCGCTTCCGAATCCGGCAAGCTGGCCGTGCAGCCTCGCAATAACGCACCAAGCACGAACTCCTCGGGTGCCGCGGTACGCTCGCCCCGATCGAGGAGCAGGCTCCCTGGCAGCGTGCTAATGGGCTCGGACGATGGTGCAATCAACGATCGATACTCGAAGTCTGGATCGTCAGACATCGCTTCGAAGATCGCCACCATACAGCCTTCGCGCTCCAGCGGCTGAAGCGTTGGAGAACGCTGTTCCAATCGCCAAACGCCTCTGGAAGATCACGCCAGCGAGCTCGCGTACGCACAATCCATAGAACGCCCTCCACGAACATCCGGTAGTCGCCTCCAGTCGATCCCTTTTGTCAGCCCGGCCGATAATCAGCGGCGCCATCCGATCCGACGGCGCGTCGCTCAAAACCATACGGTCGATCATACCCAAGACTGCCTCCCCAAAAGCAGTCTTGAACTGATGTGCCGGCTTAAGGGAATCCCAGGAGGTCCACAGGACCTAGTACTCACTTTTCTTGGATCGTGAGTCGTGATTCAAGATATGGATGATATCCAACAGAGTAGCTATCGGCCTTGCCGAAGTTGGCGTTCATGAACTCGAGTGTCTGTTGCGCATGTCCATGCCCGGGAAAATCCCGAGGCGGTTCATCTTGGCGCTTGTCGCCGGCCCGATCTCATGGAATTTCCCGGCGGGGAGATCCTGAACGGAGGTCGGACCCATCTTTGGCGTGGTAAGGAACGATCATGCGGCTTGCGGTGGTGCGAGGCGAGCTTCGCCAGCAACTTGTTGTAGGATGTCGGCCGAGCGGTCAGGCAGTGTCCAAGTGCCAGCGTGAGGCTATGACTAAGCGATAACCCGAAATCGACTAAACGCGACTTTGCAAAGACAAAAGCCTTCGACGAGGTCTTCCCAACGATGCGCAAGGCGCCGCGGCTCAATAAGGCGCCGACGAATAAGCTCGGCTTAGCCCCGTTGTCTTGAATCATTTCAAGGCCGGCGGCCCTAACTGGCAGAGCAAAATTGACGAAGCATTTGTGAAGACTTGACGGAAGCCCGTGGATAGCTGAACGGACGCTCCAGACGAGCGGGGCGTCTCGCGGAGCTTTTTGTTGCATCAGGTCGGCATATGAAATCTTGGGTTCACAATCGGCTGAACATGCTTAACGAAAAAGGCGACCAGCGCTGCTGAATCTGCCAACAGCAGATTCCGGGACGCGCGTAATGCGAGCCCGGAACAACGTGGTAAGAGATTGCAAGAGCAAACAAAAACCCCGGCATTGCTGCCGGGGTTCTCGCGTTTCGTGGTTCACGTGCCGGCGGCTGGATCAGAAGTCCATAACACCCATGCCGCCCCCAGGAGGCATTGCGGGGCCGGCGGCCGGCTTCTTCGGCAACTCGGCGACCATCGCCTCGGTGGTGATCAGGAGAGCCGCCACCGACGACGCGTTCTGGACTGCGGTGCGCATGACCTTGGTCGGGTCGATGATGCCCTTGGAGACAAGGTTGCTGTACTCGCCGGTCTGCGCATCGTGTCGTAAGAGTACTGATCCTTCTCCAGGACTTTGCCGACCACGACCGAGCCGTCTTCGCCCGCGTTGATCGCGATCTGACGGGCCGGCCAGGACAGCGCCTTGCGCACGATCTCGACGCCGGTCTTCTGGTCGTCGTTCTTGGTGCGCAGGCCCTTGAGCTGCTCGGTGGCACGGAGCAGGGCGACGCCGCCGCCCGGAACGATGCCTTCTTCCACCCCCGCACGGGTCGCGTGCATTGCGTCATCAACGCGATCCTTGCGGTCCTTCACCTTGATCTCGGTCGCGCCGCCTTAGCTGACTGCAGCTCTCGGCGTCGACGATCTACGTCAGTGATAAGCGCCGCATGTGTCCGCGCGGCTTCCTGGCCTTTTCGAGGCCGGCTGGAATGAACGGCCGTTCCAGCTGATCCGGCAGGAATTCTATCTGTGGGCGGGAGCGCGGTCTGTCATGTCGGTCCGAGCGCTTCGCTTCACCGGCTGTTGATGCCTGAGTAATTCTCCCCAGAAGTGCCGTTTAAAAAATCCCCAGTTGATCGTGTCGCCCATCCTCAGGGCGCGCCCTGAGGATGGGCGGCGAATCGATCACCCAATCCTGCTCTGCCCAGAACGAGGGAGCGGGTGCGGTGATCAAGCTTGGGGAAGTCATCATGATTCTTGATCTTCATCGGCAGGGACTGACGGTTTCAGCGATCGCCCGCGAACTCGGGATCGATCGAAAGACCGTTCGTAAATGCATCGCTCGTGGCTTAGAGCCGCCGGTCTATGGTCCACGTAAGCCGCGCCAGCGCCGCATCGATCCATTCGTTCCGTATTTGCGCGAACGGGTGATGGCTTATCCCGGCCTGACCGGCCGCCGGCTTTTGCGGGAGCTTCGCGAACGCGGTTATGAGGGCGGCTACACCGCCGTTACCGACTTGCTGCGCGAGATTCGTCCGGTCCCATTGCCAACGTTTGAAGTTCGCTTCGAGAGGCCACCGGGCGACCAGGCGCAGGTCGACTTCGCTCAATTCCAGGTGCAGTTCACCGATGAGCCGGCGGTCACCCGCATCGTTTGGCTGTTCTCCTTTGTGCTCGGCTTCAGCCGGCTGATTTGGGCGCGTTTTGTCCTGCACCAGGACATGCAGACGGTTCTGCGCTGCCATATGGCGGCATTCGAGGCGATCGGTGGCATCCCCCATGAGATCCTTTACGACCGCATGAAGACTGCCGTCATCGGCGACGCCGGCGGCAGCATCGTCTACAACCGGGCGCTGGTCGACTTCGCGCGACACTATGGCTTCCAACCCAAGGCCTGCCGTCCGTATCGGGCTAAAACAAAGGGAAAGGTCGAGCGACCCTATCGCTATATCCGCGAGGACTTCTTCCTCGCCCGCTCGTTCCGCAATCTCGATGACCTGAACGCGCAATTGCGCCATTGGCTGGATACGGTGGCCAATCCGCGTCTACACGCCACGACCCAGCGTGTCGTCAACGACGCCTTCGCCGAGGAGAAGGTGCATCTCAAAATGCTGCCGCTGGCACCCTTCCGCTCGGTCCTCAAGCTGGAACGGCGGGTCTCGCATGAAGGCATGGTGAGCGTCGGCGGCAATCTTTACAGCGTTCCCGACGCGACCCGGAAGCGGGTCGTCGAAGTGCATACGCTTGCAGATGAAGTTCGGATATTCGAAGACGGTGCCCTGGTCGCCGTGCACCCTGTGCTGGAGGGCCGACATCAGCGCCGGGTCGCCGCAGGGCATCGGAAAGTGCCGCGGATCACCGATCCCCATCGCGACACACCGATCTTGATCCTGCGCACCGCTGATGTGGTCGCCACGCCCCCCCCCTCGACTTCTACCAGGCCGTCGGCCGGCGGCTGGCCTGCCAGGGAGACCAGCCATGAACGCGGCCATCGAGATCGTACCGTCCGTGCTCGACCGAATCCGCAAAACCCTGGTCGGCTTGAAGATGCCGAGAGCGTTGGAGGTCCTGGACCAAACCGTGCGTCAGCTCGAGCGCGGCGAAGCCAGTGCGCTGGAGGTCATCGACACCTTGTTCGCCGAGGAACTGACGCTGCGTGAGAACCGCCGCGTGAAGATGGCGCTGCGGATGGCCAAGCTCTCGACCATCAAGACGCTCGCAGGATTCGACTTCTCGTTCCAGCCGTCGCTCGACCGCAATCGCATTCTCGCGCTCGCCCAGCTCGACTTTGCCGACCGCCATGAGGTGATCCACTTCCTCGGCCCACCCGGAACGGGCAAGAGCCATCTCGCCACGGCGCTGGGCGTGGAGGCCGTGAAGGCCGGCCGCAGCGTCTATTTTGCAAGTCTTGCCGACATCATCGGCGCTCTGACCAAGGCCGAGCGGGAGGGGCAATTGCGCGAGCGGATTCGCTTGCTGTGCCGGACCTCGTTGCTGATTGTCGACGAAATCGGATACCTGCCCGTCATCCCCGGCGGCGGCAATTTGTTCTTCCAGCTCGTCAATGCTCGCTACGAGCGCGGCGCCATGATCCTCACCTCTAATCGCGGCTTCGCCGAATGGGGTGAGTTTTTGGCGCCCCCGTGGGGGGCACGTCCGCTCCAAGGCGCCGTCCGCATAGACGCGGGTCCCGGACGGGATTATGATCTGATTGTTTTCGCCATCGACGCGGATGCCGGCGCCCCCTGCTCCTTGCGAAAGCAGGTCGGCGCGCTGGACCACAGTGTTGCCGCTGCCATAGACGTGCAGTCCCAATCCGAGCCTGGCCGTGTTGTATGTATTAGGCAGATAGGCGGTACGGTTAGCATTACGAGCGAAGAAGGGATTGTCGTTTACCAGATTCTGACCGTTGCCGTAGATCGAGTAACCGAAGGAATTGCGCCGATCGATGCTGTGGCCCATGTCCTGCAACGCGGCGAGCTCCGCCTCCATGAGGGAGGTATAATTCCGGTATTGCTGGTGGCTCATCAGGCTTTCGTGCCGACCATCCTCAGTCATCACTCGCACCGGGATACCTGGCATGGCACGGGCCAGTACTTTACTCACATGCCGGCCTGCGAAATAGCCCTGATCGCGGCTCAGGTCGAAAACGTCGTCAGCTTGCGGGTTCGCGCAGCCGGTACAATAGATTGCCTATCCAGGCTTCGCTTGTTTGCCATTGTCATCGTGCAAATGGTCGGTCCAGGCATTTATCGATTCAGGGAAATACGGTGATGTCGCCTCAGGAGAAAATGGCGAATCTTTGTACTGGCAATTCCCAACTGATGGGCCAACTCATGAATCATAACGGGTACAAGACCGATCTTCGGCGTCGTCGGTAATTGCGACGGGATGTAGGCATCGGATGAGAACCCCATCTCGCCGATCTCAACCATGCCATGCGCGCCGTAGTGCAGTTCGCCCGGATCTTGACGCGTGAGTGCCGCCTGCACCTTGGTGCCGCCGTCGGGACAGAGGCCCATGCGGTGTAACCGTTAATCCCGCCGATGTTGACGATGGCCGGCGACTGACCCGGCGTGACGTTGATGATTTCAGCCCAATGCTGGATCGCCGCAAGCGAATGATCTATTTCCCATTGCGGCAAATTCCGCAATGAAGGCCGCGCGTCGCCTGCTCGGCAACAAAAAGGGCCGTCGCCGGTGCCGAATATCCGTGCCCGTATGAAGGGCACGCCGTTCGAATCCGTGACATCGTAACTTTCAACGGCCCTACTGGGCGAACCCAGCAACGCATTAACCGCAAGCACGATGGTCGTAATTGTCTTCGTCTTCATACTACACATTCTATTCGAGGCATCGATTGCAAGCGTGCTTTGCCGTCCAACTTCGAGCGCGTGGGCACGTCAACGCGCGAGCGGAGCGGCCCGTGATTGGTTACACATTGGCCGCGCGACTTCGCGGCCATAACCCAAACGGCAGCGCTTCAAGATGAAAGGAACGCTGTTTGCTCCGGGTCCTTGATGAAATTCAAATCCGCTCACGAAAGGCGCGTCATCGCCGTCGCTGATGCCTTTGATTCAACTTCCTTAACCTCAAACTCTGGCGCATCACGCTTGGCATTTACGCCCCGCTGAGCCGAGGCGCGCCGCGCCCGGATATCACCGCCTGATGTCTGCGGCGCCGGGATGATGTCGGTCATTTTCATGGTCCATGAGCAATGCGAGCTCCTTATTTTCTCTGATCGCGCGGCGATTCTGTATTGTGCAGGAGACAATCCCGACACAGCGGCGGCTGCACGCAACTGCCAAGCAACGGAGCAAAAGCCGGGCCAATCGCCTGACGCGTCCGCGCACGCAGCCGAGCTGAAGGCAGCATGCACGCGCGGTGGCCGTTGGGTGTGAAAGCAGGCACTACCACGTTCGGCGCCCTCCAATGTTGTCGCAAACTCGCCAATGCAAAGGAGCGCAATGAACGCGCGCGCCGAAAAATTGCAGCGCGTTCGTTACTCATCTTTGCTGGCGATTGCCGCAATCAGTTCAGGGCTTGAATGTGCCCGCAAAAGGCAGGCATGTTTATGCACTCATTATCATGAGCTTCGTCATGACATGCTTCAGGCCACATGTGAGCACTGGCGCGCGGGCCGGCCACGTCAAGATAGAGGGTGCGTGAGGCAAGTGGAATGCGACGTGCGCGACCTGGCTGGTCGAAAATGCTCGGCCAGCGATCGCGCTTAAGGCGGATCGAGGATGACCAGGCAATTTAACTCGGAAGCGGCTGGAGCCGGTCCTCGTTGCAGCAGACGACCGTTTGACCAGCCGCGCCGAGTTGGGCGCCACGATCGGCAATATTCTCGAATTCTACGACTTCGGGACCTATAGCGTTTTCGCGATCCAGATCGGTGAGGCGTTCTTCCCGACGAGCGACCCGTTCGCAGCCTCATGCTGTCGCTCGTGACGTTTGGCGCAGGTTTTGTAACCAGACCGATCGGGGCCATCGTGCTCGGCTCGTACTCGGATCGGGCGCCGGCCCGCGATGAGCGCCAGCTTTGCCACGATGAGCGCCGCGATCCTGGTGTTGGCTGTTACGCCCTCCTACGAGACAATAGGAATTGCTGCTCCCTTACTAACCATTTTCGCACGTTTGGTGCAGGGCTTCGCTCTCGGAGGTGAAGTCGGTCCGACTACCGCCTATTTGATAGAAGCGGCCCCGGCCGAAGCCCGCGGTCTTGCTGTCTCGTTTCAACCTGCCAGCCAACAGATAGCTGCGACCGCCGGAGCGTTGGTTGGAGAAATACTCTCCCTCACCATGACAACCGAGGCACTCAATGCGTACCGATGGCGGATCGCGCTTTTGCTCGGCGCCGGTACGCTGCCGTTCGGACTTTGGTTGCGGAGCGCCCTGTCGGAAACGTTGCACCGCCCCGAAGCCCCGGCTCTCCTCGTCCAGACTGTAAGATCGCCTGCCGCTCGCCGCATCATGAGCTTGGGATTCGTCATTTTGGCGAGCTGCACGATTATTACCTACGTCCCGCAATATCCACCTATGCGCTGAACACCCTGCAAGTTTCTGCGCCTCTCGCCTTTGCCACCACGCTCATCAGCAACACGGTAGGAAATGCTGCCGCCCTGCTGGGCGGTTGGCTCGCGGATCTGGCCGGACGCCGGCACATCATGATCTGGCCGCAGATCGCTGCGTTCCTGATGATCTATCCGGTGCTTTTGTGGATCACAGAGAGCCGCAGTGCCCTCGCACTTCTCGGAGGCCTCGGCGCGCTCACCCTGATCGGAGCGATTCCGAATAGCGCCTTCTATGTGAGTATGGCCGAAGGTTTGCCCAAGAACATTCGCGATGGCGCCTTCGCGACGATTTACGCTTTTGCGATCGCGATCTTCGGAGGCACAGCGCAAGTCGTCGTCACCTGGCTGATCCACGTTACCGGGAACGCGCTGGCGCCCGCCTGGTACATGCTTGTCGCCAGCGCGGCCGGGCTCTGTGCCATGCTGATGATGCCCGAGACCGCACCGCCCGCGACCTCGGAAAGGACCATGACCCCAGCTGCGACATCAACGCGATCAAGTTGACCCGTTAAAGAGACCGGCCTCAGCCAGTTCCGGTTGGCGATTCTCTCGTCACCCGCGATCACCCCGTCTCCGCAACCCCGACCAGCTCCGACGAAGTGATCGCTACCATCGTGCCACTGGAGACAAAGAATGGAAGCTTGGCAACACCTCGCAATTAAAGGGCCGGGGCGATTGTCCGGCCATCCGCATCAAAGGCTTACACCCTCTTTGCAAACCAAAACCTTGTCGGGGCCGCGGCATGACGGAGGCCCGGACATACTGCCGCCGCTGCCGCACCAAGCTTCCCCATCCGACCGAGAACCCGCACTCGTCGTTCTGCTGTCGTGGTTGCTGGAGGATGTTCTACGCTGCGAGGTGTCTGGTCTGCGAAGGCTCGATGGCGCGCAACGCCGGCCACCAGCTCGTTTGCTCTCGACCGGCCTGCAAGATCGAGTTCCGTGCACTGAAGCGTCACGGCGTCCTTGGCCGCTTCTACGGACCAAAAACCGCTGTTGGGCACACCCCCAGCCCGAATGTCGTCAGCGCCTCCGCAAACACCGCAAAACAAGGCGTTTGCGAGCGCGTCGACAGCGACCGAGGGTGGCGCATCTGGGCTCCTCGCTGAGCCCGTCGGAAATCCGCCTCGCGACCATCGGGTACACGGCTGCGGTGAAGGCTAGTCGTGTCGCCAACAGACGCCTTCGGGATGAGCTGGAGCGGGCCGAGATCGAGGCCAACGGTCACTTCGAGGACGCCGCGTGGCGCGAAATGACGAGCTCCCACGGCGTCCGAGCGTTCGTCGCCAGCGACAGGCGGCGGTCGGAATCGTGAATTCTCCCTCGCGACGTTCTTTCCTTTGTCGACGAGATTCCGCGATAACACGCCGCGCAATGCCGAATTCGGGCACATCGTGGCGCCACACCTTCGACCTGACCGAGCCGACGAAGGTGTCGCAATTGATGCGCGTTGCCCGCCGCTATGCGGACCGCAAAGACCTTGCGGCCAAGGTCGAACGTTAGGCGGTGCTGGTCGCGCTGTCGCGTAGCGCGCTGCAAGAAGCGGCACGTCGTGAGTTCGAGGCGAGGATTTTGGCCGGCGAGCGCGTGAGCGCGCAGGAGGTTGCCGCGAAAACAACACGGGGCCTGAAGCGGAATGGAAGACCGCCCAAGGCTCCGGCCGCGACATCCCCGGTAACCCCTTAAATTACGGTGTTTGCGGACGCCTGTTCGACAATCGGGCTAGGTGGGTAGCCCGCCAGCCTAACCACCAACTTTCAGGCAGCACCCGCCGACGGCACTGACACCTTGCGCGGGGGATCCCGCGAAGGGGCTGTTCGTGTGTGGCGAACGCCAGCCGACGACAGCGCGGCCTGGAGCTTCCGACATCAGGGGCGTCAACTGGCGTCCGCAAGCGCCTGTCACATGACCGACTCACATTTTTTGTACTCGCCGATGTGACCTGTCCCCAAAAACCGACGGCCCCGCTCACTCGGCGAAAGAGGCTCATCGGAGGCCAAGTTCCGCGGGGCCTGCCTCCGGACCACCGGCTGGGCAGGCTGGAGCCGGCATGGACAGATTTTGTCTTGCTGGAGTAGCGCCATGAGCCGCAAGTTAAAGCGTGTGTCGTGCTGCGAGGTGTGCTGGACGATGCTGTCCGGATGGTGCCCGAAGCAAAGCGGACGTCATCGTTGAAGGCATGCCTAGCCGAAAAGATACTGGCTCTGGCCGCCGGGGCCAATCGGACACCGCTGTCTTACCGCGGCTTGCCGTGCGGGCGGTGCTGGAATCCTGCTGTAACTGCTACGGGTGTGAAGGGCAGCAACCGACCCTTGCAGCGGGCTGCGACCATCGCGGGAAGGTGATCTAAATCAAAGCCAAAGTGAATTAGCCGCGCTACGTTGCTGATAGGCCGAGTGGCCCTTCGGGCCATTGAGAGCTACGAGATGCTATGGCTGATCATGCAGAAATCATCCGCGCGAGCCGAGCAATGTCGGCAGCAGTGCAAAGACGGCTGGTCCGATCGACAAACAGCGACTACTGCGGCGTTCCGATGAATGGCCGAGGCTCGCACAGCTACCGGTGCTCGCTTCAACCGAAGACGCCTGCAGGAGTGAGCCTGACGAAGGCGACATTCTCAGGCTCCAGCAGTTCACTGAGATGCCTTTGCTCATGTGCGACCTCTTTGCTGATCGAGCTTCAGCCCCCTGACCCCACGGTCGGCCGAGAGGGAGCACTGCCCCGGCGCGCCCAACGGTCGCGCCGGGGCACATGACCTGGAGCGGAATATGCCTCGAAATAACTCAGCCTATTACCGCGCCAAGGCCGAGGATTGCCGTGCGCAGGCGGAGCGAGCGAGCCGCCCGCTCGACAAGGAGTCGTGGCAACGCCTCGCCGATGAATGGCAAAAGCTCGCAGAACACGCCGAGAGACTCGAAAATCAATAAGTCTTCGACCGATGCCCCACTTGGAAACTTGCTTAGGAATCCTGCGCAGGTTGATCGCTAAGGCGATCTGAACCGCATCCCGTTGGCTGAGAGGGCCATTAACGAATACTGGGATGTCACCCTGCCGAGGGCCCGCAAGAGCGGCCTTCGGTTTGTTCAGCGACACATTCTGGCCCACGCCAATGCGGTAATGGGGGATCGCCGCTCCTTCGCCGAACGCGTACATCGAAACAAAGCTGGCGGAGTAAGGCCGCCTTGGTCGGGGTATCCGCGGAGACGTGCCAGGTGTCATCGGCGATCTTGCGGAGGCGGTGCGTCCAGTCGAGACCACGCTGCATCATTTGGCTTCGCTTAGCCAGAGCCAAGCAAAAGCCCTGCCCAGCAAGCGGCAGAGTTATTCTTACGAAATTCTTCTTTGGGGAATTCCCTGATCGACCGGGAGGGGATTGTGCGCTGGAGCTTTACCGAAGTTCCCGAAGGCGGCCATCGCATCTTCGGGCGGCCGAGCCCCGAAGAGCTGATGTCGGCCGCCTCCCAAGTTGCAGCCTAACATGCTAGCGTGTTTTGGCGTGCAATCCTGCCATCTTGTCCTGGGCTGAGATGGTACGAGCCTGCCACACGACAAGAATGGCTTGTTCTCCGGCCAAAGCGCGATGTCACCGACTCATAAGGCAATACGCCCTCCGTGATTGTCGTGCCATACCCCAACTACATCCCGTGTCGAGCAACCTGCGTCGACCGGTGCTCCGCCTCGGCAAGCCAATAGGGTGGGTGGCCGCTAACTGCGGTGCTCAACAAGGACTTACAGAATGCAGGCGTTAGCTTGCCGCGATGGATCACGACGTTCTCGTGACCCGTCGCAGCTCGGGCGTTCTGCCAGTGCCGATTGTAGCCGCGCTGTTCATTCGACTTCACGTGGCAAGCGGCGAAGTCGGCGTCATCCAGCGTCGCCAACTGCCAGGCATGTACCGGCCGTTTCGTAACCTTGAGCCGGTTTAATTTGTTGTGCACTTCGCTCACTTGCGCAGGCGTGAGTAGGCCGCGTCGACGAGGCTCCTCCAACGCGGCTACACAGGCCTGCATCTCGGCGGCCTGCTTCTGCAGGCGCTCGACGACGGTGTCCACGATGTGGTCGGCGTCCTCGGGTTTCATCTGGCGCGCTTGCGAGATGGCCCTTTGCTGACCGGGCAGATCGAATTGCAAAAGTTCGTCCAACCGCTTGAGTACTCGCGTCAGTGCCTCCTTCGACGGGGGAGCCTGCCACATCGCCAAGTGTCCGGTCGCCGACGATGACGCCCTCGCATGTGCCTCCTCCGCGCTCGCGAGTTTCTTCGTACCCAGATCGGAGAGCACGAGAACCTTGGCTGCTGGCGCCGTGCCAATGCCGGCGGTCGCGACCTGCGGCTCCGGCCGCCCAGCCGCCGAACTCCCGGCGCAAGCGGCGGGCGTGCGCTTGCCTTTCCCCTTCCTGCGCGCTGCAGTGCCTTCGGCCGCAACAGCCCTGCCGGTAGTGCTCGCCGGTGTCGAAGCTCCAGCCTCGGCCGGCGGTGCGATGTTGGCCGGCATCTTCGGCTGCACTGCCAGAAACCGCATGACCTCGTTCGCAGTGAGCCACCCGCCTTCCACGATCTGGTCCAACAGTTCCACTGGGAGGTGGGCACCTGTTCCAACGTCGCTTAGCTTGGCAACGATGTCGTCCTGCGACGCCGACGCAAATTCCGAAAGCCGCTCCATGACTCCTTCCAGAACGGCGCAGTGCTCTGCGTCGAGTGCCTGTCCTTTGCTGTATAGAACAGCGTCGGACGTCGAGACGAATGCCGGAAAAACATCCTCGATGAAGGTTCCGAGCAGACGCGCCCGCCCGTTCTCACCAATGAGGATTTTTCTCACGGCTGGTTCGAACTCGCTCGCCTGCTGCTCAATCATGAACTGCGCGAGAGCGATCCGCGATTGCAGATGCATGCACTTCGTATTGAGTGCCCAGCCGGCGTGCAGCCGCAGTGCCGCCTCTTCGCCCTGCCGCATCCGGGGCGTTGTACTTGGTAGGTTGGCGGTGGCCGCGCAGACGGACTGCATCCGTTCCGAGCGCAATGCCTTCTTTCCCCACCACTCTATGCAGGCCAAGTACTGTTTCGCCACAGTGGAAACCGCTCGGCTGAGCTGGTCGGGCGAAGCGTTGGATTTGCGGAGCGCGTCGAGCACGGATGCCGCACCCTTCCTGCTCTTCTCCAAGGCGTAGATGGTCCGGGTGGCCAGCATGTTGCATTCGTCCGCCGCCTCGAGTGCCACGTCGCGGATTCGGCGAGCCTGATCGTCGGGCACAATGCTACGTGCCAAATCTGGGGGCAGACTCGCGTAGTACTCCAGAACTGTTGAGCCTGCCTTGACGACTTGATCGATCAGCTCTTGCGCCTGTGACGAGTCCTGGACTTGCTTGGCCGCATTACGACAAGCCTCAAATTCCTCAAGCAGGCTGTCCATTTTCCGCTTTGTTGCTTTGATCTCGTCGCCCCTCGAGGAAACGGGGACTGCCAGACGCGATGTTGGCGGGTGGCTGGCGAGTGGCGCCGTTGCACCTTGAGGCCCGGAGCGCATCCGCTCCAGGACGGAGTCGAAAGATTGGCTGCCTTCCCCAGGGGCGAGACTGGAATCCGAGGGCGCATTGCTTGATCCCCCCGCGCTGTCGGCTCCTGCAGTCCCAACGTGCGATTTGCCAGGTCGGCCAATGCCCGTCATATTCATCTCCGATACAGTCGAGAATGCGCAGCCTATCTAGATAGAGCACCTGGCTGACGATTGGCTGACGAAGGTCGTTCTCCCGGACGCACAAGAAAATCCGAATGACCATCGTTCCAATTCCATGGAAGCTGCCCTGGTGAAGCTCATATGCAGCACGTTTGAGGACCGGGTTCGAGAGCCCGGCAGATTGCGAATCCATCTCATCGCGCAAAGCCAGGGCGGATAACGGAGGTCCCATGAGATTGCGAACTACCATTCATGGGAGCACCTGTACGCGCATCTTCGGACCTATACGAGATCCAGTGCCAAGGCTGCCGAAGGCGGTAACGAATTCCGGAGGCTGGATATGGCGTTCTGCAACGTTCTGGCCGGAAACTGATGCTTTCTCTTAAGGCCTTCTGTCGTCCTC
>NZ_PSRR01000238.1 GCF_004296405.1 Bradyrhizobium sp. Leo170
CGTACGCACAGCTCGGGCATCTCGTGCCGCGAGAATGCGAACTCACATCCTCTCCGCTGTGTCCGGCCGGCGTGGCAGAAAGATCACATCGGCCAGCCAGTTGCATGCGGTTCATCGGCACGTATTGCCTGCCGGCCGTCTTGGATTCACTCTTGGTGCACGCACCTGCATGAGTCACGGGAAGGAGCCCCGGAATGAAAAGGGCGCGGAATCTCGTTCTCGGAATGATGGCTGGCCTGATGGTCGCCGGCGGCGCCCAAGCGGCGGATCTGCCGGTCAAGGCGAAGGCCGTCGAATATGTGAAGGTCTGCTCGCTATACGGCGCAGGCTTCTTCTTCATTCCGGGTACCGACACCTGCATCAAGCTCGGCGGCTATGTGCGTGCCGACGTCACCTTCAACGGCGGCGCCGCCCACGGCCAGCCGGCGTGGAATGGCGATGCCGGGCAGCGGAACCGTTATTTCGATTATTTCGTCGGCCGCTCGCGCATGGTGCTGACGGTCGATACCCGCACCGCCACCGAATATGGGGTGGTCCGCACCTTCGCTTCGAGCAAATTCCAGTTCACCACGCTGGGCGGCAGCACTTTCAACCCGAACTCGATCAACGGCTCGCTTCCAGTCGCGAACTCGAACCTGCTCGACACCCCCGGCGGCGGCTATGTCGCCATCTATGATCTCTTCGTCCAGTTCGCGGGATTCACCTTCGGTAAATCAGCTTCCGCCTACGCGTCGCCCTGGCAGGGTACTCCGGGCAACAACTCGTCGTTCCTGCTGGGGGGCCAAAGCGGCGACAATAGCGGTACCAACAACATCCAGTACACCGCAGACTTCGGCAACGGCGTGACCGGCAGCATCGGACTTGACGATCCCACCGTGTGGGACCGTACCGCCGTCTACAATCTGTCGCTGCCGCTGAATGCCACGTTGAACACCGGCAACGCCTATGCCGGCGTTCATGCGCCTGAGGTCGTCGGCAATATCCGCGTCGATCAGGCCTGGGGGCTGTTCCAGATTTCCGCAGCGGCGCACGAGGTGAACGCCTCCTATAACGTCCTCAACACCGCTGGCGCACCGGCCGGCGCGGTCGGCTTGCCGAGTGCGGCGCCGACTGCGTTGTCGGAGATCAGCGGTCACCCCGACACGAAATGGGGTGGCGCGGTGATGGCCGCCCTGCAAATCAAGAACCTGCCGACCGGCACCGCCGACGACATCAAACTCGATGCGAGCTATGCCAAGGGAGCCACGAAATACGTCATCGGAACGGATTCGACCTCGCCGAGCTTTGCGCTGTTCGGCGGCACCGGCAATCCGGCGGCCTATCAGAGCATCGGCTTCGGCGCCACTACCGATGCGGTCTACCTGCCGGTCGCAGCCGGCGGCGACGGCTCGCTGCATCTGACCGAGGCCATTGGCGTCCGCGGCGCATTCAACCACAACTGGGATCCGTACTGGTCGACGAGCCTCTATGGCAGCTATTCGGTGGTCCGCTACGATGGCACGGCCAAGGCATTCATCTGCGCCAACTACACCACGCCGGCCAAGGCGGTGAGCGCCGACTATGTCTGCAATCCCGACTTCAACGTCTCGCAGCTCGGCACGGTGACCCGCTGGACACCGGTCAAGAACCTGACCTTCTCGGCGGAAGTGCAGTGGTTTCACCTCGACCAGAAGTTCCAAGGCTCCGCGGTCCTCGGGGCGGCAGCTCCGAAGCCTTCGACGCGCTACGAGTTCAAGGACCAGGATGCAGTCCATCTGGAGCTTCGCGTTCAGCGAAACTTCTGAGGGCCATTTTTCATTCACCTCAAACGAGGAGGTCGACGACGTCGGGCTTCGAAAAGCAGTCGCTTTGATCGAAACAGTCTAGGCGCAAATCGTGCGGCGCTATGCAGAATCGGCAAAACCAGCAAGTATTTTCCTCCGGGAAATTGTGGCATGGAAGGCACAGTCTCTCGCTAAGGATGCACAGGTTGCGAAAGCACCGATCACACGTAGACGCGCTGTAGTAGCATCTGCTCGTTTCCGGTCCCTCGCATGTCGGATCGTTCTTCGGCTGTGACGGAGGAGCGGTGGAATAAAGGGGGGATTGGCGGATGAAGGGCGGGAAATCGATATCGACGGCCGGTTTTGTCTGCCGGCTGAGTGCGGCAGCAATTACGACCTTGCTTGTGCTTCCCTATGATGTGGCGCGCGCCGATGAGGGCGGTATCAGCTTTTGGATACCCGGCTTCTTCGGTAGCCTCGCGGCTACTCCCCAACAGCCGGGTTGGCAGATAACTTCGATTTACTATCGTACGCAGGTTTCCGCCGGCGGTGACGTGGCGCGGGCACGGGAGATCACGATCGGTGGCATTCCCGCAAATCTGACGGCCACCGTGAACGCCAGGGTCAATGCAACCGCCAATCTGGGCTTGGTGGCCCCTACCTACGTTTTTGAGACACCCGTGCTCGGCGCGCAGGCCTCTGCCGTCCTGTTGGCAGCGTACGGCAACAACTCGACATCACTGGCGGGACAGCTCACGGGAACACTGACAACGCCGGGCGGCGCGTTTCCGTTCTCGCGGTTCGACAGCATCGATAGCTCGCTCTCCGCATTTGGCGATCTGATCCCGTTTTTCCAGTTGAAGTGGAATTCCGGCGTTCACAACTACATGACCTACATCACCGGGGACATCCCGGTCGGGGCCTACGAGTCATCCCGTCTTGCAAATCTGGGGCTCGGGCACTGGGCGATCGACGTCGGCGGCGGCTACACCTATTTCGACCCGAAGACCGGCCACGAAGCTTCGGCGGTGCTCGGATTCACCTACAACTTCATCAATCCTGCTACGCAATATCAGAGCGGCGTCGACATGCACCTCGACTGGGGCGTATCGCAATTCCTGACCAAGCAGTGGCAGGTCGGCCTCGTGGGTTACCTCTACCAGCAGATCGGCTGTGACAGCGGCTCCGGCAATCGTGTCGGCTGCTTCCAGTCGCGGGTGGTCGGCGTCGGACCGCAGGTCGGCTACATTTTCCCGGTCGGAGACCTGCAGGGCTATCTCAACCTGAAGGCCTACGGCGAATTCGCCAATGAAAATCGGCCTGCGGGCTGGAACATCTGGCTGACGTTCAATCTGTCGCCCGCGGCGCCAACGCCGCCGACACCTTCGCGGCCGAGGATAACGAAATAGAAATGCTCGTGCCAACCCATCACTCTTGCGACCGCTGCGCAATCGCGGTTTGGAGGGAAGGGAGCCGAAGGACGATTTAAGGACCGCTCATAAGAAGCGGGCGGACGTTCCGAATCTGCATAGTCAACACTGCGAACCCGACATTAGTCTTGCACGGTTCGTGTCGTCAAAGCGGCCTGACACGCTTGTCGGGCGACCAATCACGCAATCAAGAGGCGGAGCATTCCTTTTTGGTGCAGCAACAACCAAGCGAACGTTGCAGACACATCGTTCACGAGGTGGGAGAAAACTGCGCAAACGTCTGCTGGCACCCATGAGCATGTCTGACCCAGAGTTGGATTCGATCATGATGCGTCGCTGCATCGCTCTCGCCCAATCCGCGGGTCAAAGCGGGGAATACCCGTTTGCGGCCGTCATCGCTCGGCGAGGCCAATTCATTTGCGAATCCCTCAATATGGTCAAGGTCGAACGGGACGTTACGCGACACGCCGAAATGGTTGCAATTGCTTCAGCCCAGAAGACGCTCCGTGCGACCAGCCTTGATGATTGCACGCTCTATTCGACCGTTGAGCCTTGCGCGATGTGTTCTTATGCCATCCGCGAAACCAGGATAGGACGAGTGGTGTTCAGCTTGCGGTCACCGCTCATGGGCGGACACTCGCGATGGAAAGTTCTGACCGACAGCAATTTGTCCTCGGCATTGCCGGAGGTGTTCGCTCCGCCGCCCATCGTCCTGTCCGGATACTTGCAACATGACGTTCAGATGGTGTTTCAGAAGCGAAATCCGCTTAGCTGGCGATTTATGAAAGCGCGAAAGATCTTCGTGGGGAGTTCGGATGCTGAAGACGTCGGCATTTTGCACACCAAATCGCGGCTTGGCCGTTGGACCGGTGTCGGAAACTTGGTCAGGGCTATGGTTTTGGATCGCCTTTGGCGAAGCTAGGAATCGACGTTTCCTCGCTGCCGCAATACACGTTTAGTTCGGCGCCTTTTTCTTTCTGCTCGCGCCCCTCAAAGCAGTTGTCGAGGTCGTGACCGATCCATTGGTCATTTGAAGACAGGTCAAGAGATCGACATAGCTCGGGTCGCCGGCGGCCGTCGCCTCTCCCTCACACTGGACTCTGACGGTCGGGGAGTACGAAAGCCAAATCGCGTCCAATTGCTGACGCGCTGAGTTCTCATCGCTCATACACTTATCGAAGCTTTGAGGTAAGGCTAAACCCATCGCCTTATCCGCTTCCACAGACCCTCTGCAGGTGGCTTCGACATTGAGTTTTGGGACGGCCTCGGAAATGGGCGTCACCAATTGAGCAGCCGCCACCACGGCCATGATTGCTGGGTGCATGCGATGTCCTTTCCCTTCAAGAGCATTCAGATCGTACTGGCATCCTCCGTGGAAAGTCCGGCGACTATGCGAGTTCGGCAGATCGACCGACCGTCCAGCCTGGACCGTCGTCCGGCTCCGACAGACTTATTGTCCCAAGCGCCCCGGTCTACCGCGCGGCAATCTTCAATGCGGTCTTCAGCGATGGAGCCAACAGGCAACATTCGCGAAATGGCGCAATGAAAGAGGCCGCCGACTGAGGCGGCCTTACCGAAGGCCAATCCGGAGCACAGCCATCTCCGCGATCTCTCGCGGCTCGCTAATGCCTGTCGCGCGGACGTCGATAACCTTGCGAGCGACCATATCGCAAAACGGGTCGTTGCGATCAACTACGCCCAGCAAGTTTAGAGCGTGGTTGAAGGCCTTGTTCAAAAGCTCGATTTCTTCCGGCGCGCGCTTGTCTTTCAATAGCCGATTGATTGGCATTGTCCCGCCCCTCAGCCGACGCAAACAAAACCACACCCCTTCTTATAGCACTGGATTTTGGTTGACGGCCAGAGAACCATGGAAGGAGCACTGACCATTCACGAAGGTGTGCGTTTCGTCGCTTGGATCGGCCTCGAAATAAGGATGGCCGCCAAGAGTGACCGTCAGGCGCGCTTCATATGCCATATGCCGGGGCGATATTTTTGCTGTGGCGTTCGCGATGGCAAATTCACGTTCCCAAGCGCATAGTCGGGGCATGGCGACAATTGTTCAATGCAATTGCGGCGCCGAGTATAGACGCACTGAAGAGAAGTTCTTGGTGCCGCATACGGGCGACGCGATCTGCGCGGTCTGCGGAGCCGCGCTAGAATCGTGGTCGGAACGCACCCACGTTCCCATATATGAACTTATTGAACGTCCAGACAGAAAGCCGGAATCCCCAGCGTGACAGACGAAATCCCTTCTCGTGTCCGCTCCGGGTCCAAGAAGAGACATGGCTGCAGCACTGAGGTGCGCGCCATGCCCGAGACGTTAACGAGGTTCGTTTCAACTCAGATGACAGCTCCGGCCAGCAAGAAAGCACCGCCGAGCGCGACCAGCACAAGTCCAGGCCAATTTGCTTTGATTTCGAAGCCGCTACCCGGTCTTTCTGGTTCCAGTGTGTCACGCCCGGAGCGAAGCAGCCTTCCGCCGCTTAATCGGCCTCGCCAGATTGGCTGAAAGACCATCTGGAGCACGCCGCCGAAAACAAAGAGCACACCAAGCCATATGAGGGTCATGCTCGTCTCCTGCACCAGTGAATGCCGAGAGGTCGCTCCGCCGAGAACCGTCGTCCGTTTGATGTTGGTCGGTGCACTCGGGATTAGAAGAGCCCTGAAAGCCGAGGCAGCGCGCCGCACATGGGTTGCGGATCATGTCCTCCGAAGTTCAGGCTATGCCAATCCTAAAGCATCCTGCTTAGTCTTCGTCCGGCTCGCGCACGACCGGCGCTTCGTCGGTTCCGTTCTCTTCGTCATCTTGGTCGTCGTCCGCGTCCTCTTCGTCGTCATCGGGATCTCGGGGCGGCATCGTGTTGCGTATGATAGCGGAGACACACCAGTCGATCCTGGTCGGAACTACCTCGCGGATTTGTAGGGTCATGTTGTTGCTCCTCGGATGTAACCCTGGGGCCGTTTACCTCTTTTTCGGAATTGGGTTAGGCGCGGCGCGCGTGTAGCGGCAGCCCTTGGCGCAAAGCGGACCCCGTCTGAGAAGGGCCAACAGATGACATTCGAAATGAAAGAGGCCGCCTGCTGAGGCGGCCTTCTTACTTCAGCGGCTGCAGTCCGGGCGACATTATCCAATCAATCATGTGAGAAGCTGTTTCGGCTTGCCGAGCTTTGCGAACGAGTCGCTGCCTCTTGTAGCCGGGCGGGATGCCCTGGGCCTCCCTCGCCAGACGCTGTGCCTGGTCCGCGAGCACTTCTTCCAAAGTGGTGTTCCTGAAGCGACGACGCTTGATCATGCCCTCCTCCATATTGTGCAGGCGGGAGCGCAATCGGGCTCTCAGCCACCGGGCGCCTACGGAGCCCCGTGGTTTTTGCCGGTGATGCCAACATAACGGCCTGTCGTAGCGAAGGTTGCTAATCTCCTTCGAACTCCGTGGGTCATTTGCGGCGATTGGTTGCGTCTGATCACGTCCGACCCACACTTTGCAGCCGACGCTGGGTCGAGTGTCGCGTTGGTCGGATAGGAGCAAATAGGCGACATAGCAGTGTGCTCGCCTATTGTCCGGGTGGTTCAATGTCAAAATTGCCGAATGCAAATACGAGATGCTGTACCCGAGGACGCGCCCGCTGCCTGTATTGTGTTGAAACGGTCAATACTGGAGCTTTGCGAAGCTGACCATCGAAACGATCCCTCGTTACCCCCTGAAAACTGATCGGTTGTTGCTCCGGCCAACATGCACCGACGCTGCCCGCGCCTTTGAAATTCAGACGGACTGGGAGGTGACGCGAATGCTGTCAAGTCCGCCACCGCCCCGCCATGGCTTCGAGTCCAGGACGAGCCTCACCGACCTTGAATTCGCGATGGCCGCGATCGTCTACAATACCGGCAGGTACGACCCTGCCAAACGGCTGAAGCAGGGACACCTTAGCGACGGGAAGTATTACGGCGAGTGGATTTTTGAGTACCTGAAATTGTCCCGCACCGTCGATGCCGGCCGAGCGATTGCGACCGGACGCTATGTGGTGATCGCGCGCGGTGGTCTCAAATTGCGAGGCGGGCCAGGAACGAACTTTGATTCCGACAAGACGCTTCCGGCCGGCACCGAGTTGAACGTGATCGAAGTTGACAGCCACGATCCGTCCTGGGTACGCGTGGATCTCGAGGCGGACGGTCTTTTCGACGGCGACGTCTTTGCCAGTTTCCTTGCGCCGGCTGAACAGCATGGGGCCGCGCGAGAGGACGTCTTGGAGCCGGCGTGAAGCTCCTTGTTCTCAGTTGCACCGAGGGCTTCGCCGACGTCTCAAAGTCTCGCCGTGCCGGGATCGAGGCCGAGGCGGATGCGGCCGGCGATGACGTAATTGTTCGGGCTCATCGCCACGTGCTGGCTTGCTGCCTGGATATCGCGGAGCGCCCGCTCCAGCGGGCAGGATTCGAAGATCGAGATCGCGCCCGCGTCCGCCGCGAGCAGATGGACGATCCGCGATGCGCTCTCCGCAGCATTCGCGCATGCCGCGCGATAGGCGGCGCGTGCATTCGTCGTCGGTTCGCCACGCTCGGCGTCCGCCATGAGGTCCGTCATCGCATCGGCGAGGAAGGCACGCGCCGACCTGTACAGCGCTTCCGCCCGCCCGACGTCGGCCTGCACCGTTTCACGGTCGCGAAGCACGGCCGAGTTACCGCTCCGGGATCTGGTTTCGGCCAGGGTGACGAAGCTCTCGATGGCGCCGCGGGCGATCCCAAGCGGCACGGCCGCTATTGTCCAGGGAAACAGGGTTGCGGGCGGCAGGCGGAACATAAGGCCGGGTTGCGACGGGCTCGGCTCCAGGAAGCTGTGCGTGTGCGCGGCAGGCACGAACACATCCCGCACCTGGAAGTGACAGCTTCCGGTGCCACGGAGACCCGATACGTGCCAGGTGTCGTCAAGTTCGACGGCCTCGCGGTTCATGTAGCAACACAAGAGCCGGCTTTCGCCATCCGTCTTGTCGGCGGCAAGACCCATGAACAGTGTCGCTCCATGGGCGCCGCTGCCGAACGGCCAGCGTCCGGAGACGCGGTAGCCGCCGTCTGACGGGAGCGCTTCGCCGATGGCGCCCGTCGCGCTCGCGATGAAGGCCCCAGGATCGGAAAACCAGCGGCGCGCAACCGGCTCGGGGACATAGCCGCCGATCCGGCTCATGCCCGCACCATTGCCGACGATCCAGCCGAGCGAGCCATCGAGCGCGGCGACGTGCTCGACCACCGCCATGAATTCGAGCGGCGACAATTCCGGCCCGCCCAACGCCTTGGGAAGCCACAGCCGGAACAGGCCGGCGGAAGCGAGGGCTGCGAACATCGCCGGAGGGAGCCGGCGGTCGCGATCGAACTGCTCGCGCAACTCCGCGACCAGCGGAGCAAGCCCCGCAATGGCCTCCAGATAGCGCGCGACGACAGGAGAATGATCGATCCGCATGTTGGGTCCGATGCTGCTGAACCGGCGGCCGCAATGGTCTCACGGCGCTTTTGTCGCGGCAAAGTCGAATATCTCAGTCGCTGGATGAATTGGATTCATCTAGACTGCCGGCATGAGAAAGCTCCCGCCGCTGGGATCCCTTCGCGCCTTCGAGGCCGCTGCCAGACGCCTGAGCTTCAGGGAAGCGGCGGCGGAGCTCGGCGTCACGCCGACTGCCATCAGCCATCAGGTCAGGATTCTCGAGGAGATATGTGGACGGCCGCTGTTTCGCCGGCGCCCGCGACCGCTGGCGCTGACCGATGCGGGCGAGCGGCTGTTTCCGGTGATCCGGAACGGCTTTGATACATTCGCGTCCGTCGTCACCGCGGTGTCGGCAAAGACCATCAGGACCACGTTGCGCGTGACCAGTCCGAACGCGTTTGCGAGCCGCTGGCTGGTGCCGCGCCTGCCGCGATGGCGCAAACTGTACCCGCAGATCCGGCTGGAGATTATCGGCACCGACGCCGTGCTCAATTTGCGCGCAGGAGATGCCGATCTCGCGATCCGCTACGCCCGGACGATGCCGACCGATCTGGTCGCGCGGGAAATCTTCCGGGACAGTTTCTTCCCGGTCTGCAGCCCGGCGCTATTGGGTGAAGGCGTGCCGGCGATCACGCGCGCCGCCGACCTCCTGCACTATCCGCTGATCCATTACGACTGGCTGAACGGGGATCGCGAGCCGCCGAGCTGGTCGCGATGGCTCGCCGTCGCACGCTCCGTGGACCCGGATATCCCTGCTGCAACCGAGCATTGGGACCTGAGCTTCCGCGAGGAGATCCACGCCATCGATGCGGTCGCGGCGGGGCAGGGGATCGCGATCTGCAGCGACGTCGTGGTGAGCCATGAGATCGAAAGCGGCGCGCTGGTGAAGGCGCACGATCTGGCGCTGCCGGGTTATGGCTTCTATGTCGTCCACGTCCCGGACCACCCGCGCCAAGCCAGCATCGAGGCCTTCGCCGCCTGGATGCGGTCTGTGGCGTAGACGCGACGCCACGAACTTGTCGCGGTCCAGGGACATCATCACATCTTGGCGCAGCGCGTAACTTCGGTTCCGCGTCAGGAGCCGACATCGAGACGGTCTAGCCGTATCGGGGTGAGTCAAATAGACTGGTCGCTGATCTGGATGGACGCGGACAGGCATTTCAACCGGGACATGGCATGGTAAATCGGTTCATCACGGCGCAATCCACCGTGGAGACGCGGCGTTGGGGGAGGCCCGCCATTGTGACGTTCGCGGCGCTGGCCGCACTGGCGGCGCTGACCGCCGACGCCGCGGCGAGACAGGCGCGCTCTGCGCCCACCGAGGCGACGGCGCCGCGCGATGCAGGCGAGCCGATCATGGCGATCGTGTCGATCAAGACCCAGCAGGTCACTTTCTATGACTCCGAGGGCTGGATCCTGCGCGCGCCGGTGTCGACCGGCACCAAGGGACGCGAGACGCCTGCCGGCATCTTCGCCGTCATCGAGAAGGACAAGGACCACCACTCGACCCTCTATGACGATGCCTGGATGCCGAACATGCAGCGCATCACCTGGAACGGCATCGCGCTGCACGGCGGCCCGCTGCCCGGGTATGCGGCCTCGCACGGCTGCGTGCGGATGCCCTACGACCTCGCGGAGAATTTGTTCGACAAGACGCGGATCGGTATGCGGGTGATCATCTCGCCGAACGACGCGACTCCCGTCGAGTTTTCCCACCCCGTGCTATTCGTGCCGAACGCGGAGGCCGTCGCGGCTGCTCCGGCGCGTGCCGAGACGCTCGCCCGCGAGGCGGACGAGGCCGCCAAGGCAGCCGACGAGGCGAAGAAAGCCGCCGCGACAGCGGCGCGCGAGACAGCATCGCTTACGGCGTCGCTGCGCAAGCTGGAGGGGCTCAAGACCCGCGCCGACGCCGCGCTCGCGTCCGCCGACAAGACGCTTGCCGCCGCAAAGACGGACGAGGCCAAGGCGCGGGCCGAGGAGCAGAAGGAGAAGGCCGCCCTGAGGGCCACGGAAGCGGGGACGCAGCTCGACACCGCCAAGGCCGACGCGAAGTCGAAGCTTGCCGCCGTCGCCGCTGCAAAGGACGCCGCCAAAGCGGCCCAGACCAAGAAGGTCGACATTGCCAAGGCGGCGAGCGAGGCGAAGCTCGCGCTCGAGCCGGTCTCGGTCTACATCAGCCGCGCGACGCAGAAGCTTTACGTGCGGCGCAACACTCACAAGCAGTGGCCGGACGGAGGCGAGGTGTTCGATGCGACCATTGAGGTTCCGGTCACGATCCGCGATCCCGATAAGCAGATCGGCACGCATGTGTTCACGGCGATGGCGCGCAACGACGCGGGCCTGCGCTGGACCGCGGTCACGATCGACAGCGGGGACGACGCTAAGGACGCGCTCGACCGCATCACCATCCCGCAGGATGTGCTCGATCGCATCGCGCCGACTGCATTGCCGCGATCCTCGATCGTCGTCTCGGATGAGCCGCTGAGCCGCGAGACCAACTATCGCACCGAGTTCGTCGCGGTGCTGAACAACCAGCCCCAGGGCGGCTTCAAGATGCGCCGGCCTACGGTCGTCGATGTCCCGGTTGCGAGCGGCAACGACTGGGGCAACAACAACGGCTTCGGCTTCTTTTTCCAGCCCAATTGGAACTCCCAACCTGGCAATCCGCGTCCGCGCGCCGGCCAAAACTATCAACCGATGCAACCGCGCTGGTGGTAAGACGCGGCCCGCCCCGCGCGCAGGCCGCTTGGTTGCTCAGCCCCTCTGGACGGGCAGGATCGATCGGATCCGCGGCCTTATATAAGTTGCTTCAACCATCAGAACCTACGAGTGCAGCGGCGGGAGCGCACTCCGCAATATCGAGCTTGAAATCCCCATGAGTCCCGTGAAGGGATCATCCAGCTCCAAAACCAGAAAGATCGCACCGGCAAACGACAGCGCGCATACAAACAGCGAGATGGTGACGACCATATTCGCCCGCACGAACAGGGTGGCGCTCACAAAGATCACGCTCAGCCAAAATACCATGATTATCAGAAAAGGCGTCGGAATTGAACTGCCGGCCTGCGTAAACAACCGCAGTCGCATCTGTGCGCCATCTGTGAAAGCCGCAATGGCGCGAGACTGCAGGGAACGTTGCATATCGCTGTTCGGCGATAGCCGTTCGAGTTCATTATAGAATGTCCACGCCTCTACGCTGGACTCGAAGCGCGCGGGTTTCCCGGCTGAGTTCGCTTGCTCGTGCCAAATGCGATCAGCCATCGGTGGTATGCTCTCCCGCAGGAGCTTTCGGACAGGGGTTGCTTCCGGCCCATATTGCGTAACCAGATCGTCCAGAAGGATGATCGTTGCGGTCAACTGCCGGACCTGGTTTGCTTTCTGGTCGAACGTGGTTTTTGCGGATGCGATCAACAGACCCAGCACGAGTGCGGTCAGTGTGCCAATCAGGCCCGCGGTCAGCTTTACGACGTCCTTGGAGTCCGAGTGCAAGTGATGTTCCGACAACAACGGCCGAACGGCCATCCCAGCCAAGGCGCCGCCAAATATCAGCGCGAACACAAGCAACGAAATCGATAGATTCATCATATTTGCGAATGCTCCACCATCTCGGTGACGATGCTGATCCTGGCTTCGATTATGCGGGTTTGTCTAAAGACCCGTTCTTGAGACCAAGTTCAAGCAGAACCGGACGAGGACCCGCGCGTCTCAGCGCGAATGCGGGGGGGGGTGTCGCGATCGTCACGAACGTTGTGGTGAGATGCGGTGGACGGGGTGTCACGACTGACGAGCGTGGCGCTCACGGACAGCTAAGTCGTGTGGTCCTGTAATCCAGTGCTTTTTTCGTTTGCCGAAGAACGGATAAAATCCCGTAGACCAAATAGTTCGGCGATCGGCGTAGAAATAGAGTAGGCCCGCCCGTCTCAGGGGGCTCCAATAGGCCCTGGTTTCAAACCGGTGATGTCCGCTTGTCCCGAGTAGCGAAGCAAAGGCGGCTGGGCCGCTAAATGGCGATGCCTAGAGCATGATCCGGAAAAGTGGAGACCGGTTTTCCGAAAAAGATCATGCTCAAACAAAAAGCTAGAGTGGGATGACGATTCGAAGAAAAGTCATCGCGTTCTAGCGACGCCACCGCTGCTTCACGAGCTCTCATCAACCGCGATCTACAGGCGGCCCGAAAAGCCAGTCCACGTTCCATTGCAAAGGAGCGGAACGAAGTCGGCATGTCGGTTGCGCGTGGGCAAGCTTCAGTTCGCTCGGTTGGGCGGTAGCGAGCGTCCTCTCCATCGCGAGATCGAATGGGGTTGGAATAGAAGCAGCGATGCCGGCCCGAATGGGCTCGCCCAGGGATATCGCCGCAGTCGTGATTATCGCTACAGATACCAGGGTTACAAGCACATCGGTCATGATGCGCGTCGAAAAGTACTTCGTCATGGCTTGAGCCCTCACGGCCGATAGAAGCGCATGCTTACAATTGAGTTCGTATGCAAATGTCATGTGAACGGGAGTTCACCGCGCAAAGCGGGTCATCCATTAGTAGTATGGCCGCGAC
The DNA here is from genome assembly GCF_004296405.1 of Bradyrhizobium sp. Leo170. GTDB lineage: Bacteria > Pseudomonadota > Alphaproteobacteria > Rhizobiales > Xanthobacteraceae > Bradyrhizobium. The sequence continues at coordinate 13,211 of NZ_PSRR01000238.1, forward strand.
CAACTATGTAGCAGTGATCCAGACCTAAGAAGCCAATCCGTTCAGCCTCTTGTTGCGCGAAACGGATGCGGCCACCGGATCGCGCTTGCGGATTTGCGCTCGGCTCCGGAAAGCGGCCAAGAGAAGCCGCCGCTAGGCCCATCCCAAGCAAGGTCCGCTTTACATCTGAAAGCGGACCTTGGCGGCTCAGGCAGCCAATGTCGGCTACGGGCCAAACGCGGATATTCGTAGGTGGTGAAGTAGCGAATAGGTGGTCGACTCGACCCTTCGCGTTCCACTCGGACGCAATTGATTCGGCTTAGCCCCGCGCGAGAGCTTACGGAGGCGCTGCCCCGGTTGGGCGGCGCCTTGGGTTCGCTGTCGAGCTTGAAAACTGATCCGGAATGAAGCTGTCCCGGTTCGGCATCTTGACTTTCGACAGCAACTCTTTGTCGAGCTTGCTGTCCGTCGGCACGTTTCCGTTTAGACTGAGAACGTAAGCGGTAACCGCATAGGTGTCGATAGCGCCACAAACTGCATCCAAAGGGGCGATCTATGAGCATCACAGAACTGGGAGATCTAGCGAAGTGGCTGGAGGTGACACAAAGCGTAGTGGCTATCATCGGG
>NZ_PSRR01000239.1 GCF_004296405.1 Bradyrhizobium sp. Leo170
GACGACGTTCAACGACAAACTCAGCCGGGCGCCTCGCGCCCGGTTTTTTAACGAGAAAGGAAGATGTCTCGTGGAGTGCCACACTCTCTCTTCGTCGCCACCGGGCTTGTCCCGGTGACCTCGCTTAGGGACGCACTGAGTCCATGATCACGATGTCAAACACACTGCTTCCCTGATCGGGGTTGTTTCAGCGACTTCGGCGAAGCCGAAGTCGCTGAGGACAAGCCCAGCCACGACGAAGAAAATAGATACGTCCAACGCTGACATGACAACGACACGACGACTGCGCAAGCACCGCGAAAACGTCGCGCACCCCTAAAAATAAGGCGAAAATCGCTGCGCCTTGGATCGATTCAAATTGTCTTAGGGATGTGAGCACTGCACTGGCGTCGTTGTCGACACGGCGCGGAGGGCCGCCTGGTCCTGCGCGTCTTGCTGCCCCATGGTCTTTAAGGACTTCCCCCGAAGGTCTTCTTCATCGCCATCCATTTCTCCGCATCGAGCAAGATCTTTCCGGTCCCGAGACCATGAGGCGGGTCGCGCGACGCCGCATCACATCGTGAAACAGGGAGCATAAAGATGACTAAGATATCCTTTGCCGGGCGCCTGCTGGGCTCGACCTCGCTGGTCGTGCTGTCGGCCGTCGCCGTGATCGGCGCGGCGCAGCCGGCCGCGGCCCAGACCGGCCTCTACGGCGGCGGCAGCACGCTGCCATCGCTGGCGCTGCGGCAGATCTTCGACTGCTACGAGGGCGCCACCCTCGCCAATGACGGCCAGACCTTCTCGCCGGGCTTCACCTTCTCGCCGCCGAGCCCGAACCAGCTGCCGACAAGCTGCACGCAGTTCTCGACCACGGTCGAGGGCCTGTTCGCCGCCGTCGGCGCCGGCAACGGCCAGCGCGCCTACATCGCCAACGATCCGAAACAACTGTTCCGCGGCAGCCCGGACTCGGCGCCGGCGCTGGTGCGCAAGCCCTCCGCAAAGCCGCCGTATCGCGACACGGCCAACGCCAATTTCTCGAGCTATCCGTATCCGCGGCTCGACTTCGCCGCCAGCGACATGCCGCTGGCGAGCCCCGTCGCCGGCCTGACCACGATCTCGTTCGGCAGCTTCCTGCCGACGACCAACTGGCAGAATACCCTCTTGATCGCGGCGAAGACCAGCACGGCGGTGAGCTTCAACACCGCGGCCGTCGGCACGCCGATCCAGATCCCAGCCATGGCAGTGCCCGTCGCCATCGCGGTCAACACCGCGAACTCCCTCACCGGCGCGACCTGGACCAACCAATCGGCGCTGTCCCCGAACACCCAGGCCGGCGGCGCGATCCAGCTCTCCTCGGCGCAGCTCTGCGCGATCTTCTCCGCGACCGTGACCGACTGGAACGACACCTCGACCCTGATCCCCACCCTCGACGAGAACGGTGTGCAGCAATTCCAGCACTTCTATGACGACAACACCAACGGCACCCTGACCCCGGTCAGCTATACAAGCCGCCGCCTGCCCATCAAGGTGGTCTACCGCTCCGACGACGCCGGCACGAGCTACATCCTGACCAACTACCTCGCCAACCTCTGCCCGCTGCTCGACCCGACCGGCACCTACAACTACAAGAAGATCTTCACCGGCGTCGGCGTCGACGGCGCCACCACCGCCAACCTGCCCTCGAGCAAGTTCCGCAACCTGCTGAACAACATCAAGGCGGTGAAGGGCGAGGCCTATCACGACCACAACGATACGTACGATGTGGACGACGATTCCGAGCGGCCCGATCCGCGCTGGATCAACGCCGAGGGCGCCAACCAGCAGGCGCTGAAGATCGGAACCGGCTCCCTTCTCGCCGGCCGGATCGGCTATCTGAGCGCCGACTTTACCCAGCCCTATGCGACGACGGTGACCGAGGAAGTCGCCGGCGTCATGCTCTCCGGCCCGGCTCCGCGGTCGGCCAGCGTCCAGAACGAGGTGCAGCGCCTCCTCGGCGTCTATCATCCGGGCCAGTCGGGTCAAAACTTCGTGCCGCCGACGCCGGACAACACCGCTCAGGCCTTCAGCGGCCTGACGCCTCCGGCGCTGGATGGCGGCTACAATGCCTGGAATATCTACGGGCAGCGCTATGCCGCCGGAACCGTGATCGCCGGCGTCAACTACAGCGGCCTGTCGGTGATCGGCGTCCCGCTCGTGGCGGAGAATGTCTATCCGCTCACGGGTGCGAGCTACATCAACGTCTACAGCTGCTACAGCGATGCCACCGGCACCCGGGTGCCCGTCCTGAAGAACTGGCTGGCTTGGCTGTTCGGCGGATCGATCGACGCGCTGCCGGCCTATAATCCGGCGACGTCGAATGCCAACTCACCGGGGTATGATCCGAACGTCGCGAAGGTCATCCGCAACAACGGCTTCCACGAACTCGGCGACCAACGCCCTGAGCGTCTACCTGACGACGAGCGTTGCGGGCGGCCTGCCGAGCGCGATCGCGGCGTACAACCCGTCGGGTGCGCAGATCGACGGCTGTCAGGGCGTGACCGGCGGCGCGAAGTAAGGAAGCATATGAGATCGTGATCCGGTGAGAGATCAGCGGATCACGATCGCAGCGACAACAAACGGCAACGGCCGGGTCCTCGATCGAGGCCCGGCCGTTTTTCGTTGTTACGCAGAGTTTGCAGAAGTGCTTCGACTTCTTATAGCGCGCGCATCATCCCCACCGGTGTCATCGCCCGGCCGAAGGACCGGGCGATCCGGTAACCGAGAGTACCCATGATTGAGATCACGGCGAACCAAGACGTACGATTGTCCACGTCGTACCGCTTCATTTCTATTACTGAACTCGGCGTTTACTGGATCGTCCGGTCAAGCCCGACGATGACACTGAATTTGTAGAGACCCCTCGCCCCTCACACCTTCGCCGGCTCCGCCGCGCCAGCGTCGCGGACCGTGCTGCCGCCGCGGGTGGTGCGGATCATGTCGAAATAACGGCTGCCCGCTTCCGGCTCCAGCGTCTTGCGATGGATCAGATGCTGGATGCAGATGGCCGCGAGATCATGGGAGCCGTAGCAGTGATGGGCCACCAGGGCGAGATGCCTGAGCTGCTCGTCGCTCATCGTGTCGGGCCGGGTGAAATCGCGGACATACACCGCGTCGGCTTCGACCAACTGATGGATCGCCGCAAATGGATCGGTGCCGTGCAACGGCCAGATCATGCGCCGGTTGAACTCGGTCAGGGCGTGCGGAATGAAGCCCTGGCCGCGCAGTTCCAGGTCGATCTCGCCGAACACAGGCTGTTTCTTGTACAGCGGGACAAACGAGACTTCGGTCTGGATGACAGCCGCCTCGGCCAGGCGCCGCCGCCCATTCTGGAAAATCGCAAGCTCCGAGCCCTGCACGTCGATCTTGAGGAAATCCATCGCCTCGATTTCGCAGACATCGTCGAGTTTGCGGGTTGCCATCCTGGAGTCGGCGACGACCCGCCCCCACTCGATGAAGCCCGGAAAATGCTTGAGCATGTGCGGGTCGGGCTCCAGCAGGCTCGTCATGCCCGATGCGAAGCATTCGCGCAGGCGGGCCTGCTCGCCGTTGCCGACGACATAGGGCAGATAGGTCTCCAACTCGCTCTTGCGGGCGTTCAGTTCGGCCAGCGCCGCGCGCTGCGGCTCGAAGCCGTAGAGGCGGCACAGGCGCCTCTCGAGCATGGTCTTGTACGGCGGGTCGGCACCGACCGGGTTGGCGCCGATATCGACCACGGCGGTGAGGCGCTCGGGCGCGAGCAGCGCCGACAGCGGGTCGGCGTTGGCGGAGGCAGGGAGTGGTGTGGGTTGAGTTATGTGGTCTGATGTCATCGCAGGTCATATCCCACTTTGTCGCCGGACTTGGTCCCACCCACCATCGTCATCACCGGGCTTGTCCCGGTGATCTCGCTTAGGATGGCAGTGCTCTGCTGATCTGAAGCGGCAACGCACTGCCGCCTGATCGGGGTTGCCAGGACAAGCCCGGCAACGACAAAGAAAAATTCGTAGGGCGGATTAGCGCAGCGTAATCCGCCATCATGATCACCGCGCGACACGGCGGGTTACGCTGCGCTAACCCGCCCTACGACTGCCCCTCTTAAGACTACTGCGCCTCTTCGCGCCGGCGACGCTCATCGTCGTCATTGGTGCTCCGCATGCCCTGACCACCACCTCCGCTACTGCTCGGCGTCTCGCCATCGCCGCCGCCACCGCCATAGCCCACCACCTCGACGATGACGATGGAGGGCTGGTCATTCGGCTTGGCCGGCCCGGGCTGGCCGGCCTGTTGCGTAGCGGCGGTCGCGTTGTTGTTGACGGCCGCCAACGCGGTGTTGGGCGGCGGGGTGAACGCGAGGCCCGTCACGGTGCCGGTGGACTGGATGTTGAAGGAATTGAGCACGACCTGCGCCACCAGCGTGATGTCATTGCCGCGGATGCCCGCGGCGCCGAGATCGATGGTGCCGCGTGGCGCGACCAGGGTGACGTTGCTCCTGGTCGGATCCTGGCCCGGCAGCGTGACCAGGGCGGCGATACCGGCGCCGGTGATCAAGCCCTGCGGATTGGTGTAGCAGTAGCCGACGACCGTGCAGATCACGCTGACAGCCGGACTCGAGACATAGGTCTTCGGCCCCGAGCCGGCGTTGATGTCGCCATTGGCGACGAACAGGCCGATGTCGCCGCCCTGCTGGGTCATGATGCGGCTCTGGTTGACCAGGATGGAATCGTCGGCGAAGGCGCGGATGCTGCCGCCGCCGAGGGTGAGGATGCCTTCCTGGTTCGGCCGGAGGATGTCGAGCGAGGTGTGACCGACGGTGATGCCGCCGCCCGGGCCGACGATGTTGATGTCGCCGCCCATCTGGGTCTCCAGCACGGAGGCGGCGATGTTGAGCTTGCCGGTCGCGATCTTCGGCGCGGCATTGCCGTCGACGCTCAGGCTGTTGTCGGTGTAGCCCAGGCCCGCCGGGAACAATGTGGAGATCGCGGTATAGGCGCGGGCGTACTGCCCGAAATAGGGGCTCGACGGATTCTTGTAGTCCTTGCCCACCTGGATCACGAAATCCAGGAAGGCGCGGTTGACCAGGAGGCGCTGACGCGCCGGCGACAGGCCCTGGAAGGTGGTCCAGGCCTGGTCGCGCGGCTGGCCGAGGGCGGTGGCAATGCCGGCGAGAAGGTCGATGCCGCCGGTGCCGGCACGGGCCGGATCGATGTACTGATTGATCGCCGCGGCATAATCGATGCCGGGCTTGACGCCGAACAGCACGTCGATCTCGGCGCCCTGGGCCGGCAGGTACGGCTTCACGGGGTCCGCGCCGACAGCGAACATACTTCCGAACGTATTGCCGAGCGCGCTGCCGTTGCCGAGCGTGGCAATGCCAGAGGTTTGCGACGGCTCGTACACCGACGGCGTGAACGGCCCGAGGTCATTGCCGGCCTGCAGCACGAAGGTGCCGGGCCCGTAGAGGACATAGGAACCGCCGACAAAATCATTGCCGGCGGCGATGCTGGTGATGTCGGAGGCGTTGTTGTTCTGGCCGATGAAAACAAACGGCTTCAGTTGAGCGCCGCTGCCGGTGGTCGCAGGCGCCCCCGACGGGGCGGTCGCCGCGTAGATATTGTTCCCCGCCTCGATCCGCGCCGGCTTGATCAGTTTCAGAACTGCCGGGTTACCCGCCGTGCCGGTGGCATCGATATCCTGGCCGGCCGCGATGACGACCGGGTTGGAATCGTTCGCGTGCAATACCTGGGTCAGAATGGGGAGCGGTCCCCCGAGCGGACTGATGTAGTTGCCGTAGTCCAACCCGCCAGTCGATCCGAGATACTGAATGGTCCCGTTGATGATGTCAGGCATCGTCAGGCCCGCCCCGAGGTCGATGGAGCCGGCGGCGACCAAATTGATGGTCCCGGTGCTGTCTCCGCTCAGGGTCGGATACGGCACCAGGTTGGCGTTTCCGATGCCGTCGATGGACGTGGTGCCGCTGTTGAAGACGATGCTGCCGCTGAGCGCCGCCAGATCGAGCGTGGCCGGCAGCAGCAGCCCGATCGTGCTGGGAAGCAAGATCTCGTTGGGCGCCTTGCCCGCGAACAGCCCGGTGCTCGCCGCCGGCGCCACCGTCAGCGCCGTCACATCGCCGGTGACGCTGGTCAGCGAAATGCCGCTGCCGGGACCATAGCTGGTGAACAGGTTGCTCCAGATGGAATTGGATTCGCCAGCCGAGCCGGGCAGGTATCCGCGGGGCGTCCGCACTGTCGTGTTCAGCGGCAACGCGGCGGGATCGTAGACATTGCCGAGCGTCACCGAGCCACGCGCGCTCAGGGTGATGAAGCCGTCCTGCACCGCCAGCAGCAGCGGCAGCGCGTACGAGCCGGTGACTCCAAGGGTGTCGTCCGTCGTGATCCCCCTGGTCGGCCTGCCCCCGTTGAGCGGATTGCTGGTGGTAGCCTGCACCGCCCCGCCGACCCGGATCACGCCGGTGCCGCGGCCGACCAGGAAATTGCTGCTCAGGAGATCACCGCCGGCAGTCACGCTGAGGTTGCCGCCGCCATAGTAGGTCGCCTTCGCGTTCGCCGCGGTAAGGCCGCCGCCGACCACCAGTGTCTCCGGCAGTGACGCGCCGACGTCGACGATGTCGGCGCCCGCCGAGAGCGTGATGTTGCCACCGCCCAGCGCGCCGAAGCCCTGGAAGAAGGTGGCGTAGTTGATCCAGGCCGCGGTCTGGCAGGCAATCGATCCTGCGGCCGCGCAGTCCGCAAACGGCGTCGCGCTGCTGCCGTTCGACACGCCGTAATGGATATACCAGTCGCTCCACATCTGCCCCGTCGCGGCACCGACGACCTTGGTCTGGCTGCCGTCGGTGTCGGTCGGCATCTCGATGCCGATGATCGATCCGCCGGCGGTGACGGTCACCGCGCCACCGCCGGTGGCCCACGCCGGGGTGCTGACGAGGCCGTTCGGCGTATCCGTATAGGCCCTCGGCAATGTCGGCGCCTTGAAGTCCCCAGGCGTCGCAGTGGCTGCGCCGGCGGTGTAGACCGCGCCGGGCGCCACCTGGTCGAGCAGTTCGACATTGCCGGCAGCCGCGAGGGTGATGGAGCCGGTGCCGGTGCGCACCAGGGTCGGGATGTTGATGATCAAATTCGAGGGGTTGCCGAAGGGATCGGGCGTCGGCATCAAAACATTCTTGTACGACGTATGCCCGTCGATGGTGACATTCCCCGTGACGGTCGGCGGCAGCGACGACACCGGGATCACCGCATTCGGATCGACCGAGGGCGTGTCGTCAGACCTGAAGGCCGCCCCGGCGACGAAGTCGTAGGAGAACGAGCCCTTGCTGCCGCCGAGCCCCACCGGCATCAGCGCCGTGGCCGCCGTGGTGTTGTAAACCGGCGCACCCTGATAGATCGCCGGATTGTTGGCGATCTGGTTGGCTGGGGGCAGCGTCGACGGCAACGGCGCCGTCGGCGGAGGCATCGGCGCATATGTGTCCGCGAAAAGCGTGAGATAGGCCAGTGGCGCGGACGGCGGCGTGACTGCGAAGCAGGCCAGGCAGACCGGAACATCAATCCCGGCGACATTGTCAAGCGTTCGCGGCTTGCCGTTCAAGGCCGCGTCCAGCGAGCCCGGTGCGCCACTTCTGATCGGGCCGTTGGATTGCAAATTCGCATCGATGACACCAAAGAAATAGTTCTGCCATAGCGACGCGTAGTCGGTCCCTGTCCCCGGTTGGGCGCCGGATACGATGTTGTAGTAAAGGTAGGGGTTCGATGCGGTCGGCGCCACCGGGATGGATGGAGGGGGCACCAGCGGCCTGCTGTAGGGGCGCAGCCGTTCCGCCACCTCGGCATATGTGTAATAGGCGCCGCGACCAGGCGAACCCCCGCTAAAGGTGTCAGCATTGGTATTCCCCTGCACGATCTCCACCTGGTAGGCGCGATACATGTTCGCGTATTGAATATAGAACTGGTCGTACTGATCGATCACCTTTGCCAGCAGGGCCGGATCTCCCGACAGGCTTGAATCGTCGGTGAAGTGGCTTATGGGGGCCGGCTTCTGTAGGTGGAACTGCAGTGAATTGAACAGCGCAAGGTTTTCGGGCGTGTTGTCGAGGCCGAAGAACGCCGCGTTCACCTGCTGGGGGGGGAGCGGGTCAAATGAAAAGACATTAGCCCTGTAGAATAGCACACCGTCCTGGAACAAACCTTCATAGGCGGCAAAGGCGGCCGATGCGGTTTCCAACTCGTAGGCCTCCGCCGCGTTGGTCGGCGTTCCTGCAGCCGGCTGATAGAAGCCGTCGCTGATGGTGGCGTTCATCTGCACGTTGTTGAGCGCGCGCAGCGCCAGCGTGCCGGGCTCGCCGGACCCCGTGCGATAGTAGAGCGTGGTGCCGGCGCCACCAAGAGGCGCACCGGCACCGAAATTCCAGTTGCTGGCGACGGTGATGTTGCCGTTGTTGATGGTCGAGCTGGGATTGACGAGATCGATCCCGGGCCGCAGGTGCAGCATGGACGTCGACGACAACGCCACCGCGGGAGCGCTGGATCCCGCGATCTGCAGCTTGGCCCCGGCGAAACTCGCCTTCACGGCATCCGCGTTGAACGGATTGTTGACGAAGCCCAGCAGCGTGTTCTGGTAGAACTCGACATGGGGCATGTAGGCCCCCTCCGCCGGCCGGTCGATCGTCGAGATGGGATAGAGGCCGTCGGCGGCAAAGATGAGCTGGGTCGGCTTGCCGTTGGTCAGGGTGGCGTCGAAGAATCCGGCGGGATCGATGATGCCGTCGAAATGCTGCCGGAGCTGTGCCTGCTGCTCCGGCGTCAGCGCGTTGTAGGCCGCAACCGTGGTGACACTGCCGCAACCGCCGGGGATCAGGGAGCAGCCGTCGGTGGTGCTCCACACGGCATAGGCGTTGAGCACCACGCCGCCGCCGCTTGCGTTGCCCAACGCGTCGGCATTGGTGATGACGGTGCCCTTGAAGTCGACATTGACGCCGCCGCTGGTCAGGATCGGCGCGCGGATGATCACCGAGCCGCCGGTGTTGTCGATGTTGGCGCCGCCGGGGCCGCCGCTGACATTGAAGATGGCGCCGTCGGCGACGCTAATGGCGCCCGATGTGGTCACGTTCTGGTAGCCGTGGGTGGCGTTCAGGGTGATCGTACCGGTGCCATCCTTGTCCGGCGTGCCCGTGGTGCCGAGGGTGATGGTGCCGCCCTTCTGCACCAGAGCGGACGTGCCGTTGGAATACAGCGGATCGCGGGGATCGTCGGCCACGTACGAGGCATTGAGAACCGCGGTCGCGCCGATCCTCACGCCGCCTTCGCCGGTGGTCGAGCCATTGACGATCCTGCCGGCGCCATAGAGCGCGATTTCGCCGCCGGTCGATCCGCTGGCGTCGATGGTGCCGTCCACGATCACGCTGCCGTTGTTCGCAACCAGCAGCACCTTGTCGGACGACAGGGTCTGGCCGGCGGCGACGGTGATGTCGCCGCCGCCGAGCCGCACCGTGAAGCTGCTGCTGAAGCCCGCTCCCAGCGGCAGCACACGAGATCCACCCAGGCGGTCGGCCTCGAGCGTGAAATCGCCGCCGAGATCCTTGAAGGCGGCATGGCCGTCAAGCGTGCCGTCGAGGGTCGCCGTGTTCGCGGCCACGACCGACAGCGATCCGGCAAAGCCGTTGCCGGCCGCAGCCACGCTCACGGTCGCGCCGGGATTGATGGTCACGTTGCCTGTGGCCGACACCAGCCGCACATTGCCGCCTGGCGCATCCTGGGCGAGATCGAGGACGGTGATGCGCGAGCCGGAGGCATCGATGAAAGCCCCCGCACCGAGCACGACATCGCCCGCGGTCGCAGCGAGGGTGACATTGCCGGACAGCGCGCGGATGGTGGCGTTGTCGGTGATCGAGCCGCCGCTGACGGCGAGCGCGCCGCCGATGTTGGTGGCGACGCCGGCCGGCGCGGTCCCCGCGCCGGTGGCGAGCGTCACATTGCCTGAGGTCAGGACCGATTGGGTCGCGCCGCCGTTGACCACGATCACGGGGGCGGACAGCAGCATGTTCGCCGACCTGGCGCCGCCGCCGGAGAAAGTGATGGTCGGGAGGCTGGAATAGCCGGTGCCGGCCTGGGTGAGATTCAGCCCGGAGACGACCAGGCCGGACACCGACGCGGTGGCCGTGGTCTGCGATCCGCCGCCGCCGCTGATGGTCACGGTCGGCGCACTGACATAGCCGTTGCCCCCACCGGTGACGGTGATGGCGGTGGCGTTGACCAGAGCCTTCGCCGCCGCGCCGCTCCCGCCGCTGCCACTATTATCGATGAAGGAGAATGTGGGCATGCTGGTGTAGCCTGCCCCCGGATTGGTGATGGTCACACCGGTGACACTGTACGACGAAACGTCGATGGAAGCACTGCCATCACCTGTCAGGCTATCGATAGTGAGGGAGTCGTAGAAAGAAACGGGGAAGCCGGACCCGGAGGAGATGAGCCTGACGCTGGTGATCGTGCCGTTGGAATCGACGACGGCCGTGCCGGTGGCCTTTACCTGGTTTCCGTTGGCGTCTGTTCCGAGGACCGTGACAACATCGCCGTTGCTGTAGCCGGAACCACCGTAGAAAACTGTAAAGCCGGCCACGCCCATCAACGCGGTCGCCGTTGCCCCGGAGCCACCGCCGCCAGAGATGACGACGTCGGGGATGCTGTTGAGGTAACCGGAACCACCGCTGGTGATCACGGCGCCGCCGACGTTGAAGGTCAGCGCCGCGACCGCGACCGGGCCGGTATCGAGGCTGCCGCTGCCGCTGAAGGCAATGGCCTGGCCGGCATTGAAATTGATCTGGCCGAAGCCGGCAAGGCTCTTGGCGCCGAGATCCTCGGTGATGGTTCCCGTGGCGTTCAGCGTCAGCGTGCCGCCGGTCCCGAGGATGCCGTTGCCGGTGGCGCCGCGGCTGTTGGCAAGCGTGATGTTGGTGGCGCTGACCGTGGTGCTGCCGCCCTCGCTGTAGAGCCCCGCGCCGTCGAAGGTCAGCGTGCCGATGGGATGGGAGGGATCGCCGATCCGCAGGCCGCCCGCGTCATAGAGATTGATCACCGTCGCGCTGCGCAGGCGCACCGAGACCGCGTCGTTGAAGTTCGCGAGCACCGCATCGTTCAGCACGATGCCGGACGAGCCGCCGCCGATGTTGATGACCGAGCCGGCGATGTCATAGTTCGCTGCTCTCAAAATTGCGTTGGACGCGAGCGTGCCGCTGCCGCTGGTGTCCAGCGTCAGCGCGTTGCCGCCGTCGATGATCGCACCGGCGCCGACGGAGAACGCGCCCCGCGGCACGGAGCTGCTCGGCGGCGTGCCGGGACCGGTGTATTGTCCCGGCACGAAGAACCGCGTGACGTTCACGACGGTGCCGTTGGAGACGCGCAACAGCGAACCGTCGCCGGTGATGCCTGCGGTGTATCCAGTCAGAACTCCCTGAGAATTGTACTGCGCGACAGGATCGGCGCCGAAGCTGATGTCGCGGCTGGTGCCGGCCGGCACCGTCCCGATCGCCTGGACAACGCTGCCGTCGCCGACCACGACGCCGCGGCCGCCGGCGAGCGAGACCAGCAACAGCTCCGGCCCGGTGAGCGGATGCGCCGCATCGTTGTCAATCTCGAGATTGAGCGCGGTCGCGGTGATGTTCTGCACGCCGTCGACGATCTTCGCGGTGCCGCCGATCATCACCGAGGACGCGGCGAGATCGCTGATCTGGTCGACGTCGAGCACGAGATAGCCGTTCCGGGTCGGAAGCTCTCCATTGGCCTCGCGTACCGCGACCAGAATATTCTCGCCGCCGATCTGGACCTGGCCGCCGCCGCCGACCAGGCCCGGCGCGAGAGCGCTGGTCCCCGGCGCGAAGCGGTTGGTGCCGGCAAGGTCAAGCGAGGTGTTCGCGCCGAGCAGCAGTACGCCGCCGTCGATCGGCAATGGCGGCGGGGCCTTGCCCGCGGCGAGCGCCTGGTTGCGGAAGAAGGTGGTGCCCGAAGTGATGTCGATGCGCGAGTATTGCGACCACGCCGCCTGCGACTGCAGCTGGAACATGGCGGTCTGTGACGATTGCGTGCCGGTGAGCGCATTGCCGAGCTTGCCGGTGACATACTGCGAGCCGTCGGGGCTGGTGAAGTTCACCGGCGTGTTCGGGTTGACGTTCCCAGCCACCTGCACCACGCGGTAGGCCCCGGGCAGCGTCGCATACATGCCGGGCAGCAGCGTATAGGTGCCGGCCGGGATGCTGCTGCCGGGCCCGATGGTCACCGACTGGCCCGGCGCGATTGCGTTGGGGAATGCCCCGCCGCTCGATGCGCTCGCGCCGGAATAATAAGGCTTATAGGCGAAGTTGGGATCATAGGCCGCGACCGCGGCCTGATAGGTCGGGACCAGGGCATAGACCTGCCGCCCGTCGTCGTATTGCGGTGTGACGGCGCCGGTCGCGAGGTTCTGCTGGTAGGTCGTCAGCACATTGCGGGTGCCGCCGGTGCCGCCGACGAATTCGGTGGCATAGATGTCGCCGCCGCCGTTCAGGTCCAGCACGGCGCCTTCGCTGGTGGTCACACGGTCGCCGAACAGGCTGATGGATTTGCTCGGCGGCGCTGACAGCATGGGCGGCGCGTTGTTGGTGGGATTGCTGTCAGTGGGAGAACCCTGGTACCAGGTGGTGCCGTCGACGGTGTAGCCGTCGGGAATGACGAGACCCGCCGCCGAGACCGAGGTCAGGCTGCCGGCGGCCAACGTCACGCTCTTCGTCGCAGTGAACGCGCTCGGGGCAAGGAGACCGCCAAGGCCGACGCCGGAAAGCGCACTGGCGAACTGGGTCGGGACATCGCCGGCGGTCCGCACGCCCAGGATGATGCTGCCGAGCGGCGCCCAGAGCGTGCCGCCCTGCACGATGGTCTGCGCGCTGAGCAGGATGCCGCCGCCGGCCGAGAGCGGCGCCGTCGGTGTCCCGTTCTGCGCGATGGTGATGGTGCTGGCGCTGTCGAGCTTGCCGGTCGACATCAGGACGAAGTCGGTGTTGCTGACCGGATAGATCTCGGCCGCCCTGAGCGTGAGGTTGCCCGGCGCGACCAGCGCCCCGCCGGAGGTCGGCCGTCCGGAACCGTTGCTGCTGGTGACAAAGCCATAACTATCCGGCAGCAGCCGGATGGCGGACGTGCTGGCGAAGCCGGCGGTAGCGATGTTGTCGAGCGCGATCCCGCCCTGCAGATCGATCCATTGCGCCGAGACATTCAGTGTGCCGTCGGCAAGGGTCGGGCTGCTGAAGCTACCACTCTGGTTCGGGGTGTCTCCGACAACGCGGACATAGCCGGCGTTCAGGTTCACGGTGGTGCCGCCGATGCCGGGGATCGTGCACCCCGTCCCGCAGGCCGGCGCAAAGGTCGCCGGATTGGCGAAGTCGATGCCCGACGGCAGCAGCCCGGTGCCCGCCGGCAACAGCACGACATGTCCGTTGTCCGCGCGCAGGGTCAGCGCGCCGGGGATTGTCACATCCACCGAACCGGCGAACGCGACGGCGGCACGGGCATTCAGGGTCACGGAATCGAAGCCGCTGTTGCTGAGCATGTCGGCGCCGATGAAAGCGCCAGCCGTGGGCGATGCGCTGGGCGCGGGCAGGTTCGCCGCGACACGGCCGGCCGGCTCGATGACAATCGCGTCGGGCAGGTTGAGGACCGCCACCGGCAGGAGGCTCGCGACCGCGCTGGGGATGGCGACATCGCCGATGGTCAGGCTGCCGCC
>NZ_PSRR01000240.1 GCF_004296405.1 Bradyrhizobium sp. Leo170
CCAAATCCGGACATTCTCTTTGCTGCCTCTTCAACAAAAAGCCGCGAACGACGATGGGGCTTCTTCGGTCCGAGTTGCGGGCTGGCCTGTCGGCCAGAAGATCTCCGGTTTAGTCTAGGATGGTTCCAAGCCGAGCGCTTGCGCGCTCTCCATCCAAACCGGCAATTCCCGCTGATACAAAGCGTTGCTGTCCTTGAAGCCGAGCGCTGGTTCGAGCACGAAAGTGCTGAGAACTTCCTTCACTTTCGGATCGCTATTGGCTGCCACGCAGAGTTCCGCCAACCGGTCGACGATCGGCTGTGGCGTCGCCTTCGGCAACGCCCAGCCCGTGAAACCGCTCACCGTGAAGAATTTCGCTGTCGCGCCCTGTTCAGGCAGAGTCCTGATGTTCGGGATCGCGTCGACCTTCTTCGAATGCACCGCGAACACAACTCCGCGACGACTCTGCAGGACGGATTGCGCGGCGGTGTAGCTGCCCATCGCGACATCGAGCGTGCCTTCCGCCAGCCCCGTCCACATTGGCGCTTCGCCTCGGTAGTGGATCGGCTCGATGTTGAGACCATATTGTTTGTTGAGCTCATTGATCGTCATGTGCGGGGCCGAGCCCGCGCTATAGGTGCCGAAGTTCACCTTGCCGCTCTTGCGCGCGAAAGCGACGAATTCATCCAACGTCTTGACGCCAGCCTTCGGGCTTGCGACCAGCAGCAGCCCAGCACCCGGGATAATGCTGACGAGCGTCAGGTCCTTGTCCATGTCGTAGCCGGGGTTCTTCATCATCACTCTGTTCATCACGTAGGTGGTCGAGATGGAGCACAGGATCGTGTGGCCATCTGGGTCCGCGCGCATGACTTCCGCGGCGCCTATGGAGCCCGAGGCCCCCGCTCTGTTCTCTATGACGACAGTCTTTCCCACCTGCCTGGAGATGAATTCGCCGAAGGCGCGCGCGAGCAGGTCGGTCTGCCCACCCGCCGGATAGCTGCAGATCATACGGATTTGCCGCGACGGCCACGCCTCCTGCGCGGCGGCCCTGCGCAAGAGGAACGGCATCGCCGCCGCTGTCGTACCGGCAGCAATGAAGTGACGGCGATCAAGTTTCGCTGACATGGCTCCCTCCCTGAATTTTTCATCAGGGTATCGCATCGTCCGACCTCGGCCAGGGGCGAAAGACGGGACAGATTGGCGCAGAGGCGCGTCAGAAGCGAACGTTTACGAACGTCCGCTTTCATCCATTTCAGAAGTTGGCATTGCCAGGGCGCGCCGAGTCGTCTGGTCGCTCGCACACACCAGATCGAGTCGGAAGTCGAAGTTCAGGGGCTTTTCCTGCCGACGATTCCGTCGCTTTCGAGGGCCTTGGCGATCTGCTCGAGGATTGCCTCCGTCGAGTCCCTATTTGCCAAACTGCTCTGCGCTGGAGCAGGCTGCTGGTCCAGGGACACGTTCACCTTTGGCACCAGCTCGCCGAGTTCCTGCTCGACGCGGCTCCAATCCCGCTGATCCATGGCATCCTCCCCACTGATCAATTGCAAGACTACCGCGGGAGGTCTTCGGCAAAAAAGCAAAAGGCGTCCGATGGTTAAGACTGGCCTAAGCGGCCGCGACGACAGCACGCCCATGCCGGCGGGCAGTCTCGCTTTATGGACATACACCTAGTTCAAAGCCGCGTTCGCCATGAACGCTGCGAGCGCGTCGTGATCCGCCGGCGGCATGGTCAGGCCGAGCTTGGAGCGGCGCCACAAGATATCGTCCGGGAACCGCGCCCACTCTCTTGCCATCAGATAGCGCACCTCGGCGCCGGTCAGCTCCGGCCCAAAGGAGGGACCGAGGTCGGATTTCGCCTTGGCATTCCCAAGGATCGCTTCAACCCTCAACCCGTAGGCACCAAGCAGCCGCCTCGCCTCTTGCTCGCTCAGGAAACGCCAGCGATCCCTGATGATATCGACCTCGGTCTCGAACCGGCCAAAGGCAAAATCGCCGCCCGGCAGCGGCGCCTTGGCGGTCCAGCGCGGCGACATCGGATAGAACGCCGTCAGTTCGGAGACAGCCTTTTCCGCGCGCAGCCGCGAGGTGGTGACGTCACCGCCGAAGACAGTGATCAGCGGCGCCTTGCCGCGCTTGAAATCAAACTTCATCCCGCCGTCCCGCAACCGGCCGCCCGCCGCACCTATCGCCATATTGGCGCCGGAGACCGGCCGCACCACGTCGACGAGTTCGATCCGCTCGCGGAAATAGCGGTTGGCCGCCTCACAGAGGTAGGTGATATCAGTTGCGCTCATCGCAACGATGGCGGGATCGCCCTTGAACGGTCGCGAGACCGTCCCGATCAGCGTGAAATCGCCGGCATAGGGGCTGGCGAAGATCAGCCGTCCATCGCCGTTCCGGAACACGTAGACATTGTCGTTGTCGAACAGCCGCCGGACCACGATCCGGCTCATCTGCACCATCGAAAGCGCGGGGGCCGGAACGCGCAGCACGGTTTCGGCGACGGACGGCATCCAGGCGCCGCTCGCGTTGACCAGCGAGCGCGCGGTGATCACCCGGCGATAGCCGCGATCGATCACGATCAGCCGCCAGGTTTCGCCGCGCTCGCCGCGGGCGACGCGCGCGCCGGTATGGATCGCGGCACCCCGCTCGGCCGCATCGAGCGCCAGCAGGGCCGCGAGCCTGCTGTCATCGACCACGCAATCCGAATATTCAAAGGCGGTGCCGAACGGCCGCTTCAGCGCTTCGCCGATCGGATGGTGCGAGATGTCGACGGTCGTCGATGCCGGAAGACCGGCGCGCGATGCCAGCCGGTCGTAGAGCAGCAGCCATGAGCGCAACTGCCATTCGGGGCGCCCCTCGGCATGGGCGGGAATCGCAAAGCGCATCGGCCGCACCAGATGCGGCGCGATCCTGAGCCAGACCTCACGCTCCTTCAGCGCGGCGCGGACGCGGAAGAAATTGCAGCGTTGCAAGCCAGCGAGATCGCCATGGATCAGCCGCGGCGAGGCCGAGGAGGCGCCGCCGGCGAAATCGCCCTGCTCCAGCAAGATCACGCGCAGGCCGCGTCCCACAGCGTCGCGCGCAATGCTGACACCGTTCAAGCCGCCGCCGATGATCGCGCACCCCTCCTTTGCCAGGAAGCCGAGTTGCTCCTCGGTTTCCACGCCCTCGGCAACGATCGACATCTGCAGGCCGTGACCGAGATCGATGACGGCACGGACGATCGCCGCCGATTGCGGGTTGCGGCCGAGATTGATGACGAAGGCGCGGTCGATCTTGATCTTGTCGAAGGGGAACGCCTGCAGATAGCTCAGCGAGGAGTAGCCGCTGCCGAAATCGTCCATCGAGATGCGCACGCCGAGCGCCTTCAGCCGCCTGAGCAGCGCCAGGCCGCGATCGAAATCCTCGATCAGCACGCCCTCGGTGATTTCGAGCTCGAGCCTGTCCGGCCGCAAGCCGGTTTCGAGCAGGATCGAATGCACGAGGCCGACCAGATCGCCGTGCATGAACTGCGCCGGCGAGAGGTTGACCGCGATCTGCAGCGGCTGCTTCCAGGAGGCCGCCTCGCGGCAGGCCTCGCGCAGGATCCATTCGCCCATCTCGACGATCAGGCCGCCTTCTTCCGCAAGCGGAATGAAATCCGCGGGCGAGACGAAGCCGCGCACCGGATGCTGCCAGCGCGCCAGGGCCTCGAACCCGATCACCGCGCTCTCGTCCACCGTTGCGCCCGCCGCCGCCAGCGGCTGGTAGTAGAGCGACAATTCGCCGTTCCTGATCGCGGCGGAGAGGTCCTGATGCAGCACGCGCCGGTCGCGGATCTGCTGGTCCATTTCCGGCTCGTAGATCGAAATCGTGCCCCGCGATTTCGCCTTCGCGCGGAACAGCGCCGCGCCGGCATTGGCGAGCAGCGAGGCGGCATCCGCGCCATTGTGCGGGAATACCGAGATGCCGGCGGTGACGCCGGTGCGGACCGATTTGCCGTCGATTACGAATTCCTGGGCGAGCGCCTCCGCCACCTGCTCGGCAAGAACGATGCCGGCGGCCGGCTGCTTGCCGTCGATGATCAGGCCGAACTCGTCGCCGGAGAGGCGCGCGACCACGCCGCCGCGCGCCGAGGTCTGCAGGCGCCGGGCCACTTCGATCAGCAATTTGTCGCCGATCGCATGGCCAAACACGTCGTTGATCTCTTTCAGGCCATCGAGATCGACGCAAAGCACAGCGAATTCCTCGTCGGTACCGCCGCAGGCCTCGATCATCTGCGCCAGCGCCTGCAGGAAAGCGGCGCGGTTCGGCAAATCGGTCAAACCGTCGTGATAGGCCATGTGGGCCATGCGCGATTCTGTCTGGCGCCGGTCGGTGACGTCCTCATGCGTCTTGATCAGGTATTGCGGCTCGCCATGCTCGTCGAGCACGGTCATGCGGCGGGTCAGGAACAGCCGCAAGCCGTCCTTGGTCGAGATCGGATGCTCCTCGGTCAGCAGGCCGCGTTTCTTGATCGCGGCCTCGTCGCGCGCGATGATCAGCTTGGCCTCGCGCGGATTGAAGATGTCCGTTGCCGTCAGCCCGGTGGCATCCTCGCGCCGGCGGTTGAGGATGGTCTCGGCCGAACGGTTGGCGAGCAGGTACCGGCCGTCGCTGACGCGTTCGACGATCAGCGAGACCGGAATGTTGTCGACCACGAGCTCGAGGAACTTCTTGGCGTTCTCCAATTCGCGCGACAGCGAACGGCGGTCGGTGACGTCATCGAACAGCGCGATGAGGAATTCCGGCTCGCCGTTCTCGTTGCGCGCGATCACGCGGTTGGAGGCGAGAATGCGCCGCTCCGAGCCACGCTCGACCCAGAACTCGTTGCGGAAAAAGCCTTCCGGCGCCTCCAGCGCCGCCTTGTCCGCGGCCGCGATGCTGGCGGCGGTCTCGGGACTAAAGATCTCGTCGGCGCGGTTGCCGACGATGCGATCGCGCGAGAAGCGCGAGAACCGCTCGAAGGCGCGGTTCGCGAAGATGTAACGGCCGTCCTCGATGTTTTTCGCGGCCACGCAGACTGGTACGTTGTCGAGCACCGATTCCAGGAATTGGGTGGTGGACGCGAGCTTGCGCGACAGTTGCCGCTGGCCGGTGCAGTCTTCGTGCGTCGCGATCGATCCGCCATTGGGCAGCCCGAAATGCCGGACCACGACCGCCTTGCCGTTGGGCAATTCCGTCACCATCCCCTCGGGGTTGGCGGCCCGGATATAGAACTCCGCAGGCGTGACATCCATCAAGCCGCGCCGGTAGCGCATTTTCAGCAGTTCGGGCCCGGTCATGTTGCGCGGTATGTCGGAGCGCGACAGGCCATAGATCTCGAGATAGCGATCGTTGCAGAACACGATCCGCTTTTGCGCATCGGTCATCACCACGCCCTGGTTCAGATGGTTGAGGGCGGAGCTGACGAAGGCATTGCGCCGGAGTTGTACGCGCTGCACCCTTCGCAGCGCCGAAAGCACCGAGAGCGTGACCGCGCCCAGGAAGGAGGCGACGACGGTGCCGCCGATCAGGAGCTCCCAGACCAGGTCGGGCGCAAGCGAACCGATATCGCTCGATGGGACAAAGCCGGCTGACGCAGCGAGAGCCAGTCCGGCCGACGCAATGGCGGCGACAAGGCACACGACGACGAGCGCCGGAATCAGATTCCTCCCGCCTGCCTGCCCTTTCTTGCCAGCCATTCCGTCACCTTGCGGATTTCCGCATTACAGTGTCTGGCCTTGGCAGTTTGGATCGGGTAAACGCCGCGCGATGCAACCGCAAAATGTGACTTAATTTAGGGCAATTGCCCTGACATGATTAATGCCGCACTAATGCCGGTGCGCCACGAGGCCTATTTCGAGGCCATCCGGGGCGTTGCTACCAAGGCTCGGATGGACAACAACAAGCAGAACCCTATTCGCGCCGATTCCCGGACTTGAAGGATCCATGGACAGAGTTGATTGCGTCGTCATCGGAGCGGGTGTGATCGGGCTTGCCGTCGCACGCCGCCTCGCGCAAGCAGGGCGCGAGGTGATCGTGCTGGAAGCCGCCGAGGGGATCGGCACCGTGACCTCCTCGCGTAACAGCGAGGTGATCCATGCCGGCATCTACTACCGGGCCGGCAGCCTGATGGCGCGGATGTGCGTCAGCGGCAAGCATTCGCTTTACCGCTATTGCAAGGAGCACGGCGTCCCCTATCGCAATTGCGGCAAGCTGATCGTCGCGACCACGCCGAAAGAGACCGAAAAGCTGCAATCGATCCGCGCCCATGCCGAGGCCAATGGCGTACTCGACATGGAGCTGCTTTCGGGCGAAGCCGCCCGCGCGATGGAGCCAGCGTTGAATTGCGACGCCGCGCTGCTGTCGCCGTCCACCGGGATCATCGACAGCCACGCCTATATGCTGGCGCTGAGGGGCGATGCGGAGGCCGCCGGCGCGGCATTCGCGTTCCATACCCCGCTGCTCCGCGCCAAGGCGGCCGCCGGCCGGATCGAGATCGAGGCCGGCGGCGAGGCACCGATGACGCTGGCATGCGACCTGCTGGTCAATGCCGCAGGGCTCGGGGCGCCGGCGGTCGCGCGCGGCATCGAGGGCATGCCGCTCGAATTGATCCCATGCGCCTATCTCGCCAAGGGAAACTATTTCAGTTGCAGCGCGCGGGCGCCGTTTTCGCGGCTGATCTACCCGGTGCCCGAGCCCGGGGGACTCGGCGTGCACCTCACCCTGGACATGGCTGGGCAGGCCCGTTTTGGCCCGGATGTGGAATGGGTGGAGAGCATCGATTACGCCGTCGATCCGGCGCGCGCGGACCGCTTCTACCCGGCAATTCGCAAATACTGGCCCGGGCTGCCGGACGGGGCGCTGATGCCAAGCTATTCCGGGATCCGGCCGAAGATTGTCCCGCCGGCGGTGGCGACGCAGGATTTCCTGATCCAGGGGCCGCGCGATCACGGCGTCACCGGATTGATCAATCTGTTTGGTATCGAATCGCCCGGCCTGACGTCGTCGCTCGCGATCGCCGATTACGTCGGCGAATTCGTGTGAGCAGTCGCAACATCTGCCACGGATGAGCGCTTCGGCGCCCATCCGGCCTGAAGTGGTGTACGTTGCGATATGTTACCGGGGGACTGGCTAGTGGAAGGTCTCGCCGACGGATTGTTTCAACCGTTCGATCTCGTCCTTGACCATCAATTTGCGGCGCTTGAGTTCGGTGATTTGCAGATCGTCTGTAGATAGGTGCAGGAGCGCTTCGTGTAGTTCGCTTTCGAGAATTTTGTGCTTGCGTTCCAGTTCGACCAGATGCGCCTGTATCGCCATTACGAAATCTCCTCGGCAGGTTAACCTCAATTTCGATCAGGACAACAAAGTGTACACCAGCCAGACTATCTGTCGACGGGGATCGCGAATCAGCGCTGCGACATTTTCGAATTTATCTGTAACAGAACGTGCGTATGGAACCGTCTTAACTTGCGCGGCGAGCGTGGAGGGAGGATATTTCGGCACGCGGATACCGAGCGATCCGTCCACAACCTCACCGTGCTTATTTTTTAGTGCACAGCCATGACCGACGAAGATGAGCGCGAACTCCACGCAGAGCTTGCACGGCTGCAGCAGGAGCACCGCGATCTCGACGCGGCCATCGACGCGCTGCATCAGTCGCCGGCTCCGGATCTGCTGATGGTGCAGCGGCTCAAGAAGCGCAAGCTGCACTTGCGCGATCGCATCGCCTTCATCGAGGATCAGATCACGCCCGACATCATCGCGTGACGTGTTGGTTTTCTCCACTTCGTCATTCCGGGGCGTCCGAAGGACGAGCTATGATGTGCAATTGCACATCAGAGAATCCATCGGGCTGCGCGTGCAAGTGGTGAAATGGATTCCGGGCTCGCGCTTTGCGCGCCCCGGGTTGACGAGACGAGAGAATTTGCGCCTGGCTTTGCTGACAGCGCATGTTGACTAGCTGTCCCCGACATCCACAGGCAGACATCCACAGGCGCTTGGCGCGATCGGTCACAAGCCGCCCGCGAGGCGCTTCCGCCCTCTTGACTCCACTAGAACAAAATAAGAACATTACCACTGCCGCCAGCCAGAACCGGAAGGATTATCGCCATGCCCATGCCGTCAGTGTTCTCCGACAACAACCGCTACGAGGTGGCCTGCGATCAGGCGATCGCGATGTGCGACGGCAATCTGCGCAGCACCATCAAGGCGCTGATCATGGCCAACGAATTCCTCGAGACCGAGGTCGCGGAATTGCAGGACGCACTCGCGACCTGTTTCGCGCAGGCAAAGAACGACGCCGCGTAGGTAAGGAGCACGCCGATGGCCGATATCACCTATTACGTTGCGCTGCCTTTCGTGCGGGACGACAGCGGTGAATTGGTCGCGGGCAATGCCGAGGAGTGCCAGAGCGCCGCGACCGCGTTGCGGCGCGCCGAGATGATGTCGCGGATGCCGGGCAGCATCGGCGCGGTCGCTTTCAGCCGCACCGGCGATCCCATGATCGGCGAATTCGGCGATGCGCACCTGCTGCGGAAATTCGGCAACGTGCCGGACGATCTCGGCCTGTGAAGGCGGTCGCTATTAGAGCGTTTTCGAGCGAAGTGGACACCGGTTCGCGTGAGGAAAACGCGTCAAAACAAGAATCTAGAGCTTCGGTTCTGATTCAATCAGAACCGAAAATACTCTAGCCCACCACTTCATGCCGCCGCTGCGCCTTGCGCACATACATCGCACTGTCCGCCTCTTCCAGCGCGCGGCTCGCCACGGAGTGCGGACCGAGGATCGCTACGCCGGCGGAGGCGCCCGCGCTGACGCTGCGGCCACCGAAATCGAAGGTGAGGCGATCGATCGATTGCTCCAGCGCCGCGGCCTTGGCCTTGGCGTCGGTCTCGGTCAGGTTCCACAACAGCACCGCGAACTCGTCGCCGCCGAGCCGTCCGAATACGTCCGAGGCACGCACCTGGCTCGTTACTGTCTTCACGACCGCCTTCAGCACCGCATCGCCGGCGGCATGGCCATAGGTGTCGTTGATCGGTTTCAGGCGATCGACGTCGAGCATGACCAGCGCGCCGCTGGCATGATAGCGCTTGATGTAGGCGATCGAGCGGTTGAGCTCGCGCTCGAAGCCGCGCCGGTTGAGGATGTCCAGCAGGAAATCGGTCTCCGCGGATGCCTGCAGTTCCGCGATCTGCGCCTCCGCCGCGGCCAGTTCCGCCTTGAGGCGGCGAATTGTCGCCTTCGCCTCGGTCAACGCAGCCGAGGGCACCTGGGCAGGTCCGGTTTGGGCGGGTGCCGCTTGGGTAAGTGCGGCTTGGGCGCGGCGAGGCGCAACCTTGCGCGCAGCTGCGCTTTTCCTTTTCGCGGCCCCGGATGCAGCCGCCCTCTTCTTCTTTTTCATAAGCATCCTTGTTGAGGCCCGCTGATGAGGCTTGCCCGCATTCACCAAGACAGGATAGTCCATTCCGGATTCCTTGCCACGCCTTGGATCAGTGACGGGCCGCTCTTATAATCCGGCCCATGCTTCTGGATTCCCGAACAGAATTGACGACATGCCCGCCGCAATAGCCATCATCATGGGAAGCCAGTCGGACTGGGAGACCATGGGCCACGCCGCCGAAACGCTCACCGCCCTCGGGCTCGCGTTTGAGGCGCGGATCATTTCCGCCCATCGCACCCCGGACCGGCTGTACGCGTTCGCCAAGGGCGCCAAGGCGGCCGGTTTCCAGGTCATCATTGCCGGGGCCGGCGGCGCCGCGCATCTGCCCGGCATGACGGCTGCGCTGACGGAACTTCCGGTGTTCGGGGTTCCCGTCGAATCAAAGGCGCTGTCGGGCGTCGATTCGCTGTATTCGATCGTGCAGATGCCGGCCGGTATCCCGGTCGGCACGCTGGCGATCGGAAAATCGGGTGCCATCAACGCGGCGCTGTTGGCAGCGAGCGTGCTCGCGCTGAACGATCCGGCGCTGGCGGCGCGCCTTGCCGCCTGGCGCAAGGAACAGACCGACGCGGTCAAGGAGCATCCGGAGGCATCGGCGTGAC
Source organism: Bradyrhizobium sp. Leo170 (assembly GCF_004296405.1). Classification (GTDB taxonomy): domain Bacteria; phylum Pseudomonadota; class Alphaproteobacteria; order Rhizobiales; family Xanthobacteraceae; genus Bradyrhizobium. The sequence continues at coordinate 10,027 of NZ_PSRR01000240.1, forward strand.
GGCTTCGACAAGAGTGAAGCTGAAGCCGGGTGATAGCATCGGAATTCTCGGCGGCGGACAATTGGGCCGGATGCTGGCGATGGCCGCGGCGCGGCTCGGCCTCAAATGCCAGGTGTTCTCGCCGGATCCGGATTCGCCCGCCTTCGACGTGGTGCAGCACGCGACCTGCGCGGAATTTGCCGACGTCGAGGCGCTCGAACTGTTCGCCAATGACGTCGACATCATCACCTATGAATTCGAGAACGTGCCGTCCGCGACCGCCCTGGTGCTGGCGGCGCGCCGCCCGGTGCTGCCGTCGCAGAAGATTCTCGAGACCACGCAGGACCGGCTGATCGAGAAGGACTTCATCACCAGGCTCGGCATCGGCACCGCCGATTATGCCGATGTGTCCTCGGTCGAAACGCTGCGCGCCGGCATCGCGCGCATCGGCCTTCCCGCCGTGATCAAGACGCGCCGCTTCGGCTATGATGGCAAGGGCCAGGCGATGATCCGCGAGGGCGACGACATCGACCAGCTCTGGGAAGACCTCGGCACCAAATCCGCCATTCTCGAAGCCTTCGTACCGTTCGAGCGCGAAATCTCCGTGATCGCCGCGCGCTCCTCGGACGGCCACGTCGAATGTTTCGACGTCACCGAGAACGAGCACCGCGATCACATCCTGAAGATCTCGCGCGCGCCGGCGGCGATCCCGGCCGAGCTCGCCGTGCAGGCGCGATCGATTGCGGAGAAGATCGCGCACGCGCTGAACTATGTCGGCGTGCTCGCGGTCGAAATGTTCGTGGTGGCGGGCAAGGACGGACCGACCGTGCTGGTCAACGAGATCGCGCCGCGGGTCCACAATTCCGGACATTGGACGCTCGACGGCGCCTCGATCTCGCAATTCGAGCAGCACATCCGCGCCATCGCCGGCTGGCCGCTTGGCAAACCGATCCGCCATGGCGCGGTGACCATGACCAACCTGATCGGCGACGACATCCTGAGCTATGAGGAATGGCTGACAGTGCCCGGCGCAACCGTGCACCTCTACGGCAAGGGTCCGCCGCGGCCCGGCCGCAAGATGGGCCATGTCACTGAAGTAGCGCCACCGAAGTAGTGCCGGCAGGCAACAAATAGCGGCCCGCCGGCAAAGTCTTAAATCAGAAATTGATCAAGCCTGTCGTACGCCTTCGACGACGCCGGTCGGCTCTTCGCTGAGCCAGCGATAGAGCACCCCGCCGAGCGCGCCGCCGATCAGTGGCGCCACCCAGAACAGCCAGAGCTGCGCCAGCGCCCATCCTCCGACGAACAATGCCGGCCCGGTGCTGCGCGCCGGATTCACCGAGGTGTTGGTGACGGGAATGCTCACGAGATGGATCAGCGTCAATGCGAGCCCGATCGCGAGCGGCGCAAAGCCCGCAGGCGCCCTGCCATGGGTCGCACCCATGATGATGAACAGGAACATCATCGTCATCACCACCTCGGTGACGAAGCCGGACAACAGGCTGTACTGCCCGGGCGAATGCGCGTCATAGCCGTTGGAGGCAAAGCCCTTGGCGAGGTCGAAGCCGGGCGCACCGCTCGCGATCAGATAGAGCACTCCCGCGGCGACGATCGCACCGATCACCTGCGCGATCACATAGGGCAGGATCTGGCCAACGGGAAAACGTCCGCCGGCGGCAAGACCGACGGTGACGGCCGGATTGAGATGGCAGCCGGACACATGGCCGATCGCATAGGCCATGGTGACGACGCTCAATCCGAACGCCAGTGACACACCGACCAGGCCAATTCCGACTTGCGGAAAGCCAGCGGCGATCACGGCGCTGCCGCATCCCGTAAATGTGAGCCAGAACGTCCCGATCGCCTCGGCGGCATATTTTTGTGTGTCCATACCAGTTCTCCTGTTATTTTGTTTCCCGGAGCGGGCAAAAGCTGCGGTAGCGGCCAAGCATTTGGCGTCGAATCACCCCAATCAGGGCCGCTAAGTGGCAATTCTGCCCTATTTCGTGGCTTTACTTGGCCCTTGCCGCTGCTTCACTGGTGGACATTTGCGATTTTGTCTGCTACATGCGCGCCCCTAGGCTGAAAGTCTGGCCTTTTTGCCGACCTTGGCTTTTCCAGATTTCCGAACCGACCAATCGAAAAGAGGATGCCGCGTGCAGGTTCTCGTCCGCGATAACAATGTCGATCAAGCCCTGAAGGCGCTCAAGAAGAAGATGCAGCGCGAGGGCATTTTCCGCGAGATGAAGCTCCGCGGCCACTATGAGAAGCCTTCCGAGAAGAAGGCCCGCGAGAAGGCCGAAGCCGTGCGCCGCGCCCGCAAGTTGGCGCGCAAGAAGCTGCAGCGCGAAGGCCTGTTGCCGATGAAGCCGAAGCCGGTGTTCGGCGCCGGCGCGGGTGGTGATCGCGGCGCTGGTGGACGTGGCGGCCCGGGCGCTGGACGCGGTCCGCGCTGATCGCACCTTTATACAAGGTCGGAAATGAGAACGCGGGCCTGAGGGGTCCGCGTTTTGCGTTTTGACCGGTGCATTTTGCACCGCGGCCGGCTACCAATACGGAATTGCAGACGCGAGCATTTCCATTACGCGAGCAGTTCCGTTGATGGTGTTTCCGGCATCCCGCCCCCGCTCTGGAGCTTTCACTGTCCCGCGCCTGATGGCGCGGCCGGCGATCCTGCTTGCCGTCTTACTTGGCGTCCCCCTTGGCGTTCTCTTGGGCGGCTGCTCGTTCGACCTGGGATCATGGGGTGCCGGCAACGACAAACCCAAGCAGGCCGCCACCGAAAAGCCAACCGGCAGCGTCAGTCCCCAGAATGTCAGCGACTCCAAGGAGCACGCGACGCGGGGCCAGGACTTCGCGCGATCCTTCAAGACCGAACAGGCGCTCGCCGAATTCGAACAGGCGCTCGGGCTCGATCCCTACAATACGCAAGCGCTCTATGGCCGCGGCCTGATCTATCAGGGCCAGAACCAGCACCAGCAGGCGATCGAGGATTTCACTGCGGCGAGCGGCCTGGCGCCACAGCGCGTCGAGCCGTTGCTGGCGCGCGCCAACAGCTATCTCGCCCTCAACAAGGCCAAGGAAGCGACCGCCGATCTTGACGAAGCGGTGCAGGCCGATCCGAACAGCGCCCAGGCCTGGACGGTGCGCGGCGAGGCCTATGAGCGGCTCGGCGACAAGAGCAAGGCAGCAGCTTCATACAGCCGGGCGGTAGCATTGCGGCCCAGGGACGACGCCGCGCGCAGCGGCCTCGCGCGCACAGGCGGTTAGTTTCGAGTCGTAGCCCGGATGGAGCGCAGCGCAATCCGGGGCTCAACTGGCCACACGGCGTGATCCCGGATTGCGCTGCGCTCCATCCGGGCTACAGGCAAGCGATCAAATTCAGCTATTTCGGCAGGACCGCGTGGAATACCGACTTCGCAGCCGACAGCATATCGTCGCCGATCGTCGGGCGCTCCTTGGCCGGCTCCGCCGCTGCCGCGTCGGCGCGTAGATCCAGCGGCGGACGCGAGGTCGGAATGTCGGCCGGCGGCGTCGGACGGTTCGGATCGTCAGCCGCGCTTGCGGCATAAGGCGGACGCGGCTGGGAGGTCTGGCCGAAGGTCTCGCTCGGCGGCGTCGAAACCATGATCGGTGGCGGCAACGGCCGCACCACTGACGGTGCGGTCGCGACGCGAGGCGCTTCAGGTGCACGCGCCGTCTCCGGCGCACGAGAGCCGCCCTCGG
>NZ_PSRR01000241.1 GCF_004296405.1 Bradyrhizobium sp. Leo170
CAACGCGGCCGTTGGGCCGGCAACCGCCATACGGGCCGCGGTGGAAGCCGGGGCCGCAACCACCCGCTGCGTTAGCGGAGCTGAAGCTCGCGACCATGCCAGCCGCAACGACAGCCGCCGCCAGAAGATACTTCATTCTTGTTCTCCCATTGAGTTCTCGCCGCACGCAAATGCGACACAGTGATTCGCCACGCTGGAGTGTCGCAGACGCCGCATCACTTGTCGCGAAGCATAGTTTTCAGGACTGAACGCGATGTGAACGGAGCGGTTGCTTCTTACCGCGGAGCGAAGAAACTCGCCGCCAGCGTTGGGACTCGCCAGTCATTTGCGGGTGCAAATGACGGAGCAATGACGGCGCCAGTTCTTCGTTGCGCTCGCGCGCCGCTATTCGCCGGTCCCGAATAGCGCTGCAAATCGCTTTTCGCCGTTTCGTGAAAAGTTGACCACGCGGCTGCCCGGTGTCGAATCGCGCGCCGCCCATTTCAGCTCGGTGAAGCGCTCCATGAGCGCAGCGCCCAGCGTGCCCGCCAGATGATGCCGGCGCTCGCTCCAGTCGAGGCAGGCCTTGCACACGGGGCGGCGGGGATGGATGAGCGCGTCGGCGTCGATCTGCAGCGCCTTCGCTATGAAGCGCTTGCCTTCGCCGGTCAGCTCCATCGCATCCTTGCTCTGCCGGATCAATCGCTGCTTCTTCATGCTGTCGAGCATCTGAACGCCGAGGTCGCCGGCGAGATGGTCGTAGCAGATCCGCGCGCGCCGCAGCGCAGGGTCCTTCGGCCCGGTGCGTACGCGCATGTGGCCGGCGCGCGCGGCAAGCCCGGCAAGCCCCTCCAGCACGCCTGCGACGTCGGTGCCGGTGAGGCGGTAGTAGCGGTGGCGGCCTTGCTTTTCCGGCTCGATCAGCCCGCCAGTTTCGAGCTTGGAGAGATGCGAGCTCGCCGTCTGCGGCGTAATGCCCGCTTCCTGCGCAAGCTCGCTTGCGGTAAGCGCCCGGCCGCTCAAAAGCGCGGTGAGCATGTTGGCGCGCGCGGGGTCGCCGACCAGCGACGCGACCATGGCGATGTCAGGACCTGCCTTCATAGTTCGATCATAGCCGAAGCATTAGTGTCGGACAAGGCGATATTCTCCAAACTGCGGCCGTCATTGCGAGGAGCGCAAGCGACGAAGCAATCCACCTCTCCGCAAGCTGAGAGATGGATTGCTTCGCTCCGCTCGCAATGACGGTGGAGAACTTGGAGCAGCCCATGACCATCACCGTGTTCATCCGCTACCAGCTCGATCCCTTCAAGCGCGCGCAGTTCGAGGAATATTCCAGGCGCTGGCTCACCATTATCCCGAGATGCGGGGGCGATCTGATCGGCTACTTCATGCCGCATGAGGGCACCAACAACATCGCCTTTGCGCTGATCTCGTTCGAAAGCCTTGCCGCCTACGAGGCCTATCGCGCGCGGCTGCGCGCCGACGCCGAGGGCATGGCCAACTTCAATTTCGCCGAGGAACAGAAATTCATTCTGGCCGAAGAGCGGACTTTTTTGCGCTCGGTTACGTAGTAGGCTATCGCTTTGGGTAACGAGGGAGGTGCCGATGATCGCCGTGATCTTCGAGGTCTGGCCGAAGCCGGAACTTCGGCAGCAATATTTCGATCTTGCCGCCGAGTTGCGGCCGATCCTGGAGACCATTGACGGCTTCATTTCCGTGGAGCGCTTCGAAAGCCTGACCGAGAAAGGGAAGTTCCTGTCGATATCGTTCTTCCGCAATGAAGCCGCCGTCGAGGCCTGGCGCAATGTGGTGGAACATCGCAGGTCGCAGGCGAAGGGTCGCGCGGTCATCTTTGAGGACTACCGGATCCGGATCGCCAGCGTGGTCCGCGATTACGGCATGAACGATCGCGCGCAGGCGCCGAAGGACAGCTGTGCCGTTCATGAGCCGCACTAGCGCGTGATACGTCTGGTGTCACAAATCATCGAAAGGAGAGGAAACATGCCGGTCACGACTGCCGAGAAGCGCGCCGCGTTCAGGAAGCTGCATGAGCGCGGCTGCTTCATCCTGCCCAATCCCTTTGACGTGGGCAGCGCCCGCGCACTGCAGCAGCTCGGTTTCAAGGCGCTCGCCTCCACCAGCGCCGGCTTTGCCTGGACCATCGGCAAGGCCGACAACCGCGTCACGGTCGATGATGTCGTCAACCATCTGACGGCGCTCTGCGCCGCCGTCGATCTGCCCGTCAACGCCGATTTCGAAGGCGGCTTTGCCGTCGATCCGGACAAGGTCGCGACCAACGTCGCCCGCGGCGTCAAGACGGGGGTCGCGGGGCTCTCGATCGAGGACTCGACCGGCGATGCGGCGAAGCCGCTGTACGATTTCGACTTGGCGGTCGAGCGCATCAAGGCCGCACGCAAGGCGATCGACGCCGAGGATAGCGGCGTTCTGCTCACCGGCCGCTGCGAAGCCTTCCTGTGGGGACGGAACGATCTCAACCTCGTCATTGAGCGGCTGCAAGCCTATTCCGCCGCCGGCGCCGATTGCCTCTATGCGCCCGGCATCAAGACGAAGGAAGAGATCGCGGCGGTCGTGAAGGCCGTGCATCCCAAGCCCGTCAATCTCCTGAACGCTTCCGGCCTGTCGCTGCAGGAAGCCACTGACCTCGGCGTGCGCCGCATCAGCGTCGGCGGCTCGCTGGCGCGCGCCGCCTGGGCCGGCTTCATGAAAGCCGCACGCGAGATGGCGGAGCAGGGGACCTTCACCGAGCTCGGCCACGGCTATCCCGGCGGCGAGCTCAACAAGATGTTCAAGTAGCGGTTCAAACAAGAAACACGGCGGGCAGATCGATGCCCGCCGTGCGTGCGAGAGTGTCGGTCCTCTTACTTGTTGCTGTCCGGTTTGGCCGAATGGTCGACGTCCTGGCCGGTCGGATTAGACTGCGGCGGTGTCGGGCGGTTGGTCGCCGCGCCCGTCGTCGTGCCGGATTCGGTGTTGGCCTTCGGCACGGTCGATGGAGATGCGGGGTTGGCCGGCTGGTTCTGCGCGCTCTGCGACGGCGGAGTCGTGCCGGCATTGTTAACGGATGTGTTGTTCAGGCCATAGAACACTGCACCAAGCACCACCGCGATCGCAATCGCGAACATCGCGATCTTCGCTCCGCTGGCCGGGCCCTCGGCAAGCTCCGGATCCGGCTGCAACTCATTGTCCAGATTGTCGAGACGCGCCTGATGGCGGATCTCTTCCTCGGTCATATTGCTGCGATTAGGGTCATTCGGTTGGTTTGCCATTGGGTTTCCTCCGTTAGCCTAGGTTACAACTCGCCAACGCTCCCCGACGTTCCCGTGATCCCGCGCGCGGAGAAGAACGCACTGCACAAAACGCGCAAATGAGAATCGCGCGGCCACCTGACGCCGTCGCCGCATCCACCCGCGCGCCGCCGCTCCTCCAGGGACCTCACGGCGTTTCGCGCAACACCCCTCCGACGCACGAAGCGAAAACAAACCCGATCATTCCAGGCACGAAATTGCGAACTTCGAAAGCGAGGCGCCTGCGCACAGAATTGTGCTGCGCGGCCTTCGAAAACCGACATAGACTGGTTCTAAAGCGCTTGGATGACTAGCTAAAATCAGTCGTCGCGACCAGGAATACGAGGGCTTAGATGGGAATCAACCAGGGTCCGATCAGTCTCGACCAGAAGTATACCCAGGGTACCGGCCATATCTTCCTGACCGGCATCCAGGCTTTGGTCCGCCTGCCGATGGCGCAGATCCGCCGCGACCGCGCGGCCGGCCTCAACACCGCGGGCTTCATCTCCGGCTACCGTGGCTCCCCGCTTGGTGGCTACGACCAGCAGCTCTTCGCGGCCAAGCATCACCTCGAGCAGTACAAGATCAAGTTCCAGCCCGGCGTGAACGAGGACCTGGCTGCCACCGCGATCTGGGGCTCGCAGCAGCTCCACCTCTCGCCCGGCGCCAACTACGATGGTGTGGTCGGCATCTGGTACGGCAAGGGCCCCGGCGTCGACCGCTGCGGTGACGTGTTCCGTCACGGCAATGCGGCGGGTTCCGCCAAGCATGGCGGCGTGCTCTGCCTTGCCGGCGACGACCACGGCGCCAAATCCTCCACCGTCCCGCACCAGTCGGACCACGCCTTCATCTCGGCGCTGATGCCCTATCTCTATCCGTCCAGCATCCATGAGATGATCGAGATGGGCCTCTTGGGCATCGCGATGTCACGCTACTCCGGCTGCTGGGTCGGCATGAAGGTGATCACCGAGACCGTCGAGACCACGGCCGAGATCGACCTCAGCGACGAGATGACGCCGTTCGTGATCCCGAGCGATTTCGAGCTGCCGCCGGGCGGGCTGAACATCCGCTGGCCGGACGATCGCTTCGACCAGGATCGGCGCCTGCAAGACTACAAGGGCTATGCGGCGATCGCCTTTGCCCGTGCGAACAAGGTCAACCGCATCACCATGGATTCGCCGAACGCGCGCTACGGCATCATGGCGTCCGGCAAGAGCTATGAGGACATCCGTCAGGCGCTGCGCGAGCTCGGCATTACGCCGGAGATCGCCGCCAAGATCGGCATCCGCCTCTACAAGATCGGCATGCCCTGGCCGCTCGAGCCGGAAGGCGTGCGTAACTTTGCCGTTGGCCTGGAGGAGATCTTCATCGTCGAGGAACGGCGCGAGATCGTCGAGAACCAGGTCAAGCAGGAGCTGTTCAACTGGCGCGACGACGTCCGCCCGCGCATCGTCGGCAAGATGGACGAGCACGAGAAACGCTTCCTGACCTTCGCCGCCGAGCTCAGCGTCGCCTCGCTCGCAAGCTCGCTGACCGAGCGCCTGCTTCGGCTCAATCTCAACCCAGAGATCGCCGAGATGCTGCGTGCCAAGGCCGACTGGTTCAACGGCCGCCAGGCGACGCAAATGCAGGCCACATCCCCGATCGCCCGCGTCCCGTATTTCTGCTCGGGCTGCCCGCACAACACGTCAACAAAGGTGCCGGAAGGCAGCCGTGCCATGGCCGGCATCGGCTGTCACTTCATGGCGCTGTGGATGAACCGCAACACCGAGACCTTCACCCATATGGGCGGGGAGGGCGTGCCGTGGGTCGGCATCGCGCCGTTCACCAACGAGAACCACATCTTCGCCAATCTCGGCGATGGCACCTATTTCCATTCCGGCATTCTGGCGATCCGGCAGGCGATCGCTTCCAAGGCCAACATCACCTACAAGATCCTCTACAACGACGCGGTCGCGATGACCGGCGGCCAGCGCCACGACGGCGACCTGTCGCCGCAGCAGATCACCTTCCAGCTCCACGCCGAAGGCATCCGCGAGATCTACCTCGTCTCCGAAAATCCCGACGCCTATCCGGCCAGCACCATCGCGCCGGGTGTGAAGCTCGCTCATCGCGACGAACTCGAGAACGTCATGAAGGCGTGCCGCGAGTTCAAGGGCACGTCCGCGATCGTGTTCGTGCAGACCTGCGCCGCCGAGAAGCGCCGTCGCCGCAAGCGCGGCCTGATGGAGGACCCGCAGCGCCGCGTGCTGATCAATCCCGCCGTCTGCGAGGGCTGCGGCGACTGCTCGGTGCAGTCGAACTGCATCTCGGTCGAGCCGCTGGAGACCGAATTCGGCCGCAAGCGCACCATCAACCAGTCGACCTGCAACAAGGACTATTCGTGCGTGAAGGGTTTTTGCCCGTCCTTCGTCACTGTCGATGGCGGCAAGCTGCGCCGGCGCGCGCCGCCGGATCTCGGCGCCATCGGTGACCTGCCAGAGCTGGCCACCCGGCCATCGCTGGAGCGTCCGTATAATATCGCGGTCGGCGGCGTCGGCGGCACCGGCGTGCTGACGATTGGCGCACTGCTCGGCATGGCCGCGCATATCGAAGGCAAGGCCAGCATGATCCTGGACATGTCGGGCCTCGCGCAAAAGGGCGGGGCGGTGCTAAGCCACGTCCGCTTGTCCGATCATCCGGCCGACGTCACCTGTTCGCGCATCGTCACCGGCACCGCCGATCTCGTGCTGGCCGCCGACGAGGTGGTCGCCGCGTCGAAGGAGACGATCACGCTCTGCGAACCCAGCCGCACGGCCGGCATCATCAACAGCCATGTGATCCCGACCGCGGATTTCATTCTCAACCGCGACTTCAACTTCCAGGTTCCCAAGGTGAACTCGGTGCTGGAGAACGCCCTGCGCCAGGACTCCGCTTTCTTCGATTTCACCAGGCCGGCTGAAGCCCTGCTTGGCGACAGCATCGCCACCAACATCATGATGATGGGCTACGCCTATCAGAAGGGCCTGCTGCCGCTGTCGGCAGCTTCGATCGAGCAGGCGATTGAGGTCAACGGCGTCTCGATCAAGATGAACAAGGACGCCTTCCAGCTCGGCCGTCTTGCCGCCGCCGATCCGGCGCGGCTGGCCGAGATGATGAAGGACCAGGACGAGCCGGTCGCGCCGAAGACCCTCGATGCCATGACGCTGGACGAGATCATCGCCCATCGCAGCGCCCATCTCACCGCCTATCAGAGTGGCAGATTGGCAAAACGCTATCGCAAACTGGTCGACCAGGTGCGCGATGCCGCCACCAAGGGCGGCTATGGCGAAGCACTGCCGCGCGCGGTTGCGATCAACTACGCCAAATTGCTCGCCTACAAGGACGAGTATGAGGTGGCGCGGCTCTACACCGACGGCCGGTTCGAGCACCAGCTTCGCGAGCAGTTCGAAGGCGATTTCAAGTTCAACTTCAACCTCGCGCCGCCGATCTTGGCGCGCGGCGTCGACGCCCAGGGCCGCCCGAAGAAGCGCGCCTTCGGTCCGTGGATGCTGAATGCCTTCCGCGTGCTGGCCAGGCTGCGTTTCCTGCGCGGTACACCGCTCGACATCTTCGGCTACAGCGCCGACCGCAAGCTCGAGCGCGATTTGATCGCAGGCTACGAGAAGGACGTCGCGACGGTGCTCGGTCTCTTGTCGCCGGCCACGGTCGAGACCGCTGTCGAATTGCTCTCGCTGCCCGACCGCATCCGCGGCTACGGCCCGGTGAAGGAAAAGGCGGTGCAGGACGCAAAAGCCCGCTACGCCCAACTCGCCGCCGACCTGGCCAACCCGCCGCCGGCCCCGCGCCAGATGGCAGCCGAGTAGGGCACTGCCGTTAGGCTGGGCAAAGCGGAGCGTGCCCACCTTTCTTGCACCGAACGTGGATGGTGGGCACGCTCCGCTTTGCCCACCCTACGATCCTGTGCCGCGTCTCCCTCGATGTTTGCTCTCTCGCCGCACGGAATATTTCCGCGCTTGCCAAGGCCTGCCTGACGGTCCAGAAAAATGCTCGCACTAGAAACGCCAGCGGAGAACGAGTTGACCATCAAAGGCAAGGCTTACATTGCCGGCATCTATGAGCATCCCACCCGGCATGCTCCCGACAAATCCACCGCGCAGCTCCATGCCGAGGTCGCCAAGGGCGCGATCGAGGATGCGGGGCTGACCAAGGACGATATCGACGGCTATTTCCTCGCCGGCGACGCGCCCGGCGGGCTCTGGCCGATGGTCGATTATCTCGGCCTCAAGGTACGTCACGTCGATTCCACCGAGACCGGCGGCTGTTCCTATCTGATCCATCTCGGCCATGCCGCGCAGGCGATCGCCGCCGGCAAATGTTCGATCGCGCTGGTGACGCTCGCCGGCAAGCCGCGCACCGGGGTGATGCCGCCGCGCGCCGCCGGCGCCGAGGCCGATTTCGAGTCCGCCTACGGGGCTACCACGCATAACGCCTACGGTATGTGTGCCATGCGCCACATGCACGATTACGGCACCACCAGCGAGCAGCTCGCCTGGATCAAGGTCGCCGCGTCCCATCACGCGCAATACAACCCCCACGCGATGCTGAAGGAAGTCGTCACCGTCGAGGACGTGCTGAACTCGCCGATGATCTCCGATCCGCTGCATCGCATGGATTGCTGCGTCGTCACCGATGGCGGTGGCGCGATGATCGTCACCACGCCCGAGATCGCCAAGAGCCTGAAGAAGCCGCTGGTGCGCCTGATCGGCCATGGCGAAGCGATAAAGGGCCCGCGCGGCGGCAAGGATCTCGATCTCACTTATTCCGCCGGCGTGTGGTCCGGCCCGCGCGCTTTCGAAGAAGCGGGCGTGACGCCGAAGGATATCAAATACGCTTCGATCTACGACAGCTTCACCATCACCGTGCTGATGCAGCTCGAGGATCTCGGTTTCTGCAAGAAAGGCGAGGGCGGCAAGTTCGTCGCCGACGGCAATTTGATTTCCGGTGTCGGCAAATTGCCGTTCAATACCGACGGCGGCGGGCTCTGCAGCAACCATCCCGTCAACCGCGGCGGCATGACCAAGATCCTCGAAGCTGTCAGGCAATTGCGCGGCGAAGCGCATCCGAAGGTGCAGGTGCCCAATTGCGATCTTGCGATTGCGCATGGCACCGGCGGCCTGCTCGGCGTCCGCCACGCCGCCTCGACCTGCATTCTGGAGCGCGTGTGATGACTGAAGCGAAGAAATACAATGCGCCGGTGACGAACCCGGAAAGCGCGCCGTTCTGGGAAGCGGCCAAGCAAGGCAAGTTCCTGATCAAGCGCTGCACCGCCTGCGGCGAGCCGCATTACTTCCCGCGCTCGATCTGCCCGTTCTGCTTCTCCGACAAGACGGTGTGGGAGGAGAGTTCGGGCGAGGCGACGGTCTATACCTACAGCCTGATGCGAAAGTCGCCGACCGGTCCATATGCGATCGCCTATGTCACGCTGAGGGAAGGCCCGTCGCTGCAGACCAATATCGTCGACTGCGACCTGGACAAGATCAGGATCGGCCAGAAGGTGAAGGTGGTGTGGAAGCCAACCGACGGCGCGCCATTGCCGTTCTTCACGGTGGCCTAAAAAATACCTTCTCCCCTTGTGGGAGAAGGTGGCGCGCATGCAATGCGCGTCGGATGAGGGGTTCTCTCCGCAGGTTCGGTGCTCGCGGGAGCAACCCCTTCACCCGAACGAGTTTGTTGCCGGCAGCGGAACTGCCCTCTCCCGCAAGGGGAGAGGGCGCTGTAACGGGCGCCGGCGAAGCGGATATCCGGGGAGGAACGAGAAAAATGCCGATCAATTACGAGCAACTGAGGGCCCTGAAAAACCTCGGCCAGAAGTACAGCTACGGCGATCGCGAGGTGATGCTCTACGCCTATGGCATCGGCATCGGCGCCGATCCCATGGACGAGCGCGAACTCGCTTTCGTCAATGAGGCGACGCTGACGCCGCGTCCGCTGAAGGTGGTGCCGACCTTCGCATCGGTGGCGGCCTGGGGCGCCGGCCCCGGGGAGATGAATCTCAATCGCGTCCTCGTCGTCGACGGCGAGCGCGACATCACCTTCCACAAGCCGCTGGCGACCGCCGCAAACATCACTGCTGATTCCAGCGTGCTCGACGTCTTCGACAAGGGCAAGGACAAGGGCGCGGTGATCCGCCACCAGACCATCCTCAGGGATGAGAAGGGCGAGAAGCTGGTCACGCTGGTCGCCTCGCGCTTCGCCCGCGGCGATGGCGGCTTTGGCGGACCGTCCGAGGGCCAGCCCGAGCCGCACAAGGTGCCGGAGCGCGCGCCCGACCGGACCGTCGACATCGCAACGCGCCCGGACCAGGCGCTGATCTACCGCCTCTGCGGCGACCGCAACCCGCTGCACTCCGATCCGGAGTTCGCGAAAAAAGCAGGCTTCCCGCGGCCAATCCTGCACGGCATGTGCACCTACGGCATCACCTGCCGCGGCGTGCTGCAGACCTATGCCGATTACGATCCGTCCGCCTTCAAGCAGCACGTCGCGCGCTTCTCCTCGCCCGTGTTTCCCGGCGAGACCGTGACCATGGATCTCTGGAAGGACGGCAACGTGATCTCATTCGAGGCCAAGGTGAAATCGCGCGGCGTCACCGTGATCCGCAGCGGCAAGACGGTGCTGGGTTGATGATTCCGGTGGAGGCGCTTTGAGCTGTCTCGTCATGCCCGGGCTTGTCCCGGGCATCCACGTCTTTCTTGCCAATGGCGACAAAGGTCGTGGATGGCCGGGACAAGCCCGGCCATGACGGAGAAAAGGAATAACGAAGCGGGAGAAACAACCATGGGATTACTCGACGGCAAGGTGGCGCTGATCACCGGCGCGGGCGGCGGACTCGGTGAAGCCTACGCAAAACTGTTCGCGCGCGAGGGCGCGGCGGTGGTGGTCAACGATCTCGGCGGCCCGCGTGATGGCTCGGGCGCCGACAAGTCGATGGCGCAGCAGGTGGTGGATGCGATCAAGGCCGAGGGCGGCCGCGCGGTCGCCAATGGCGCCGACATCTCGACGCTGGAGGGCGGCCAGTCGGTGTTCGACGATGCCATCAAGAATTTCGGCCGCGCCGACATTCTCGTCAACAATGCCGGCATCCTGCGCGACCAGACCTTCGCCAAATCGAGCGAGGCCGACTGGGACAGGGTGATCAAGGTGCATCTGAAAGGCACGTTCTGCTGCACGCTGCCGGTGTTCCGATGGATGCGCGAGAACGGCGGCGGCGTCATCGTCAACACCTCCTCGACCTCGGGGCTGATCGGCAATTTCGGCCAGAGCAATTATGGTGCGGCCAAGGGCGGCATCTGGGGCTTCTCCAACGTGCTCGCGATCGAGGGCCGCAAATACAACATCCGGATCTGGACGCTGGCGCCGGGCGCGCTGACCCGCATGACCGCAGACCTGCCCCGCTATAAAGAAAACCCCGGCGCTGCGCTCGACCCGGACGGCATTGCGCCGGCCGTGCTATACATGGTCAGCGACTTGTCGGGCGACCAGACCGGCAAGGTGCTCGGCGTCTCCGGCCCGCGCGGGGTCAGGGAGATGCGGATGATGGAAATGGAAGGCTGGAAGCCGCCGTTCACGGGCTGGAAGGCCGAGGATATCGTCACCCACGCCAAGGACATCTTCTTCTCGGAAGAGCAGATCAAGATGGGCGCGCGGCGGTTTTGAAGTACACAGTCGTTCCGGCCACGCGCAGCGTGAACCCGGAACCTCGAGATTCCGGGTTCGATGCTGCGCATCGCCCCGGAATGACAAGAGAGGATAGAGGCACGAATGACGAAGCTCACCGCCCAGGCCGCCGGCACCTTTGCGATCGCGCCGACGCCGTTCCATGACGACGGCCGCATCGACGAGCGTTCGATCGACCGGCTCAGCGACTTCTACACCGAGGTCGGCTGCGACGGCGTCACCGTGCTCGGCATCCTGGGCGAGGCGCCAAAGCTCGATGCCGCCGAGGCTGAGCAGGTGGCTGTTCGCTTCGTCAAGCGCGCCAAGGATCTGCAGGTGATCGTCGGCGTGTCCGCGCCGGGCTTCGCCTCGATGCGCTCGCTGGCCAAGGCATCGATGGATGCCGGCGCCGCCGGCGTCATGATCGCGCCGCCGCCGCACCTGCGCACCGACGACCAGATCACCGCCTATTTCAAGCAGGCGCAGGAAGCGATCGGCGACGACATTCCATGGGTGCTGCAGGACTACCCGCTGACGCTCACGGTGGTGTTCACGCCGGCGGTGATCCGCAAGATCGTGATGGACTGCCCGTCCTGCGTGATGCTCAAGCACGAGGATTGGCCGGGTCTGGAGAAGATCACCACGCTGCGCAATTTCCAGAAGGACGGCTCGCTGCGCCCGCTGTCCATCCTGGTCGGCAATGGCGGCCTGTTCCTCGATTTCGAGATGGAGCGCGGCGCCGATGGCGCGATGACGGGCTACGCATTCCCCGAGCTTTTGATCGACGTGGTCAAGCTCTCCAAGGCCGGCAAGCGCGACGCCGCGCATGATCTGTTCGACGCACATCTGCCGCTGATCCGCTACGAGCAGCAGCCGGGCGTCGGGCTCACCGTGCGCAAATATGTGCTGCAGAAGCGCGGCATCATCGCCTCCAGCGCCCAGCGCAAGCCGGGCGCCGTCATCACGCCGCAGGCGAGGGCGGAGGTCGATTACCTCCTGTCGCGCGTGGCCCGCGTCGACCGCCGCGCCAATCTGCAGCCGCAGTCCAGCGCCGCAGGCTAGCCATGGCCGAGACCGTTACGCCGCGCCCTGCCTCCACCATCCTGCTGCTCCGCGACGCGGCGGCACGGCGGGAAATCGAAATCTTCATGATGGTCCGCCATTACGAAATCGATTTCTCCTCCGGCGCGCTGGTGTTTCCCGGCGGCAGCGTCGACAAGGGCGACAAGGAGATCATCGCCAACCACGCGCTCTATTCCGCCGGCGAGGGGCTCGACGAGAGCGCGCTCAGCTTCCGCATCGGCGCTATCAGAGAAACCTTCGAGGAGAGCGGCATCCTGCTGGCGCGGCCGAAGGGATCGAGCGAACTGGTGGATGCCACCCGCGCCCGCGAGATCGAGCTCGCGCATCGGAGCCGGCTCTGCGAAAGCAAAACCAGCTTCCTGAACGTGCTGGCCGAGACCGGCATGGTGCTGGCGCTCGACGAACTCGTCCCTTACGCGCACTGGATCACGCCGGAAGGCATGCCGAAGCGGTTCGACACCTGGTTCTTCCTCGCCGCGGCGCCTCCAGAGCAGCTCGGTACCCATGACGGCAGGGAATCCACCGATTCGATCTGGGTTTCCCCCCGTGAGGCCTTGGAAGGCGGGGAAAGCGGCCGCTTCAAGCTACCGTTCCCGACCACCCGCAACCTGATCAGGCTAGGCAAGCAGGCCAGCGTCGGCGAGGCGCTGCAGGACAGCCGCGGCAAATCCATCGTCACGGTGATGCCCGTCATGACCAAGACCGCCACCGGCCGCCAGCTCCGCATTCCGCTCGAGGCCGGCTATGACGGCGAGGTCTTCGAGGTCGGCGCCGCCGGCTAATCGCGGGCGGCGCGCCTGCTCAGCCCGGACGGACTATGTGGGCCTCTTAATGGAGAAGTCTCCGCAGACGTAATTCCAATTCGTCAGCACCTTGTTGATCCATGATCGGTCCGAGGAAACGATCAATCCAGTGATGTTTTTCGAATCTGGGCCGAACATCGGCTTCATTGCGAGCACGTTTTCGAACGATACGGTGGTGTCATCATTCTTGGCCTTGAAGACAAGAAAAATAGATGACGCTCCGTCGATGAACAGTCCTGTCGTGTCTTTCGCTTCTTCGTAACAGCCGAAACGGATGTATCGTCTCTCGGGAGGAGGCTGAGTATTTCGGCGGTGAGCTTCTTAATAAGATCAAAGCGTTTGTAAGAACCGTTGCCGCCAACGACCAGGTCCGATGTCTTGTCGACGACTGCAATATCTTCGGCAAGAAGAGTGGTGAGATGGTCGACCGCTTGCTGAGGATGCGGATTGTTTCTTGCATATTGGGCGAGGGATATGACGAGATCATCGACCTTGGAAGCTATCACCCTGAATTTTGGTTGAGTGCTGCTTGGATCGACGGGAAGAAGGTACCGGTCAATGTCGTCTCGGCCGAATTTCTGCTCGGCCAGGAAGTCCTTCCAAATCAGACTGTTTTGGTCCCTGCGGCCTGCAATTGCCATCGCGTAAGGGTATGAAAGGCAATCCAGCATCTGGCCTTTGTTGATGCCGGCCTTGCCGGCAAGCGCAATCATTCCATAAGCGATATCGATCGTGGAGCGAAAACCAAGGTCCGATATCCCGGCGCGGGCAGCTAGG
>NZ_PSRR01000242.1 GCF_004296405.1 Bradyrhizobium sp. Leo170
CACTTCGTAAGAAGCTTAGCGCCAGCGTCGGGGCGCCAGGACCACACGACTTCGCCGTCCGTGATGCGCGTGCTCGTCAGTCACACGCATCGCGTCCACCGCATCTCACCGCAACGTTCGTGACGATCGCGATCCGCCCCTCATCTACCGTGAGACGCGCGGATTAATAGTGCTGATTTGCCCGACGGGTTAAGCGGTTTATTTTTTTCAAGCCAACTGGACGAAGCAAATCACGTTGGAATCACTAGCAAATTTTTCTCCTCCGTCATTCCGGGGCGTCGCGAAGCGGCGAGCCCGGAATCCATTTTTCCACCTGTGCCGGTGGTCTGATGGATTCCGGGCTCGCGCCAAGGGGCGCGCCCCGGAATGACAGCGAGTGTTAGGACGCGACCTCCCGAAACTTGCTAGGCTCTCTTCCCCCTGAACGAGTCGCGGACACTATCTCGTGGGTTACCTCTTCGTCCTCATCGTCGGCCTGATTGCCGGAACGCTTTCGGGCATCGTTGGCACGGGATCGTCGATCATGCTGATGCCGGTGCTGATCTATCAGTTCGGACCAAAGCAAGCGGTGCCGATCATGGCGGTGGCCGCGGTGATGGCGAACCTTTCGCGCATCCTGGCCTGGTGGCGCGAGGTCGATTGGCGGGCCTGCGCCGCCTACTCCATCACCGGCATCCCGGCCGCGGCGCTCGGTGCACGCACGCTGCTAGCGCTGCCGTCTCGCGTGGTCGACATCGCAATCGGCCTGTTCCTGATCGCGATGGTGCCGGCGCGGCACTGGCTGGCGCGGCATCAACTGCAGGCGCGGTTGTGGCATCTCGCTGTAGGCGGCGCCATCATCGGCTATCTCACGGGCATCGTGGTCTCGACCGGACCTTTGAGCGTGCCGCTGTTCCTGTTCTACGGCCTCACCAAGGGCGCCTTTCTTGCGACTGAGGCCGCAAGCTCGCTCGGCCTCTATGTGAGCAAGTCGGTGACGTTTGAACGTTTCGGCGCGCTGACGCCTGACGTCGCTCTCAAAGGCCTGATCGCGGGCTCGTCGCTGATGGCGGGCGCCTTCATTGCGAAGCGCTTCGTGCTGCGGCTTGAACCTGACGTCTTCCGCCTCGTGATGGACGGCATCATGCTTGTGGCCGGAGCGTCGCTGCTGTGGCCCGCGGTAACTCACTAGACATCATTGTCCCGCTATCCGCTGAACCAGACTGCTCGTCACGCCCTAACCATATGACGCGCAACGGGTTTCGGGGCGGTTCCATCTTTGGGTAGACGTACGGCGGAGAATGTTCTACTTTTGTTCTTATGAAGCCTCAGCGCGTCCGAGACCCTATTCATGGCCTCATTGTCTTTAATGACGATGGCTTGGTCGACGAGAGCGTTTGGAAGTTGCTCAATACGCCCGAAGTGCAGCGTCTTCGGCGCGTCAAGCAACTCGGCGTGTCCGAGTATGTGTTCCCTTCCGCGAGCCACACGCGCTTTTCGCATTCGATCGGCGTGTACCACAATGCGCGACGCCTCGTCGGAATCCTGAAACGCGAGATCGAGCTCAAGCGCGTCGAAGGCGAATTCAACGAGACGCGGGCCAAGGTCGCACTGTTTGCTGCCTTGCTTCACGACATCGGCCATGGCCCCTTTAGCCACGCCTTCGAGGAAGCACGAAAAGCACTGGCCGCGGAACGATCCACAGACGCCGCGCCGAAGCCAAAGATTCGAAGTCATGAGGCTTTCACTGCGGACATGATCCGCGATGGCCGCGGCAGGATATCGGAGATAATCGCAGCGTCCGGCGTGAAGCCGGAGGATGTCGCGGACCTGGTCGCCGCCGAAACCCCGACGGACATGTATCATGCGGTCGTGTCGAGTTCGTTTGACGCCGATCGTTTGGATTATCTGCTCCGCGACCGTTACATGACCGGCACTGGCGCCGGCGCCATCGACCTGGACTGGCTGATGGACAATGTGCGCGTTGCCGAAATCGACTTCGCGCCGGCCGAGTCCGACGACGCAGATCCGATTTATCAGCACAGCTTCTGCCTCGAGCACAAAGCGCGCGACGCTGCCGAAGATTTCCTGTTGGCGCGGTATCGCCTCTACACGAACGTATATCTGCACAAGACGACGCGCGGGATCGAGCAGATGGTATCGGCTTTCTTTCGATTCACCGCACGCGAGATAGATGCCAACGGCAGGGTCGCCGGCCTGCCCGACGATCATCCCTTGGTTCTCTTCTTTTCTCCGGGAGGCGACGGCATCGCCAACTATGGCGCCTTGGACGACACGGTGGTGTGGGGCGCCTTACATGCCGTCGCGACAAATGGTGACGGGATAATCAAGCGAATTGCCGGGCGGATACTCAATCGAGAACGCCCTATCTGCCTCGACGTTCAGCACGCCTTTCCGGAGGATGCGGAAGAACAGCGCCGTCTGAAACACGCGCTCGACGCCCGCTTCAAATCGCAACTCGGGGAAGATGTATTCCGGGACTCCGCCAAACTGTCGATATACGGTGAGATCGGAGCTGACGACGGGCGCGCCCAGAAACGGCTCATGATCCGGATGTCAGACCACAAGCTCAAAGAAATTACCGACTTCAAAGACGCTACGGTAGCCGGCTCCGATCGTCAGCGAGCCTTCGAGCGCTACTACTTTCTTGATGAAGCAAGCTCCAGAATGGCGCAATCTGTCATTGATTCGGTCAGAGGGAGGCGCAAATGACGGCTGATGTTCCAAGCCTCGTGATGGCTGCCGGGGGAGAGATCGTCGGGAAAATCCGTCTCCAGAAAGTCGTGTATCTGCTTGACCGGATGGGCCTCGATAGCGGCTTCTCGTACGAATATTATCATTACGGCCCCTATTCGGAGGATTTGGCCGAGAAGATCGAAGACGACATCGTGTTCGGTCACCTACACGCAAGCCAGCGCCGTCGCCTGAGCGATGGCGTGCCTTACGTCGCCTACTCCGCGGAAGCAGAGGGCGATGGCGATAAGGCGGACGCCCATATGCCAATCGGGCGCATCCGCACAGCGCTTGCTGAAATGCAGCGGCACTCGTCCACCGTGCTTGAGCTTGCTGCCACCATTCATTGGTTGGCGGTAGTGGAAGGCATTTCTGATTGGAAGACCGAACTGGTTCGGCGCAAGGGGGCCAAGACCGGCAACAACCGTGCCCTGAAAGCTTTTGAATTGTTGCGGACGCTTGGGTTGCCGCCTGCGGTTGGTTCGGCTGTGCGTTCCTGATTTCATTCTTCGCCGCCTGTGAGCGCACCCAAATGCGGAATGGGCGGTAGGATTTTCCATGGCCAAGAACACCCTCTCCTTTGTCTGCCAGAATTGCGGTGCGGCGTATAATCGCTGGCAGGGGAAGTGCGACGCCTGCGGTGAGTGGAATACGCTGGCGGAGGAGGACTCGACCGGCAATGTGCCGGTGTCGATCCGCTCCAAGCGCAAGGGGCGGACGTTTGCGCTGGAGTCGCTGTCCGGCAAGAGCCACGACGCTCCCCGCCTCTCCTCCGGGATGACCGAGCTCGACCGCGTCACCGGCGGCGGCTTCGTGCGCGGGTCGGTGCTCCTGGTCGGCGGCGATCCCGGCATCGGCAAGTCGACGCTGCTGACGCAGGCGACCAGCATGATGGCGCGCGCCGGGCACCGCGCGGTCTACATCTCGGGCGAAGAGGCGGTGGCGCAGGTGCGGTTGCGCGCCGAGCGGCTCGGGCTTGCGAATGCGCCGGTGCAGCTCGCTTCCGAAACCTCGGTCGAGGATATCGTCTCGACGCTCTCAGAAGGCACCGTGCCGCGGCTGATCGTGATCGATTCGATCCAGACCATGTGGACCGACACGGTCGAATCCGCGCCCGGCACGGTGACCCAGGTCCGCGCCTCGGCGCAGGCGCTGATTCGCTTCGCCAAGAAGACCGGCGCGGCCATCATCCTGGTCGGGCACGTCACCAAGGATGGCCAGATCGCGGGCCCCCGCGTGGTCGAGCACATGGTCGACGCGGTGCTGTCGTTCGAGGGCGAAGGCTCGCAGCAGTTCCGCATCCTGCGCGCGGTCAAGAACCGCTTCGGCCCGACCGACGAGATCGGAGTGTTCGAGATGACCGGGCTCGGCCTGCGTGAGGTCTCAAACCCCTCCGAATTGTTCCTTTCCGAGCGCGACCTCGGCAGCCCCGGCACCGCCGTGTTTGCCGGAATCGAGGGCACCCGCCCGGTGCTGGTGGAATTGCAGGCGCTGGTGGCGCCGACCTCGCTCGGCACGCCGCGGCGTGCGGTGGTCGGTTGGGACCCGAGCCGGCTGTCGATGGTGCTGGCGGTGCTGGAGGCCCATTGCGGCGTGAAACTCTCCGGCCATGACGTCTACCTGAACGTCGCCGGCGGCCTGCGCATCCAGGAACCCGCCGCCGACCTTGCCGCCGCCGCGGCGCTAGTGTCTTCGCTGGTGAACGCCCCCCTGCCAACGGATGCGGTCTATTTCGGCGAGATTTCGCTGTCCGGCGCGGTCCGGCCGGTGGCGCAGACCTCGGCCAGGCTGAAGGAGGCGGCGAAACTCGGGTTTGGCCGCGCCGTGCTGCCCGAATCGGCCCGCGGCGACGCCGGCGATGCCGGGCTTACCCTGAACTCGGTCGGCGGACTGACCACCCTGGTCGCCGAGATCGCCGCCCGTGGCACCCCTAGGGGCAACCACCAGGCCCAACGGGACGCTGAACCCGTTGAGAAAAATGCCACACCGGCCCGATTCCGTCGCGAGAAGGGCTAAAGCGGGGTGACCTTGGCGCCCCTCGCCGCTATACATCGCGCCGCGTGGGACAGGCGCTTTCCGGCCTTGCCGGGGACGCTATAAGCCCCTCAGCTAGGACGGAACCGAAACGCCGATTCGCGGGCGGCCGTGCCCTGCAGACCCATAAGAAGAACGAGCGGACCTGACCACCCGATGCCGATAACGATCCTCGATCTCGTCCTGCTCGCAGTGATGCTGATCTCGGGCCTGCTTGCGATGGTGCGCGGCTTCATGCGCGAGATCCTGTCGATCGCGGCCTGGGGCGCGGCGGCGCTGGTCACGCTCTATGCTTTCTCGAAGCTTTTGCCGACTGCCAAAACTTACTTCAACAACGACACGGTCGCCGCCGTCGTCGTGGTCGCCGGCACTTTCATCGGTACCCTGATCGTGGTGTCCATCATCACGGTGCGGATTTCCGACATGATCCTGGATTCGCGCATCGGTGCGCTCGACCGTACGCTCGGCTTCCTGTTCGGGCTGGCGCGCGGGCTCCTGATCGTGGTCGTCGCCTTCCTGTTCTTTAGCTGGCTGGTTCCTGACAAGCAGCGGCCGGACTGGGTGACGGGCGCAAAATCCCGCGTGGTGCTGCAAGGAACCGGGGATTGGCTGATGTCGCTCTTGCCTGATGACCCCGAGAACACCATCTTAAAGCGGTTCAAGAAAAACAAACCGGAAGACGATCAGACTGACGCCGAACCCACCGCGCCGGCGTCCGGCGATGGCTATAGTAAACCTGCCCGCGACAGCCTTAAAAAGCTGATCGAGAAACCTGCGGGCCGTTAAACCTTGACTTAGGCCTGTTGGGCTAAACTCAGCACAGGCCGCAAAGAAAGGCGATGAACGCGATGCAAGCCCCTTCCGATCACGCCGAGCAGCTTGACCCGTATTCTTCCGGGCCCATCGAATTGCAGGATGATCTCGAAGGCGACACGCTACGCGAAGAGTGTGGTGTGTTCGGCATTTTCGGCCACCCCGAAGCTGCCGCCATCACGGCGCTCGGATTGCACGCCCTCCAGCATCGCGGCCAGGAAGCTTGCGGCATCGTCACCTTCGACGGCAGCCGCTTCCACTCCGAGCGCCGGCTCGGCCTGGTCGGCGACACCTTCTCCCGCCGCGAAGTGATCGAGCGCCTGCCCGGCTCGACCGCGGTCGGCCACGTCCGCTATTCCACCACCGGCGCCACCATCCTGCGCAACGTGCAGCCGCTGTTCGCCGAGCTCAACGCCGGCGGCTTTGCCGTCGGCCATAACGGCAACCTCACCAACGGGCTGTCGCTGCGCCGCGAGCTCGTCAAGAACGGCGCCATGATGCAGTCGACCACCGACACCGAGGTGATCCTGCACCTAGTGGCGCAGTCCAAGCGTGGCCATTTCGTCGATCGCTTCATCGAGGCGCTGCGCGCGATCGAGGGCGCCTATTCGCTGGTCGCCCTGACCAACAAGAAGCTGGTCGGCGCGCGCGACCCGCTCGGCATACGGCCTCTCGTGCTCGGCGATCTCGACGGCCGGCCGATCCTGACCTCGGAGACCTGCGCGCTCGATATGATCGGCGCCAAATATGTCCGCGACATCGAGCCCGGCGAGATCATCGTGTTCGATGAGGAAGGCGCGCACACGCACAAGCCGTTCCCGCCGAAACCGGCGCGGCCCTGCATCTTCGAATACATCTATTTCTCACGGCCCGACTCCATCGTCGGCGGCCGTTCGGTCTATGAGGTCCGCAAGGCATTCGGCGCGCAGCTTGCGCGCGAGAACCATCCGGATATCGACGTCGTCGTGCCGGTGCCAGACTCCGGCGTACCCGCCGCGGTCGGCTACAGCCAGTATTCCGGCGTGCCGTTCGAGCTTGGCATCATCCGCAACCACTATGTCGGCCGCACCTTCATTCAGCCGACCCAGAGCGTGCGCGAGCTCGGCGTGCGCATGAAGCATTCGGCCAACCGCGCCGCGATCGAGGGCAAGCGCATCCTCCTGATCGACGACTCGCTGGTGCGCGGCACCACCTCGAAGAAGATCGTGCGCATGATGCGCGACGCCGGCGCCCTTGAAGTGCACTTCCGCCTCGCTTCCCCGCCGATCCTCTATCCCGACTATTACGGCATCGACCTGCCTGACCGCGGCGGCCTGCTGGCGGCGACGCACACGCTGGAGGAGATGCGCGAGATCATCGGCGCGGACTCGCTGGCCTTCCTGTCGATCGACGGCATGTATCGCGCAATGGGCTATCCCGGCGGCCGCGATCCGGCCAACCCGAAGTTCGCCGACCATTGTTTCACGGGCGCCTATCCGACGCATCTCACCGACCACAGTGAAGCCGAGCCGCAGCCGCGCCAGCTCTCGCTGCTGGCAGAGGCGAGCTGAATTGTCGTTCCGGCCTGGGGCGCAACTTGCGCTCCGGGGCCGGGACCCATAACCAACCACCGGCTCTGTTTTTCGGAAGCCATTGGACACAACCGCCGTCGCGTATCATGACCGCCGCGGAGTATGGGTCCCGGCCCCGGAGCGCAAGTTGCGCCCTTGGCCGGGACGACCACGAAGAGTTAATCCGTAAATGCCCCTTCCCCTCGCCTCCCGCATCGCCCTCGTCACCGGCGCCTCGCGCGGCATCGGCTATGCCACTGCGCTGGCGCTGGCGAAAGCCGGCGCGCATATCGTGGCGGTGGCGCGGACCCAAGGCGGGCTCGAGGAGCTCGACGACGAGATCCGGCAAAGCGGCGGCAGCGCCACGCTGGTGCCGCTCAGCCTCACCGATTCCGACGGCATCGCCCGCTTAGGCGCCGCGCTGCATGAGCGTCATGGCAAGCTCGACATCCTCGTCGGCAATGCCGGCGTCGCCGGTCCCTCCTCACCGCTCGGCCACATCGATCTGAAATCGTGGAACGACGTGATGGCGGTCAACGTGACCG
This sequence comes from Bradyrhizobium sp. Leo170, assembly GCF_004296405.1. GTDB lineage: Bacteria > Pseudomonadota > Alphaproteobacteria > Rhizobiales > Xanthobacteraceae > Bradyrhizobium. The sequence goes on from NZ_PSRR01000242.1 coordinate 7,676, forward strand.
CAAATTTCCAGCTCATCCGCTGCATGGAGCCGCTCCTGAAAGTGTCCGATGCCGGACGCGCGGTGTTCATCACCTCAGGCGCGGCCAACAAGGCGCTCGCCTATCTCGGTCCCTATGCGGCGTCGAAGGCCGCGCTGGAAACGCTGGTCCGCGTCTGGGCCAACGAGACCGCGACCTTGAGGCTGCGCGTCAACCTGTTCAGCCCGGGCCCGATCCGCACCCGCATGCGCGCCGCCGTGTTTCCGGGCGAAGACCCGATGGATCTCGATACGCCCGAGCAAGCGGCGGAATTCATCCTGCCGATGTGCATGCCGGAATGGAACGAGACCGGCAAGTTCTACGACTACCCCTCGCGCAAGCTGATGAGCTTTCATCCGCCGGCGTGATTTTCTCCGTCATTGCGAGCGAAGCGAAGCAATCCACGTCTCCGCAAGTGGCGAAATGGATTGCTTCGTCGCTACGCTCCTCGCAATGACGGGCGATTGACTAAACCTCCTCGGCGCGATTGACTGCTACCTGAGCGGGCAAACCGCCAAGAAAAAATCAGGGAGGCAATCATGACGGCGAGGCTCAATCGCGCGCGCACCCTTTTCGGATTCATCTTAAGCTGTATCGCCTGCTTCTGCCTGTCGGCGCCATCGCATGCCGGCGACATTCCGGCCTTCGCGGTCGATGCGGCCTGGCCGAAGCCGTTGCCGAACAACTGGATCCTCGGGCAGGTCGGCGGCATCACCGTCGACTGGCAGGGCCATGTCTGGGTGATCCATCGCCCGCGCTCGCTGACCGATGACGAGAAAGGCGCAACGCTCAATCCGCCGCGCTCGAAATGCTGCGTTCCGGCGCCGCCGGTGCTCGAGTTCGACGCCGACGGCAATCTCTTGCGCGCGTGGGGCGGGCCCGGCGAAGGCTATGAATGGGTCGGCCGCGAGCACGGCATCGAGGTCGACGAGCGCGGCTTCGTCTGGGTCGGCGGCAATGCCGACAATGACAACGCGATCCTGAAATTCACGCTCGACGGCAAGTTCGTCTCCCAGATCGGCAAGATCGCGCCGAGCAAGGGCTCCAACGACACCACACAGCTCGGCAAGCCCGCGGAGACTGCGATCGACAAGGAGGCGAACGAGATCTACGTCGCCGACGGCTACGGCAACCGCCGCGTGATCGTGTTCGACGCCACCACCGGCGCCTACAAGCGGCACTGGGGCGCCTATGGCAACAAGCCTGATGACGACAAGCAGGCCGCCTATGATCCCAAGGCGCCGGTTGCGCAGCAATTCGGCAATCCCGTGCATTGCGTGAAGCTCGCCAATGACGGGCTGGTCTATGTCTGCGACCGCATCAACAACCGTATCCAGGTGTTCAAGAAGGATGGGACCTTCGTCAAAGAGTGGTTCTTTGAAAAGGACACGCTCGGCAACGGCGCGGTGTGGGACATCGCGCTCTGGCCCGATCCGAACCAAACATATCTCTTGAGCGCCGACGGCGAGAACAACGAGATCCGGATCGTCAGGCGCGACGATGGCTCCGTGGTCGGCAGTTTCGGCCGCAGCGGCCGCAATGCCGGGCAATTCCACTGGGTCCACGCCATGGCCGTCGACGCCAATGGCAACGTCTATACCGCCGAGGTCGACAACGCCAAGCGCATCCAGAAATTCAAACTGACCTCCGATGCGCTACGATAAGCGCATTGCCGGAAGGCGCGAGACAGGATAAGCGGGAACCCGAGGATCGGGTCACCCCGACCGCGCCGCTGGTGAAAGGCCCCCAAAAAAGAGGGCCATGCCGGCATCAACAGGAGGGAACACATGAAAACGACGCGCGCGCGGCGCTACGCCGCGCTATTCGCCTGTGCCGGATTGGGTCTTGCGACCCCGGCCTTCGCCCAAGACAAAACTCAAGACAAGGCTCAGGACAAAACCGTCAAGATCGGCGTCTTGAACGACATGTCGAGCCTTTACGCCGACATCGGCGGCGCCAATTCGGTCGCCGCGGTCAACATGGCGGTCGAGGATTCCGGACTGCGCAACAAGGGCTGGAAGATCGAGGTGCTGAGCGGCGATCACCAGAACAAGCCGGACGTTGGCGTCAACATCGCCCGGCAATGGATCGACAACGAGAAGGTCGACGTCATCGTCGACACGCCGAACTCGGGCGTCGCGCTCGCGGTCAGCAATCTCGTCAAGGAGAAGAACGCGGTGCTGCTCAACTCGGGTGCGGCCACTGCCGATCTCACCGGCAAGGCCTGCACGCCGAACACGATCTCCTACACCTACGACACCTACATGCTCGCCAACGGCACCGGCAAGGCGCTGACCAAGGCCGGCGGCGATAGCTGGTTCTTCCTCACCGCCGACTACGCCTTCGGCCATGCGCTGGAGCGCGATACGACCGCGGTCGTTCTCGCCAATGGCGGCAAGGTGCTGGGCAGCGTGAAGCACCCGCTCAACACGTCCGACTTCTCCTCCTTCCTGCTGCAGGCGCAATCGTCGAAGGCGAAGGTGGTCGGGCTCGCGAATGCCGGCGGCGACACCACCAACTCGATCAAGCAGGCGTCGGAATTCGGCATCGTCTCCGGCGGCCAGAAGCTCGCGGCACTCCTGCTCTTCATCACCGACGTGCATTCGCTCGGCCTGAAGACCGCGCAGGGACTGACGTTTACGGAATCCTTCTACTGGGATTTGAACGACAAGACCCGCGAATGGTCGAAGCGTTTCACCAAGGTGTCGCCAAAGGGCATGATGCCGTCGATGACGGTCGCCGGCAATTACGCGGCCGTGCTGCATTACCTGAAGGCGCTGGAGGCGATGGGCGGCAACACCCATGATGGCGCCAAGACCGTCGTCAAGATGAAGGAACTGCCGACCGACGATCCCCTGTTCGGCAAGGGCCCGCTGCGCATCGACGGCCGCCGCATCATCCCGGCCTATCTATTCGAGGTGAAGAAGCCGGAAGAGTCCAAATATCCGTGGGACTATTACAAGCTGATCGCCACCATCGCGCCGGAAGACGCGGCCAAGCCGCTGGAAGCCAGCGAATGCCCGCTGGTGAAGAAGTAATGGCGTGAGGCTTGTAGGGTGGGCAAAGGCGCGAAGCGCCGTGCCCACCATCGAGTGCTGTGCTCGCGACGGTGGGCACGCTGCGCTTTGCCCACCCTACGAAGCTACGAAGCTTGCGCTTTTCTCGCGAGCGTCAGCGACGCTACCAATAGCGCCAGCAGCAACAGCGCGGCGGCAAGGAAGAACGGCGCGCCCGGCAGCTTGAACGGCGCGCTTGTGCCGATGAAATACGCGAACGTCAGCGTGAACAGGAAGGGCCCCACGAGCTGGGACACGCTCTGCACGCTGGTGGTCGCGCCCTGGAGCTGGCCCTGCTGATCCGGCGCGACGAGCTGCGTTATCAACGCCTGGAGCGCCGCGCCCGCGACACCCCACAGCGCCATCACGGGAATACCGAACCAGGAGAGCGCTCCGGTCGGCGCACTCGCGAAAATCAGAAAGCCGATCGCGCCGCAGGCGAGCCCGAACAACAACGCCCGCCGCTCGCCGAAACGCTTGACGATCGGTCCGATCGCCGCGCCCTGCACGATCATCTGGCAAAGGCCGACCAGCGCCAGCGTGGCGCCGACGGTCGCGGTGTCCCAGCCGTAGCGATAGGTCGCATAGAGCACGTAGGTTGAGGGCAGCACGACGTGCGCAAGCTGGGCGAAGAAGTTCGCAAGCGAGAGGCCCGCGAGCACGCGGTCCGAGCCCAGCAGATGCAGCGCGCCGATCGGATTGGCGCTCTTCCAGCGGAACGGCGAACGACGCTCTCGCGGCAGCGACTCCGGCAGGATCAGCAGGCCATAGAGTCCGTTGGCAAAGCTCAGGCCTGCCGCAACCCAGAACGGCAATCGCGGATCGAAGCCGCCGAGCAGACCGCCAAGCGCCGGCCCCAGGATGAAACCGGCGCCGAAGGCGACGCCGATCTTGCCGAACATGGTGGCGCGCTGCTCCGGCGCGGTGACGTCAGTGATATAGGCAAAGGCGGTCGAGACGCTCGCCGACGTGATGCCCGAAATCAGGCTGCCGATGAACAGCCAGATCAGCGACGGCGCCAGCGCCATCAGCACATAGTCGGCGGCGAGACCGAAGTTCGACAACAGCACCACCGGACGCCGCCCGAACCTGTCGGACAATCCGCCGAGGATCGGCGAGAACAAAAGCTGCATCAGCGCCCAGGCGGTGCCGAACAGGCCGAAGATCCGCGCGGCGCTCGCCGTATCATTGTCGACGAAACCCTCGATCAGTTTCGGCAGGATCGGAATGACGACGCCGAGCGCCAGCATGTCCAGCAGGACGGTGCCGAAGATGAAAATCGCAGCGCCGCCGCGCCTCGGTGGAGTTTCGACGATGACGGCGGCTTCTTCGCTCATGACAACCGCTTGCGCTTGTGGGCGAAGGGATTGGCCTTTTCGCGCAGCGTGATGCGCACCGGCGTGCCCGGCAGGTCGAAGGTTTCGCGCAGCGAGTTGGTGAGATAGCGCAGATAGGATTGCGGCACGGCGTCGGCGCGCGAGCAGAACAGCACGAAGCTCGGCGGCCGCGCCTTGTTCTGGGTGATATAGTTCAGCTTCAACCTCCGGCCGGAGACGGCGGGCGGCGGGTTGGCCGCGATCGCCTGCTCGAACCAGCGATTGAGCGCGGCGGTGGGAACGCGCTTGTTCCAGGTGGCGTAGGCCTCCTCGATCGCCTTCATCAGCCGATCGATGCCCTCGCCCATCAGCCCGGACACCGCAACAACAGGCACGCCCTTCACCTGCGGCAGCCAATGATCGGCATCGGCGCGCAAGCCTGAGATCAGGTTCGGCTTGCGCTCGACCAGGTCCCATTTGTTGACCGCGAGCACGATCGCGCGGCCTTCGCGCTCGACCAGATCGGCGATGCGCAGGTCCTGCTCCTCGAACTTGTTCTGCGCGTCCATCATCAGCACGACGACTTCGGCAAAGCGCACCGCGCGCAGCGCATCCGCAACCGACAGCTTTTCCAGCTTCTCCTCGATCCGCGATCGCCGCCGCAGGCCCGCGGTATCGAACAGGCGGAAGTCGCGGCCCTGCCATTTGATTTCGACCGCGATGGAATCCCGCGTGGTGCCGGCTTCCGGGCTGGTCAAGAGCCGCTCCTCGCCGAGCAGATGATTGATCAGCGTCGACTTGCCGGCATTGGGGCGGCCGACAATGGCGACGCGGATCGGACGTTGGCTGACGTCCTCCTCGGTTTCCGGCGCTTCATCCTCGAGGTCTTCATCATCTTCGGCAGGCGCCGGCATCAGCACGCTCAGCGCGTCATAAAGTTCGCCCATGCCCTCGCCGTGCTCGGCGGAAATCTGCACCGGATCGCCCAGGCCCAGCGCGTAGGATTCCATCGCGCCGAGCTCGCCATGTTTGCCCTCGGCCTTGTTGGCGACAAGCACCACCGGCTTGTCGGCGCGGCGGGCGAAATCGGCGAAAGCGCGGTCGGTCGGCGTCAGACCCACCCGCGCGTCGATCACGAACATCAGCGCGTCGGCAAGGCCGATCGCGGTTTCGGTCTGCTCCTGCATGCGCGCGGTCAGCGAGCCCTTGGCGCCCTCGTCGAGACCGGCGGTGTCGATAATGGTGAATTCGAGATCGCCGAGCCGCGCCTGCCCCTCGCGGCGGTCGCGCGTTACGCCGGGCTCGTCATCCACCAGCGCGAGCTTCTGCCCGACCAGGCGGTTGAACAGCGTCGACTTTCCGACATTGGGCCGGCCGATGATGGCGATCGTGAAGGACATGGATCATCAAAGCGCTGTTGGGGTAAACGCGTGTAGGTCAATGGAGTCTAGCAGGAACTAGCGCGAAAAACTGCCGCTCGGCATTGGAGCTGGGAACGGCGCGGCGGATTGCTGCGTGGGCTGTGCTGGAGCCGGCTCCGCGGTCGGTTGGGCCGTCGTCTGATCGGGCGGCGGCG
>NZ_PSRR01000243.1 GCF_004296405.1 Bradyrhizobium sp. Leo170
TCCACAAATGGCCGGAAACGATAACCAAGCTCGTACCCAAGCTGGTTGTCGCGATCCAGCGCGACGGCACACCCGAATATGTCAAAGCTTCGGTCGATGCCGCAGCCTCGGACGTAACCAGTGCTGCCGCTGCCGGAGATTTGTGGCGCACCATCTTCAGCAAGCCATCGGACGGTTTCGCCACGCTGCACGACATTCTCAAAGAGAACGCGCAGCCCAATGTCGTCTCGCCATTTGCGGTGCCGTTTGATCCCAACACGGACGTCGCGCAGACCTTCCAGGCGAACCAGAGCCTTTTCACCGTCAAACTCCATCGCCAGCAGGTCGACCTGCAGAAGACGAACTGGTCACAGACCCACTATGTCGCCGAGGCCCTTCAATCGCTCTACGACGATACCCAGTACCTCAAGCTGGCAAGCCTGTTCGTGGCCTATGAGACACGAATGGCCGCGGTCGGGCCGACCAGGCTCGATGCCCAGCAGCTCGCCGAAGGTTTCTCGAAAGCAGTAGCCGGCACGCTCGGCCTTAACGACTCGACCTGGATCAATGCGCTGGCGTCGATGTATGTCGACCGCCCGTTCCGGCAAACGCTGCTCGCCGGCTTCCGCCGCAAAATCCTGCGCAGCCTGTTCGAAGCGGACATCGGCGCTCCCGCCGGCGATGCCTTTGGCGGTCTGGAGCGTTTGTCCGGGCCGTCGAGATTGTCCGCCAGGGAAGAGCTGTTGGGCGAGCAGCGGCGAGAGGTGCAAAACGTATTGCTTGGCATTATCGGAGAGGGCCGGCTGCGCCAAAGCCCGCAAGGTCCCAGCGAGCGTCGCTTTGTCCAACCCCCGGGAGCGGGACGGGACATGATGCGGGCGGTTATCGGCGACATCATTCGGCAGCAAACCGGCGGAGCAGCGCCCGCGGCGATGACCAGCAAGATGGCGAATCTTCGCTCGCAGGCGTCGAAGAATTTTCAAGCCCATCACCGCCACTGGCAGAACAATCCGATCGGCACCAAGGATGTCGAAAGACTTGTGACCAGGACGGATGCGGATCGCCTCGATGAAGCGGTGCGGCGAAAATTCTTCGGCATCCGGGCCCAACCGACACTGGCCAAGTATCTCCGCCTGATCGTCGACGTGGAGATCGACATCAAGCCGGAAAACCTGGGCCAGTTGGAGAATTGCGACCTGATTGCCGCCTGGTTTTCCGCTGCCGCCGCTCATACGCCGCAAGCCCTCGACGCCGAACTGGCCGCGAGTCCGGTCAAGGCCGACTTTGTCGCCTATCAATGCAAGAAGGGTGGCTATTTTCGCCCATGCGGTCAAAAAGATCACCGCACGAACACCGACCTGCCCGAATGCCTGTCGCCGCCAATCAGGAATGGCGTGATCGATCTGCACGCAGACGACCGCTTCGAGCTTCTCACACTGAACCTCTCGAACAACGTCGGCGCACTCCGCATGCAGGCCGAGCAGAACGAGGGCGCCCAGCGCGACGGCACCCTGCTCGACACCGTTTCCACGAAACTGCCCGAACAACAGGCCAGGGGCCTGCAACTGATCGACCACGGCGCTATGGCGCACATGGTCAGCGGCCTCGCGGTAGGAAGAGTGGCGGGCAAGACTGAACCGAAGGGCGACAAGAAGAACCCGTATTTCGCCGAGGATTTGGCGATCGGCTACCGGCCCTACATCCAGCGCTGGAAGCACGGCGAGCGGCCGGTCGAGAATGCCGGACAGCTTGCGAATGGGCGGGAATGGCGCTCGCTGGTCGCGCGAACCGTCAGCATCGAGGCGCTGCGCGCAGTCGAGCAGCAAAAGGAATATCGCGACGTCCGGCATCGCGATCATGGACTTGTCCGAGTCGCACACAAGCTGATCGGCGCCGCCGGCACCGGAACTCCCGCAGCCACCGCGTCGAGCGACCAACAGATGTTCGCCTGGATGGGCGCGAGCTTGGCACTGTCGACCGACCTGCAAACCACGGCTTCCGTAGGCGAGAAGACAGGAGCTAGGGAAGCCGAAGAGAAAAAATGGCCGGGGCAGGACGAAAACACCGATCTCGCCCTCGACACGACCTACAGCTTTTCGAACAAGCCGGAGGACAAGCAGCCCGCGTTGCGCACCGGCGACAGCTATCTCCTGGGACTTGCGCCGCTCTATCCGAACGGCGGCGGCCCGTCTCTGGCCGATGTGACACGCGCATTCAATGCGCGCGGCGTCCAAAATGGCAGCGAGCAAACCGTCGTGCTCGGCGGTTCACCGGCGGGCTCCGTCGTCGTCCCGTTCAAATTCGGCCCGCCGCACGATACTCCGGCGCCGGGCATCCTGGTGTCGCAGGATGAGGCGCTGGCGTGGCGCAAGCACGAGACGCCGCCCTCCAAATCGAAATCCGACCCCGTCAACCGGGGACCCGCCGAGCAAGTCGAGCGTATCGTGCTGCGCAGCGCCAGCAAGCCCGCGGGCGACAAGGACGTGGCGCGGCGATATCTCGTGCCGCCACGCACGACCTTCGAGCGCGCCGAACAGGCGGGAATGTTCGACGCGGTGTTCGAGGCGAAACCACCCGGCGCATTTTCCGGTTATTCCCTGCATGAGGAAAACGGCAACTTCATCACCGATGGCGAATCGACGCGGGAGCCGAAGCCGACGAAGCTCAATGAGAAGCCTAAGCAGGAGCGCAGCCGCCCGGCCGTGCTGCTTCCGCGCGCCTCGGCGCACCAGCCGAGGGCGGCATACTATCCCGATCCGCTGGCGCGGAATTTGCGGGTCCGCTTCGAGCGGTCCGGCGCAGTTCCCGCCGGCTTTCCCGACGATCTTCCCCTGCATGCGTTCTGGAAGGACGGCGCATCTCCCGTCACCGCGCAGCCGATCGAGCTTCTGATCCGGCGTTGGTCCGAGGGACGCAACGGCGGCCGCGTCAATTTCGGTGACTCGAAGGGAACCATCAAGGGCGCCGGAATAACCCGACAGATCGATCGGCTGGCGCTCGAGATCGCGCCGGCTGAGGAGGTCAACCTGCGGGTCTGGTGCGTCCCCGATGGCTATGAGCTTCTGCGCCGAAGAAGCGATCTTCGATCCTCCTTCAAGTCCGTGATCCGCGCCGCCGCACAGACAGCGGTCCGCGGCCTCACGTTCGATTCTGCACTCGAGCAATACATCGACGACTTGGCGGATGGTTTGCCGCCCGAAAAGGCGGTCACGAAGCAAAAGGACGGGCGGTACGCCGAACGCAAGGCCGTGGACGAGGCATTCTCGCGGGCGTTCGCGGCGCTTCTGTTGCAGACGCCGGACAACGGCATCAACGCCTGGATGACGCTGAGCGTCGTCCATGCGGTGGAAAAGCCGCTTGCGGTGCCGGTCATTCCCAGCGTCATGCGGCCGCGTCTCGTCGACGGTGTCAGGCGCGAGGTTCCGCTTCTCGCCGTTCAGCCCGTGCGCGTGAAGCGAAATGCCTCGTGGGAGGATTACGCCAAGACGCTTGATCCGACCGATCTGCTGTCGGCGCTCGACCTGCCGAGCGAAGAGGAAGGCGCCACGACCTATTTCGTCGGCCAGATCGAGATCGACCGCGCCTCGACCGGCGAACTGCGGCTCGAAGCAAGCTGGCCGGATTTCGATCCAGCGGTGGCGATCCAGCCCGCCGACCCGACCGCGGCGACCAAAGACGGGCCGCGGTTCAAATTTAACCCTCCGACGCGAGACCGGCCGCTGTTCCATGACGCGATCAGAATTCCGCGGGACAGGGGAACCAACCCGGAGGGGCGTCTCGACCTCACCTTCGACGAAACCGGATCGTTGCGGGGACTGAATTTTCCGTTCAGCGACACCGCGGCCCGCGAACTGTGCTTGCGCGTCGTCGCGACGTCCCGCTTCGTCAACGATTTCCCCGCGTCGGACACGGATGCCAAGCCGGAAAAGGACGCGCTCGGCCGCTTCGATGTGGAGACACGGCCGCCGACCGATTCGAAACGGATGAAGGAGCTGAAAGAGGAGGATAATAACGTTAGGTTGTTCAAACTCCTGATGCCCGCATCGGCGGCACCGCCGCTCCCGACCGTGACGCGCCTCCAGTGGATCACGCCGGAAAGGCTCACGGATTTCGAACCCGGCCGGCGGATTTGCGTCGAGAAGCATTGCTATCCGCGGCTGTACCTTGGACAGGACTGGTACCAGGCCTGCGGAGTGAACGGGTTGTTCGCCGTCGTGTGTGCGCCCGGCGACCTCGTCAGCGACCGGCCCTACTCACCGACGTCCAAGCCCTCGCCGGTGCTCGATCCCGTCCCGCTGAGCGCGACCGAAGCCTTGAATGCGCCGAGGCTGCGGGACATTCCGGCCTCAGCCCTGAGCAAGGATCCGGGTGCAGACGGAAAGCCGGGATATCTCAGCCCGATCGCGGATTTCGTCACGCGGTGGGGATCGGATCCCACCGTCCGTTCGACTCCGCTGACGGGCACAATCACCAGAGAACGCTTCTCGGGATTCGTGGCCACGCTCAGCAATGTTCCTCTTCCGAATGACAGCTCGCAGAAAGTCTCGCTGCTGCTCTACAAGCCGGAATTCGACGGTGAGTGCGGTGAATTCTACGTGGATATCGGCGTAGATCCGGGCCCTGCCCACGGTCCGATGATCCAGCTGGCCGTCGCACGATATCAGCCCCACACCATCCATCCGCGCCTGCACCTGTCGTCCATCACGAATTTGAAGCCATTCCAGGTGGCGCCGAAGCGGACCGTCGAAGTCATCATGCACGAGGACAAGCATATCAGGACGATCGTTCAGGGGGTCGGTTACACCAACCGCAATCCGGAAGTGCCGGAAAGCTTCGGCATGGATAGAAAGCTGCCGCCGGAATATGCCAGCATCATCCGTTATCCACTGCAGAACGTGCGCCTGATCGTCCTCGACAATACCAAGCCTACCTCCGGCATCCAGGCCTACAATGAGCGGGGAAGGGCCGTGGAGAGCAAGCGCATGAAGCCGCAATTCTTCCATCCGGAATTGATTTGGATATCGGAGTTCGAGCTTCCAAAGGGGACAAACCGATATCGCTACGGGCTTGAGTTCGACGAGATTGATCTGCACTTTGCCGATGAGGCGTACGAGAAGGGCGCTGCCGCGGGCTCGGGCATTGTGGATCGGCCGAGCCGCTTCTCGCTGACGATCGATCTCGATCGCGGCCTGTTCTCGCCCAGCGAAGACAGCAATCTGCGCCCGCCGATCCAGGCCTATTCGCAGCTTCGATAAGCCGCCGATTGAGGATTTGGAGGTGCTTCAGTCCGTTAGTGGGTCGCGAAATTTTGCCTTGTTAACCGGAACGCATGGTTCCTACACAAGAAGGAAAGCAGAATGTCCACCATTACGTTTGTGAAGAAGACGCCGGCAGGCTCACCAGGCAACTTTAATTGGGAATATAAGTGCAAGTGCGCGAACGGTGTAAACAAGCCCAATGTGATTGTTTCTTCTGCGAACGAGAACGAAGCCAAGCAGCTTGCCCAGCAAGAGTGCGATGAGACTTGTGGGGAGACGTAGGAGATGCTCATTGCGAGAGCTTAGTAGGAACGAGGTCGCAAAAAACAGCAAACTACTCGGCAGTTGCCACGGCCGATGCCGTTCCGGACGGAGAAATAGGCGACTGCGGCGCGGTGGTGACGCGCTAGCTTGGCAAGAGCGGCAAGAACAAATCTTGCGGCCTATTGGGCCGAGTGCGTGCGCTTAATGTAAAATTGGTCGGATCGGCTCGACAGCCTACGCGACAGTGTGCATGCCCGCCGTCTCGCTGCGGAGATCGGCGGCGGCCTAGCTCGCTTTCGTTTCGACCCTCGGCAGCGAAGCGTGATATTCATCCACACTGTCGAGGTCGATCAGGGTCTTGCCGCCCATCTTGTACGCCCTGATCCTCTCGTGGGCGATCAGTTCATAAGCTTTGGTCTTTCCAAACTTGCCGTAGCGGCAACCGTCCTTGAACTCGACGAGCCGGCGTCGCTTGTTGCTATCATTTTCAACCATGGTTCCTGCACGAGTTTCGATAATCTCCGCCATAATCGGATCAAGCAACGCACAGCGTGATGAGCTTTTCCCTGGCGCGACCTTGGTGCTTGAGTTGGCCTACGAGGAAGGCGCAGATTTCGCTGCTACTTGTTTCGACGCCATCTGCGTAGCCCAATTGCGCCGGATGCGTTCATCTACATCGTCTGCTGCACCAAAGAGAGGCTCTCCGATGTCGCCGCTAACTCCTGCGCGCCGTAGCGTACAAATCGGACGGATCGGAAGCGCTGTTCAGACCCGGCACCTGTGGAACAGGAGGTCGGTGGTTCGAGCCCACCCAACTGTACCAATAAAATCAGCAACTTATTCTAAATTAGTCTTCGCTCGAAGCCAGCGACCGCTAGCTACCAAATAGCTACTACGGCGACGGGAAACGCGGTCTGGTTCTAAGAGCAGTCATTCAGGAGCGCCAGCGCAACTATGATGCGTGCGAGGCCCCTCTGTGACGGAGCAATCGGAGCACGCCAAAGCGTGCGCGTGCTTCGACTTCTCTCACTTTTTGGAATCAACGATGTGCCGGATGTCACTCGTTTGCGTCGAAAGGAGGCCTGGCAGTAAACTCAAGCTTTGGTCGATACTGTTGAGACCGTTTTCCGGCCCTAGCCTCGCGCTTGCATCCAGATTGATCAGGCCGTGTAACCGTTCGTTCAGAGCGCGGCCAAGCGGCGCTCCCGCGTTGGTCGGGCAAGGCATTCCGTTCCGAGTGCTCTCACTCAGGCGGGTGGGGCGGTGACCACTAGCCGCGAAACGGATAAGCCATCAGAATCGAAAGTCACTATTTGCTTGGTCTGACCTCCGCGCCTTCGTCAATATCGTCGGTATAACCATTCCTGGGATGGAGGACGCCGGCCCAGTTGAAGCGATTATCGTTGTGTTGGCATCGGCGGTACGAACTTGTCAGCCCGTGTTCGCTGTATGGCGCATTCGCGAGCAAGGAAATCGACCAGCGCTCGAACCGATGGAAGCAGCCCGCGCCGCGAGGGGAAGACCGCGTGGACGATGCCCGATCGTGGTCTCCAATCGGGAAGCACGTGGATGAGCCGACCGGCACGGATATCGTCCCAGATGAAGATGGTCGGCAACTGCACGGCGCCCGCCCCTGCGATTGCAGCGTTCCGCAGAACCGACATGTCGTCCGTGACAAGGCGGGGTGAGTGCGGGACACTCGCCACCTGACCATCCGCGTGGTGCAGTTCCCAGGCATGGTCCCGATGCGGCCGTTGCAGATCCAGGCTCGGCAGCGCCTGGAGATCGACGGGCGATTGTATGGTGTGATCGATCAGGCGAGGCGCTGCGACGAGGCACTGAACGCTTTCGTCCAGTCGCCGCATGACCAGATCGGTCGGCTCCAGCGGCGGAAACCGCAGGCGGACAGCCAGATCGAGCCCTTCGGCGATCACATCGACGCGGCGGTTCGTGCTCTCCAATTGGATCTTTATGGCGGGATTCTGCATCATGAAGCGAGAGATCAATTCGCCGAACTGAAAGGACAGGAGCGCCGTGGGGCAACTCATGCGCACCACGCCGCGCGGCTCCGCCCGCACCTCGGCGACAATCTGTTCGGCCGCCTCGGCTTCGACAAGCATCGCGACGCAGCGCTCGTAATACTCGCGGCCGATCTCTGTCACCGAGAAGCGGCGCGAGGACCGATTGAGGAGGCGCACGCCCAAGCGCTCTTCAAGCAGAAGGATGCGGCGGCTCAGCTTCGATTTCTGGATGCCGAGCGCACGCCCCGCCGGTGAGAAGCCGCCATGATCGACGATGGCAGCAAAATAATAGAGGTCGTTCAGGTCCTGCATCGTCCTTTTAGTAGGACGCTGCGTCGCTTTAAGCAATCTTACTGACTCATCGTTGCGCTGGTACGTCCACCGCTATCAAGCATCTCACCGCGCCGAGCGCGGCATGGGGATTGGAGGACGCGACAATGACCAAGAAGATTCTGGGTCGTTACGGCAACGACCGCCAGCATTGGGTGGGCGACGGTTTCCCGGTTCGCTCGCTCTTCTCGTACAACACGCTGGGCGCGCACATCAGCCCGTTCCTGCTGCTCGACTATGCCGGGCCGCACAATTTCGAACCGACCAAGCAGCGGCGCGGCGTCGGTGAGCATCCGCATCGTGGGTTTGAGACCGTCACCATCGTCTATGACGGCGAGGTCGAGCATCGCGATTCCGCCGGCAACGGTGGCATGATTGGTCCCGGCGACGTCCAGTGGATGACGGCGGCGGGCGGCATCATTCACGAGGAATACCACTCGCCCGGCTTTGCCAAAGCGGGTGGACCGTTCCGCATGGTGCAGCTCTGGGTGAACCTGCCCGCGAAGGACAAGATGGCACCCGGCGGCTATCAGGGCATCCTGAAGGCCGACATCCCGGTCGTCTCACTTCCCGGCGGCGCGGGCAAGGCGCGGATTATCGCCGGCGACTATCGCGGGACGAAAGGGCCGGCAAAGACCTTCACGCCGATCAACGTATGGGATCTGAGCCTGAAGGCCGACACCGATCTGACGCTTGACCTGCCGACGGGCCATACCGCCATGATCGTGGTTCTGACCGGTCATGTGACCGTCGAGAGCAGCCACGAGGCGGGCGAAGCCGAAATGGTGCTGCTCGATCGCGAGGGCGACGAGGTCAACATCCATGCCGATGGAGAAGCCAGGCTGCTGATCCTGACAGGCGAGCCGATCGACGAGCCGATCGTGGGCTACGGGCCATTCGTGATGAACAGCGAGGCGGAAATCCGCCAGGCCGTCGATGATTTCAATAGCGGGCGCTTCATGACGGCCGCCGCATGATCGAAGAGGCCGGACCGGTTTGCGCGGCCGGCCTCTTCTTCCTGTGGAGGGATCAGCGCTCGCCCCTCCACCTGAACCGAGGGCTTCGGCCCGCCTCCAGCGCAAAATCTCCAATCGACGAAAGAGACCGCAAATGGCCAGTGAAACCATCCGCAACCCCCAGACCGACCATCTTCTCACACCCGAGAATTCGGCGCTCATCATCATCGACTACCAGCCGATCCAGGTTTCCTCGATCCGCTCGATGTCCCGCGAGGAACTCGTCTTCAACATCGTGAGCACGGCCAAGGCGGCGCTGAATTACAGCCTTCCGATTATCCACTCGACGGTCAACGTCGCGACCGGCCGCAACAAGCCGCCGATCCAGGAACTGCAGGACGTGATCGGCCACCTGCCGACCTATGACCGCACCTCGATCAATAGCTGGGAGGACACCGAGTTCAAGCAGGCGGTGAAGGCGCTCGGGCGCCGCAAGCTGATCATGACCGCGCTCTGGACCGAGGCGTGCCTGACCTTCCCCGCGCTCGACGCGATCCAGGAAGGCTATGAGGTCTATGTGCCGGTCGATGCCGTTGGCGGCACCTCGCTCGCCGCGCACGAGACGGCACTGCGTCGCATCGAGCAGGCCGGCGGGAAGCTCATCGGCCGTGTGCAGATGTATTGCGAGCTTCAGCGCGACTGGGCGCGTCAGGCGACTGTGCCCGGCTTCATGGGCGTCTTCGACAGTTTCGATGGGTTCAACCCCGAAAAGGCGGCCGAGGAAGCGGCCAAGGGCTGAGGCCTCATGATGGCGGCGGCGATTTCTGTCGCCGCCATTTCCCGCAAGGAGAAGAAACGAATGAGCGAATTATTCATCGTGGTCGGTCTCAAGGCCAAGACGGGCAAAGAGAACGAACTGCGACGTGATCTGTCCGTTCTTGTCGAGCCGTCGCGCAACGAAGAGGGCAATGTCCGTTACGATCTGTTTGAGGATCTGGACGAGCCTGGGCATTTCGTGTTCGTGGAAGAGTGGGCGTCTGTCGAGGCGCGCAATCGGCATCACGAACATGGTCCTCACATCCAGCATTTTCATGCCAATGGCGTAACCAACGTCGAGGAGAGGATGTTCGCGCATATGTTGAAGCGCGTCGTCTGATGCATTTGAGAAGGGCACGGGGACCAACAGCGCAAGCTTTCAATGGGCGGCCGCGCTGTCCGGCGGGGACGTAAGCTGGATAGAGATGACTGATCAGCACCATGACGTCGCAGTTACAGCAGCGGACCGTTCCGTTCGAGCCCGATGCGTACATAGGCATCAAGGGATGGCAGGGTCTTCGATGTTCTCGCCCTCGCCAGATAGTCGGGAGCGGAAACCCGTCACGCGTTCACGGCGCCTCCAGATCCAGAATCCTTCCACCAATCTCTTCAAGCCGGGCCTGATAGTTCGCTGGTTCTAACAACTGACTCGGGAAATAGAGGCCCACAGGGGCTGGCGGTTGCTCGTCCAGTCCCAGGCACCTTTCGAGAACCATTGCCACGCCCAGCCCGGTGAGGGGAAACTGCCCTTGCGGATGAACCACGGCATGGCGCGTGGAAAAGGGACGGGCAGCATCGTCCTGTCCCTGGAGTTCGATTACGATCTCGGTAGACATCGGCTCGCCGCGTCTGCGACTGGAGCTCATGCCCGTCGCCAGATTGATTTCGATATTTGGCGCGTCCGTTGCGGCTGCCAGCGTGAGGATATCGTTCGGCGAGATCGCGATCGCGTCCATTTGAATGCCGTCCACGGCGCGAAAGCTTGTCTTGGCAGCCTCGCCGGAGCGCCAGACATAGCGACCGTTTCGACATGTGAGAGCCGCAGGCGGCGCATTTGTCAGCCCTTCGAGGTCGGAAACCTGCGCCGGCCCGCCTGTATCCTCATCGTCCAGCAGCAGGCCGATGCGGATGTCATCGACCCGCGAGAACCGCCGCGCCAGGGCAAGGGCGATGACCGACGTCACGCCGACCAGCCATTCTGTGCCAAGAACGACCGCCGACCGAGCGGGATCCTGCATGAAGCCGGCGACCTCGAGCCCAATCTCATCTATACCCGTGGAAATTCCGATGTAGGGTAGGCCTCGCTTTCGGGCAAAGCGGAAGCCGGACAGGGCTTCATCCCGCAAAAGCACCGCGACGGCGCTTACCGCCTGATCACCGATGCCCAGATCCGGCGCCGCGAGATCAAGCGCTACCCCGGCAGCGTGCCCAACCTCCTCAGCGACCTTCCGCGCCCTGGCGAGATTTCGGCCCCCGATGAGCAGCGGCACATCCGGAGCGGCTGATCGCAGATATCTTGCTGTATGGCGACCGACGACGCCCGATCCGCCGATCAGAAGAATGGGATCCAGTGACATGACAAACCCCTCTGCTGGCAAGGTTCATATCTTTCGATTGTTGACGGCCCCGTTATGGCTTGGCCCAGCCGCCCGGCGGCCGATGGCTCATCGGACTGCGATGGATCAGGCTGTCCGGCACGCGCGCGATCACCTTGATCTCGAAGTCGAAGCCGGCGAGCCAGTTGACTCCGATAGCAGTCCAGTTCGGATAAGGGGCTTGCGCGAACACGTCGCCCTTCACGGTCATGATTGTGCCGAATTGCTTTTCCGGATCCGTATGGAAGGTCGTCACGTCGACAATGTCGTCGAACGTGCACCCTCCTGCCGCAAGCGTTGCCCCCAGATTGGCGAATGCCAGCCGGACTTGCGCCTCGAAATCAGGCTCAGGCGAACCGTCGGCGCGGCTCCCGACCTGACCCGAAACGAACAGCAGATCGCCGGAGCGGATCGCGGCCGAATATCCATGCTGCTCGTACAGAGCGTGGCGGTTCTGGGGGAATATGGCATCACGTCGCGGCATCGAAGCGGTCCTTTCACTATCCTCGCTCGCGCAATGCCGGATCGGATTCCAGCATGAGCCGGCAAGCGAATGTTGATATACGGCTCGTATGTGAATATTGTACATACGGTTCGTATGTCAACTCACATGCACTCCGTATCTGAAAGTGAGGCGAATGGCGATGGCGAAGCGGCGGATCGACATGAGGGAGGAGAACCGGGCCAGGCTGATATCAGCCGCGCGCAAGGCGTTCGCCGCGAGAGGATTCGCTGCCGCTTCCATGGACGAACTGACCGCGGATGCGGGCCTTACCCGCGGTGCTCTTTACCACAATTTTAGTGACAAGAAGGGGCTGCTGGCCGCTGTCGTGGCCCAGATCGATGGCGAGATGGCGGCGCGCGCGAAAGAAGCCGGCGTCGCAGCGGGCGATGATTGGGAAGGGCTGCTTGCAGAAAGCGAAGCTTATATCGAGATGGCGCTGGATCCGGAGGTGCAACGGATCGTGTTGCTCGATGGCCCCGCCTTTCTCGGTGATCCCTCGCGATGGCCAAGCCAGAACGCCTGCCTTCAGGTAACGAAACAAACGATCGCCGGACTCGTCTCCGAACATGTCCTGAAGCGCGTCGACATCGAAGCCGCAGCGCGCCTGCTCAGCGGGGCGGCGTTGAATGCTGCCTTGTGGGTGGCCGCAAGCGACGATCCCAGATCAGCCCTGCCCAAGGCCATTGATGCGTTCCGGCTCATGGCAGCGGGTCTGCTGGCGCAACAACGCTGAGTGTTGCCACTTTCGCGCTGAGAAGCCGAACCATCCTGTCGATCTGGCCAGCATGAATCTGCTTGCTGAACAAAAGTCCCTGGAGATGGGTACAAGTCGCTGCAATCAACGCCTGTTGGTTGCGTTCCTTATTCTGCGACACAGATGAACACGCTTGGCTCTACCGTATCATAATTTGCAGTGCCACCTATGGAAGCATGGCGCTTCACGGTCCGACTCATTTCCACACACTCACCGCGATCCCCTTCGCGCACGAAAAGGAATAGCGATGAAAGCAGCTGTGTACGATCACAACGGGCCGCCAGAAGTGTTTCGTTATACCGACGCGCCTGATCCAGAGATCGGCCCTGGAGACGTCCTGATCCGCGTGGAGGCAATTTCGGTTGAGGGCGGCGACCTGATCAACCGTCGCAGTTCGCCGCCGGAACATCCTGCGTATGTTGTCGGCTATGCCGCAGCAGGCACCGTGGTGGCGATCGGCGGCGACGTCACTGATCGCAAGGTCGGCGATCGGATTACATCCTGGGGGTTGAGCGGATCCCACGCGCAACTCCGCGCGATACCGGCGCATCAGACCTGGTTGGTACCCTCAGCCGTGGACGTTGCCGAAGCCGCCGCAATCCCGATCGGCTTTGGGACGGCACACCATTGCCTGTTTGCGCGAGGTCGGCTGTCAAGTGGAAGCACCGTCTTGGTCCAAGGTGCAGCAGGGGGTGTTGGGATCGCGGCGCTGCAGCTTGCCCGCCAAGCCGCCGCGACGGTGATTGCCGTCGCAAGCGGCGAGGATCGTGCCAAGAGACTTATCGACCTCGGTGCATCGAATGTCATCGACCATAACATCGAAGCCGTCGTGGATGTGGCCCGTGACCTCACCCACGGGCGCGGTGTCGACCTCGTCATCGATCCGGTAGGCTCCACCTTGGCAACCTCTCTCGCGGTGCTCTGCGATGAAGGGACCCTGGTGTCCGTGGGCAATGCTGGCGGCACGCCATTGACGGTGGATCTCTGGCAAGCGTTACAGCGCAATCAATCGATCCTCGGCGTGTTCATGGGGACCATGTTCTCACGTCCAGCGGTGCGCCGAACTGTCGACACGATGCTCGCCGACCTCTCGCAAGGCAGGCTGACCGTGCCGATCGACAGCAAGTTCCCCCTTGC
>NZ_PSRR01000244.1 GCF_004296405.1 Bradyrhizobium sp. Leo170
GCAATGACCCAGACGGCGATTATTGGCTCCGGCCCGATCTCGAATCCCATTCGGGAAGCGTTCTATACGACCGATTGAGTTCGACACCCAGCGCTCTTGCGCTCGCCTTAGAGCATGATCCGGAAAAGTGGGCACCGGTTTTCCGAAACGATCATGCTCCATAGAGCGGGACCACGATTCGAAGAAAAGTCATGACCTCTAGGCCTGAATCGGAATGAGGGGAGCCACTTCCCGATCCTGCGGTTTTTCGCTCGCCGCAAGGCCGGCGGCGACGCCGATGCGGTCTGCCTTGGGCCGATGCTGACTCATCTTGCGCTTGCCCTCGAACCTGGTGACCGGAATGCGCACCCCGACGATACCGCGCAGTTGCGCGGCGATGAAATCAGCGGGTGCGTCGCTGACAGCCGATGGGTTCGTACGCGACGTCTCATGGACGTTCGTCAGCCGTGTGACCACCTCGAGCAGACGTTCGGGCTCCTGGAAGAACTCGACCGGCCCGTACGCGTGGACGGCGATGTAATTCCATGTCGGCACCACCTTCCCGGTTTCTTGCTTGGTGGCGTACCATGAGGGCGTCACGTAGGCCTCCGGACCCATGAAGATCGCCAGAGCCTCGCCGTTCGGGGCCGCGCGCCATTGCGGATTGCTCTTCGCCAAGTGCCCGTACAGAACTCCGTGCTGTCCTTCGGTCTCCTCGAGGAAGAGCGGCAAGGGTGTCGCAAGCGGCCCGTCCGCGGTGGCCGTGACCAGGTTGGCGAGGCCGGCGGAGCGGATGGTCGCTCGGATGCTTTCGACTTCGTCATCTTTGAAGGCGGGGGGCACATACATGTCGGTTCTCCGTTCTCAGCCCTGACATAGACCCAGCTTGGCACGATCGAAACTGCCAGTTATCGCTGATTTTGCTCGTCCAGCTGTAGGGGCATGCGGCTATGACAATCGCCGCGAACGAAGCTAATCGACGGCTTGAGCCAGAAGCTGACAGCCGCGCTCGATCTGGCGGGTTTCCAGCGCGGCGTAACCCATGACGAGCCCGATATTGTCCAGCTGGCACCGGCGGCCCGGATGACGTTGATCGAAGAGGGGGCGACCGGATATCCTTCGCTTGCGACGCAAGAGGCGCTACGGGTCATCGCGGGAATGGTGTCCGAATGCACGCCGATCTTCCACTGGTCGGACATCGATCCGGACGGCACCTGGATCTTCCGCATGATCGAGCGCGCTATCGGACGCCCGATCCGTCCCCACCTCATGAGCATCGAAATCGCCAAGCGATCTGGACAAGTTCCGCCGAAAAAGGCCGCACCAGCGCGATGCCCATCGGATTCCGGCATAGCTGCGCTCGCCGCTTATCTGGCGGGGGAGGGCGCCAAGATCCTCGAGCAGGAAGAGCTCGACCCGGCCTTGCCCCAAGTCACCGCTCGGAGGTCAGCACTAGTCTAACTGGCCGAGAACCGTCGGTATCATGCGATTGAGAACCGTCAACTCGGTTCCAAGCGCATAGGAAATCGGATTCTCCGTTGTGACTTGAACGACAGTGCCAACCTTCAAATGCATGACTACAGGGTTGCCGGTCACGGGGGGCGCTGCGACTGTCGGGCAAAACGCGAGACAAAGGATGGACCTTGCCGTCTTGGTCCGGCGAAAGATGCAGTCGATCTTTGACTGACCGTTGTCGGCGACGATGCGAGCTATCATCTGCCGACAAGCTTCCGATGCGACCCCCATCGGGACTAGCCAGTCTGAAAAGTATCCGCCATCCGGCCAGATCTCGTGCGCTTGCTGAATCCCGATCTCGTCCTTGTTCCCAGTGGGGGGAAGGGGGTCATTCAATCCTTTGGGTCTCTGAACGATTTAGTCCTGCAGAAAACAATATGCGGTGTGAACTTCTTCATGTTGTGTGATGCTGACGCGGTGTCGCCGAGTCGAGACCTCGCCTCACTGGATTAACTGTCTCAAGGGCGCATGCTCGCGCAAATCCATCCATTGTGCACCGGTCGCAATTAGTTGTGGTATCGCTTGCGACGCAGCGCACGGGACTGCCAAAAGGTAAGGCACCCCGGTACTTTGCGCGATTTTTGCAACGCTGATCGCAAGGTGATCAATTGAAAGTTGTCTTGTCATGAACGCGCAGCGGACGCAGCCGAATACCGCCTATGCGATCTGCGGCTTCAACGATATTCCAAGCCAGCGCGCCATGGGCTTCTACCTCATGATCGTCGACGAAGACGGCAGCCACAGGCCGTGGCCCATTGTCGTGGTGCGCTGGGGCAAGCGGGTGTTTGGCTATCTCAACAAATGCCCGCACAACAGCGTGAATCTGGACTGGGAACGCAACCAGTTTTTCGATCCCCGCGGCATCCGGCTGATGTGCGGCAAGCACGGCTCGACCTTCGAGCTCAGCACCGGCCGCTGTGTCGACGGCCCATGCAAGGGCAGCCGGCTCACGCCGGTTGCGTTGACGGTGCTGGACGGCGATATCTGCGTGACCGGCGTGCGGCTTGTCGAGGAGGAGGTTTCCTCTGGCTAAAGCTGAAGCCGGCGCTCAGACCGGCCGGTTCTCGTTGCGGTTTCTCACGGGTTCCATCCTCTTCAGCCCTTCTTCGTAAGAGATCTCGTCATAGGACGCATCGACATCCTTGGCCGCGTCGAGCAGGTAGTCGAGCTTGCCGGGCGCATCGAGCTTCTTGATGTCATTCTTGTCGACCCCGACCAGGTCCATCATCTCCTTCCAAACGGTGGATTCATCGCACGGCAGCACGTTGAAGGTGATACCAGCGAGCTTGATTCGATATTTCGCCAACAGGTCTATGTTGTTGCAAAACATGAAGTAGCTGCCGTCAGGGCTTAGCGCGCTCTCAAGAACGTTTGCGACATCGGCAAGATAAGCGAAGCAGTGCAGATAGCCGGCCAGCACCGGAATGATGTTTTCGCCGACCTGCACGACCGTCAGTACCTGCTCGATCGAATAGTGGGGCGGCCGCTTCTCGTCCGCGACCTGGGCCTGAAATTTCAGTGCGATATCGCCACGAAAGCCGAACCGGCCCCGCTTGGTGGTCCCGCCCTTGAATATGGGATTGAGCAGGCGCCCTTCCTTCTCCAACCGGCCGAGCGCGGTGTTCTCGATTGCAGTCATCAAAAATCATCCCTCTATCCAAGACCACCGCCGGGCACCCCGGCGGTGGGAGACGCAATGCAAATCATTTGCCGCCGCGGGCGTAACCCTTTCTCGGCGGAATCCATAAAGAAGACACGCAAAGCCGCCGCGATCCCTCGAAGACCTTTGTCAGCAACCAGACACGCGTCGCAAAGCCAACAGCCCGATTTTGAAGAATGTGAGCAGTGTCAAGCGCCTGCGCTCTGGCATGCGACTTGCCAATTCGATGCAAATGACTCTGGAAAACAAAAGGTGCCATGATCAATCTGACGGATAGCGCAGTGAATGCGGTCAAGAGCGCGATCTCGGCTTCGGCCCAGCCGAGGAGCGGCTTGCGCATCATGGTCGAGGCCGGCGGCTGCGACGGATTCAAATACAAGATGGACCTCGCCGACGGGGCAAAGCCCGACGACACCGTCATCGAGCGCGACGGGATCAAGGTGTTCGTCGACAATAAGAGCCATGAGCACCTCGCCGGCACGACGATCGATTTCGTGGTGGCGCTGGAGGGCTCGGGCTTCACCTTCGACAACCCAAACGCTAGCTCGAGCTGCTCCTGCGGCAAATCCTTCAGCAGATGAAAAGAGAAATCAAAGCATGCTGGTCGAACCGGAACAGCTGAAGCAACGGTCGGTCGTTGAGACCGATCGTGAACAACTCATTCGGGCTGTGATCGAGGAGATTCGGCCCAATCTGCAACGCGACGGCAGAGACTGTCAGCTCGTTGGGATCGACGGCAGCAAGATCACGGTCAAGCTGACCGGTGCCTGCGTGTTCTGCAAGCTTTCAAGCGCGACGCTAGAAAGCATTCAGGCGCGGCTGGTCCAAGGGCTCGGCGAATTCGTTCGCCTGATCCCGGTCGCCGGCGGCGCCAATCCGCAGCATTGAGCGAGGCTCTGTGCCGATCTATCTCGACAACAATGCGACCACGCGGACAGATCCGTGTGTCTTGCAAGCCATGTTGCCGTTCTTCACGGAGCGGTTCGGTAATGCCTCGTCCGCCCACGCCTTCGGCAGCGAGATCGCAGGCCCGGTGGCCAAGGCACGCCGCAGCCTGCAGAGTTTGCTGGGAGCCGCCCACGATCATGAGATCATCTTTACTTCCGGCGGGACCGAGTCCAACAACACCGCCATCCTTTCTGCGCTCGCGACCCAGCAAGGGCGCGACGAGATCGTCACCACCTCCGTCGAGCATTCCGCCATCCTCACGCTGGTCGAGCAATTGGCGTTAACGGGCATCAAGACGCATGTGATCCCGGTGGATTCGCGCGGCCGCCTCGACCTCGAGGCGTTTCGCTGGGCGCTTGGACCACGCACGGCGATTGCGTCCGTTATGTGGGCCAACAACGAGACCGGCACGATCTTCCCGGTGGAGTTTCTGGCCGGCTTGGCGCGCGCGGCAGGTGCGCTGTTTCACACCGATGCGGTGCAGGCCATAGGCAGGGTGCCCATCGACCTGAAGGACAGTGCTATCGACATGCTCTCGCTGTCCGCACACAAGCTGCACGGCCCCAAGGGAATCGGCGCGCTCTATTTGCGACAAGGCACGAAATTCAGGCCGCTGATCTGGGGTGGGGCACAGGAGCGACGGCGCCGCGGCGGAACCGAGAACATCCCCGGCATCGTCGGTCTTGGAAAAGCTGCAGAGCTTGCGGCGGAGGGGCTCGAGCCGGAGCGTGTTCGCATTGCTGCGTTGCGCGATCGCCTGGAGCAGACGATTTTGCACAACGGCCGCTGCATCCCGCTCGGCGATGTCAGCAACCGCCTGCCGAACACGGCCAGCATCGCCTTCGAAGATCTCGAAGGCGAAGCAATCGTCCACCATCTCAACCGAGCGGGCATTGCCGCTTCGCTCGGATCGGCTTGCAGCTCGGGGTCAATGGAGCCGTCGCATGTGCTGCGCGCGATGAACGTGCCGGCAAGGAGCCTGCGCGGCGCGGTACGCTTTTCCCTCTCGCGTGAAACCACGGCCGATGACGTCGATCAGGTCGTCCGCGTACTGTCGCGCATCCTGGCTAATCTGCGTGCCATGTCACAAGAGCCTCCCAACCCCACCAGCGCTTCGCCCCAATGCACGAGTTGATCTTATGAAAGTCATGATTCGCCGCTCTCCGGAGGGCCTGTCGATTTATGTGCCGAAAAAAGATCTCGAGGAGCCAATTGTGGAATCGGAGCGCGAGACGCTGTGGGGTGGCTGGATCAGAATAGGCAATGGCTGGGTGCTCGATCTACCCGAGATGGCAAGCGACACGTCGCTGCCGATCACGATCAATGCCAGGAAGCGTGGCGAGGACGGCGACGGCCGATGAAGGCGATGGCGCAAACCGACTTCGTCAATGCGGCCGATGCGGAGGCGATTCTCACTGACATAGCGAGGAGGCTGCGTGCCGCCAGCATTATTCCCTATCTCGGACCTGGCCTCGCTGATGTGTCCAAACCGGATGCGACGATGACGCCGGACGCCTTGGCTGCTTTCTTCGCCAGCAAGGTCGCGCTGCCGCGCCGGGCCAAAGGCAACATCTGGGCGTCTGCGCAGCACATCGAGAGCAACAAGCATCGCACCACCGTGACGGCATTGATGGCGCTGGCCTTTGCTGCGCCGGTCGAGCCGACGCCGCTGCATCATCATCTTGCCGTGCTGCCCCTGCCTGTCATCGTCGATACCTGGTATGACGGTGCGATGCGGGGGCGCTTGGCAGGCGCGAGGGATGGGGTGAGGTGCAGGGTATCACCCGCGCCGGCCTCGGCGAGGACCGCTGGTATCGCTTCTATGATGCAGCGGGCGGAGAGGTCGACCATGATGCGGCGCAGAGCTGGAGCACGGTCCTCTATAAGCCGCACGGCGGCGTGTTGCCCGCAAGGAACTTCCTGATCTCTGACGCCGACTATGTCGAGGTCCTGACCGAGATCGACATTCAGACGCCGATCCCCGATGTGGTGAAAGAGCGGCGCAGTGGCCGAAGCTTTCTCTTCATCGGCTGCCGCTTCAACGATCAGCTGCTGCGAACTTATGCGCGGCAGCTCACCAAGCGCTCGGCCGGTGTTCATTACGCCATCGTGGAGCCAGATGTGCTGTCCAGGAATGAACTGCGTTTTCTGGTCGAACAGGGCCTGACGCCGCTTGCGATCCCGCTCCCGCGCGCGATCGAGATCCTGCTCGCCGGCCGACAGACCGGTATACGGGTGTCGATGTTGCTCGCGTGCCGGCGCACGCGAGTTGTCTTTCGTTCGCGCCAGGGAATGAGTACGTTCATCTCTGTGTCGGGATCGAGACGCCTGGCACACTTCGAACATTGCTAATGTCGTGCAGAAGGCCGTCGCTTTCACGGCAGAGGGCGGTAAGCGGCTCAGCTTTTGACCTAGATCAAAATTGCTCGCAAGTCCGGCCATGGCACGCGAGTTGCAAATCTTCTTTTCAGTTTCCGCTGCAGGGAGAATGGAAGGATGAACGTATCAGCGCTGGACGAAGCAAGCTCGGTAGGGAGCGCGGTCGACATTGGCAAGGTCATGCAGATCGCCGCGCGCAAGGGCTGCGGGAGGTCCGGCGGGGGCAAGGCAAGCTGCGGCTCGCAGGCCGGCCAGGGTGATCTGCCGACCGAGATCTGGGAGAAGGTCAAGAATCACCCCTGCTACAGCGAAGCAGCGCATCATCATTACGCGCGCATGCATGTTGCGGTCGCGCCTGCCTGCAACATGCAGTGCAATTACTGCAATCGTAAATATGATTGCGCTAATGAATCGCGCCCGGGCGTGGTGAGCGAAAAACTAACGCCGGAGCAGGCGGCGAAAAACGTGCTGGCGGTCGCCTCCACAATCCCACAGATGACTGTGCTCGGCATCGCGGGGCCCGGCGATCCCCTGGCCAATCCGAAAAAGACGTTCAAGACGTTCGAGCTGGTGGCCAAGGCTGCTCCCGACATCAAGCTGTGCTTGTCGACCAACGGCCTGATGCTACCCGACCATGTCGACACGATCGCCCGCTTCAAGATCGATCATGTCACCATCACTATCAACATGGTCGATCCCGAAATCGGCGCCAAAATCTATCCGTGGATTTTCTGCAACCACAAGCGCTACACCGGCCTAGAAGCCGCAAAGATCCTCAACGAGCGCCAGCTGAAAGGCCTCGAGATGCTCACCGAGCGGGGCATCCTATGCAAGATCAATTCGGTGATGATCCCGGGTATTAACGATCAGCATCTGGTCAAGGTCAACAAGGCGATCAAATCGCGCGGCGCGTTCCTGCACAACATAATGCCGCTGATCTCCGCGCCCGAGCACGGCACGGAGTTTGGTCTCAACGGGCAGCGGGGGCCAACCGCGCAGGAATTAAAGGCACTGCAGGATGCCTGCGAGGGCGAGATGAACCTGATGCGGCATTGCCGGCAGTGCCGCGCCGACGCTGTCGGCTTGCTCGGCGAGGACCGCAGCGCGGAGTTCACTACCGAGAAGGTTATGGCCATGGACGTCAAATATGACTTGCCGATGCGCAAGGCCTATCAAGCCAAGATCGAGCAGGAGCGCGTTGCCAAGCTTGCTGGCAAGCAGGAAGAGCTCGTCGAGCTTGCCAGCAAAATGAGTGACATCAAGCCCATGGTTGCCGTGGCGACGAAGGGCGCGGGCGTCATCAACGAGCATTTCGGTCACGCCAAAGAGTTCCAGGTGTACGAACTCTCCACGACCGGCGCCAAATTCGTCGGCCATCGCCGCGTCGATCACTATTGCCGGGGCGGCTGTGGCGAGGAGGAGCGCCTTGCCACCGTCATCAGCGCCATCAACGACTGCCATGCGGTATTAGTGGCCAAGATCGGCGGCTGTCCGAAAAGCAATCTGTTGAAGGCCGGGATCGAGCCAGTCGACCAATACGCCCATGAGTTCATCGAAAAATCAGCGATCGCCTGGTTCAAGTCCTATCTGGAGAAGGTGCAAAGCGGCGAAATCCAGCATACCGAGCGGGGCGAGGCGGCGATCCGCCAGGGCGCACTGATTTCGGCCGCCTAAGGGGGAAGGTCAATGCCGTTCAAGATCATCGCCTCGCAATGCACGAGCTGCTCGGCTTGCGAGCCCGAATGTCCCAATGTCGCAATCTCGGAGAAAGGCGGAACGTTTGTCATCGATCCGAAAAAATGCACCGAGTGCGTCGGCCATTTTGACGAGCCGCAATGCGTCGCGGTGTGCCCGGTCGATAACACCTGCGTCTTGGACACCTCGTTGCCGCGCTACCAGGCGCGCGCGTAAATAGGGGCCGATCCCATGACCTTTACGCCGGCGCCCAGCGCTGAAAAACTCGCGATTTTCGCGCTGCGCACCGCTGGCCGCAGCTTCCGCCTCGCCGTTACAGGCGGTGGTTGCTTGGATTTGTCCGCCAAGACAGGTGTTGCGCCGGCACCTCGGCCCGGTCAGCAAGGCCTCCAGCGGAACGGGCTAAGATTGCCTCAATTCGGGAGCCGCTAATGCTTGGCGGTGTCACGATCGATTTGACCGACACTGCTGCGCAGAGCGGGCCGATCTTCCAAGAAGCAGGTGTGCTGCTCCAGCGATACCGCAAAGGCTGCCCATTAGAACAGGAAAGCTGCCAATGAACCTCGCTGGGGCCGGCAATCCGCTGTCCGGGAGCGAAGGGGCGCTGATTGCGCGCACGCTGCTCGGCGAAGGCCTGCCGCGCGAAGCCGAGGATCATCTGTGGCAGGCCGGGCTCCTCTATCACGTGGATGCGATCGCGGAAAGGCACCTGCACGAAGCGCAGGCGCTAGCGCCGGGCCACGCCGCCGTCCTGATCGGAATCTACCGCTTCTATTTCTACAAAGGTCGCTTGGCCGAGGCGTTGGAGGTGGCAAAGCTCTGTATCTCCAAGGCAGCGCGCGAAAACGGTCTCGCTGACGATTGGCGGCGGGTCAGCGCGGGCGACGCTGCTTTCGATTGCTACGAGAACATCCTGTCGCGCTTCTATTTATTTTCGCTAAAAGCCTACGCGTACCTGCAGCTGCGGCTCGGCAATCTGGATGAAGGCCGCGCGGCCGCCAGCAAGCTCGTGCAGCTCGAGCCGACCGACAAGATCGGCGCCAGGGTGCTCCTGGACGTGCTGCAGCGGATGGGGCAGGACGATGACGATTGACATCGATAAGGCCCGCGACTGGCTGGGCAACGAGGTCGACTGCGGCACCTGCACTCGTATCGGGCTCAGGGCCAGCGGCGGCTGCCGCTTGATGCACGCCTGCGTCAACGACCGCTATGCTCGCCGCATCGACCGCTTCTTCTACTGGAATCCGGCGCTGGCCGACGCCTACATCACCCATCCACATTTTGAGGTGCGCGCGATCGCAGCCAACCACGCCAGCGTGTTTCTGCTGCCGATGCCGCCCGACGATGCTGAGGAAACCGTGCGCTGGAACGCCGCGCGGCGCCTGCCCAAGCGCTTAGTGCTGCGGCTGCGCAACGATCTGCATCGGAAGGTTAGGATGCGGGTTGCGACCTTGCTGGATGGGAGCTGGCGCCGATGATCTCGGACCAGGACTATTACGTCCGCCTGGTGGTGGCGAGCCGGATCGCGCGGGCGCTGCTTGGGCGTCTCATGAGCGATGACGAACCCGAGGTGCGCCGCGTGGTTGCGATCCGTGTTCCCAATGAGTGGCTGCTCGGCATGGTCAATGATCCCGATGGCACCGTGCGCCTCGAGATCGCACGGCGGCCGAGCTAGCGGAATTGACCAAAGACGAGGACTCGATGGTGCAGGAAGTCGCCCGCGCGCGCGTGGCCATCCGGCCCGAACGACCGAGAGAGAGTGGGACATGAGCAACATCGTTCGCGACAGCGAGGTGGTCGAGTTGACCGGGCCGCCTTTCTTCAGCTTTGGCGAAAAGGTGCAGGCCAGCCGTACCATCCGCAATGACGGGACATATGCCGGCAAGGAGATCGGCGAGATCCTCGTCAAAAAGGGGGAGGTGGGTTACGTCGTCTCAATCGGCACTTTCCTGCAGCAGTTCTACATCTATGGCGTTCAATTTCTCGAAAGCGGCAACCGCGTCGGCATGAAGCGCAAAGAGCTCGAGCCGGAGGTGGGGCGCGATGAGCTTTTGGATCTGCCGTTGCCTGAAGAGGCCGGCCCATGATCGCCTCGAGACTGCCGAAATACCAATGGGGCCAGCGCGTCAAGGCAGCGGTCGACCTCATCAATGACGGCTCGTTTCCCAATGCACCGGCCGATAGACTCCTGATCGGCGCCGGAGGGATCGGCGAGATCGTGCAGGTCGGCAGGCATAGGGAAGGCAACGTGCCAATCTATCTCGTCGAGTTCGGCGAGCGGATGGTCGTCGGCTGTCTTGAAGAAGAAATCACAGTGCTATGAGGGGGCCTTTGGCGATGAATGCCGCGGTGATGAGAAAGGCAGCGGTCAGGATGATCCCTCACCCGAACGAGCTCGATTGCAAGCGGATCGAGCGCGCCTTAAGCGCGCGCAAGCGCTATCGCTATGTCTCGCCGCATGTGAAGGCGGTGAGGGGGCTATCTGATCGAGAGTCCCTGCTGCTCTCGCAATATCGACGCCGATGGCGGCCTTATCGATGCCGCGCTGATCCACTACGACATGGTGTGCGGCATGTGGAAGCTGTTTCGCAAGAACCACGCAAACGGAATCTGGGAGTTTTATAGCATTTACCACCGGCTGACCTCGGCGATCGAAGATTTGAACACAGATCCCGAGCGGCTGTTCTGGCTATGAAGCTTATTTAGGGTCCAATTATATGGGAGACGCGATGGCGCTTGGCACAGACGAATTGATGGAAATCGAACGGGTGCTCGCGGCGGCGCAGGCTGATGCAGATCCGGTTCTCGAGTTGCGGCGTCGCTTTCCGCACCTCGCCGCGACACGCTGTGATGCCTCTGACGTGACGGAGCGACCATTCCGGAGTCTTCCGAATTTCGATCTGCATCTGATCGATGGCTGCGATCGCTGCCTAGATATCACGGCCGATCCGGTGCGGGCGATTGGCATCCTGCTGGCGGCAAGGAGGATCGGACGGTGATCGGCGTTGGACTGGTAGGGCATCGCGACGATGGCACGGACGCGGTCGACGCCGATTTATCCTTCATTCCGCTCTCAGATCCCGATATCACCTCCGCCGAGCTCTCCGCCGTGGAAGCGCTGCTGTGTTCGCCACGGGTCTCCAATGGGCCCATCACCGAGGCCTTCGAGAAAGCCTTCGCCGCCTACCTTGGGCGCAAATATGCCGTTGCCGTCCCCAGCGGCACCATCGGGCTTCTGCTTGCACTAAAAGCGCTCGGCATCGGACCCGGGCAGGAGGTGATTGCCTCGCCTTATTCGTTTCGTGAGGTAGTGCATGCTATCAGTCTCGTGGGCGCGAGGGCCGTATTTGCCGACGTCGACTATTGGTCGGGAGCCTTGGCTCCGGCGAAGGTCGAAGAGCGTGTCACGGCCAACACGCGGGCGATCATTGGTGGCAACCCCAATGGCCATCCGGCGCCATGGTCGGAGCTGCGCGCGATCGCGCAGCGCCATCAATTGCCGCTCCTGGAGGATTCAACCGAAGCGATCGGATCGCGATACAAGTTCGAACTCGTCGGCCGCTTTGGCGATATCGCCGTGTTCGACTTCGCCCAGCCACTGGCCCTGACCTGCGGCGAAGGCGGCATGGTGGTGACCGACGACATCGACATGGCCGTTGGCTTGCGCCGCCATCGCGCGCATCGGCTGGATGAGCGCTCCTCCGTTGTCGTCAGCAGCGCAGCGCCCCACCAGGCCGGCATGAGCGATCTCACAGCCGCGCTGGGCCTTGCGCAGCTGAAGCGCCTCGAGGAGATCCTGGAGCGGCGCCGACTCGTCGAACAGCTCTACAACGCGCATATGCAATCCTTTGAGGGTATCAAGCCTCCCTATGTCGGTCCCGATGTGACCGAGGTGAACTGGTTTCTTTATCTCGTCCATCTCGGAACGCGCTTCGCGCGATCCAGCCGCGACGCCATTGTCGATGACCTCCGCATCGAGCAGGTCGAGGCCGCCGCTTATTGCTATCCCTTGCATCTGCAGCGGCATTATTTCGAACTTGGCTATCGTCATGGCGATTTCCGGGTTGCGGAAAAGATCGCCGATCGCGCCCTGGCACTGCCGTTTCACAGCCACCTCACCGACGAGCAGATCGAGTTCATCGTGGAGACGATGAAGGACGCATCCATCAACATCGGCGCTGGCGCAGCAATTTATTAGCAACGAGGAATTATCAATGCGAGGCGCAAGGCAGGCTTGAATGTCGACATGCACAGTCTCACCGTTGGACAAGATAATCGACGTCATTCACGCCACGTCACTTTTGGCGGTGCTGCAGAACCCGGAGATCGCCACTTCCGGACAAATGCAGGGGCAGACCACACGCGGATGCTCCGGCCTGTTCGTCCGGCAAGGCCACGAGGAACTCTTGAGGGTGGTGCGGGAAGACAATGAGAAGCTCAATGCAATTTGATGTTCTCAGCGGGCCGTCGATGCCTACAAGGAGCTGGTCGGTGGAATTGGCGTCCTTCGGTTGACCGGTACCGCCGTCGATGTCTTTCGCGCAGGAAAACAC
The DNA here is from genome assembly GCF_004296405.1 of Bradyrhizobium sp. Leo170. GTDB lineage: Bacteria > Pseudomonadota > Alphaproteobacteria > Rhizobiales > Xanthobacteraceae > Bradyrhizobium. The sequence continues at coordinate 12,730 of NZ_PSRR01000244.1, forward strand.
GGCGCATGAGCAAGGGAGCAGCGCGACATGGGCAGCCAAGAGATTGAGGTGTTCGCCGTCTGCCCCGCCGATGCAATCGAGCGGGGCAGCGCGAGGGGCTTTAGCCTGTCACGGATCGACGAGAGCGGTGAGAGTCGGCCGTTTCCGATTGTTGTGGTTCGGACCGTTGGCAATGATTATCACGGCTATGTCAACCGCTGCCCACATGACGGCGTCTGGCTCAACATCCGTGCGGGCGAATTTTTCTCGCCCGACCGCGCCTTTCTCGGGTGCGGCCGGCACGGAGCGATCTTCGAGATCGACAGCGGGTTTTGCATCGATGGCCCTTGTAACGGAAGAGCCCTTGAGCCGGTTGCGCTCGCCGTGATCGGCGGCGACGTCTGCCTGTGTGCCGTGAAGCTGGTGGAGGACAACGGCTTTCCCGGTCCGTTCGAGGATGGCGACGAAACCATGGACATCATGATCCATCCAGATTAACAGGCTTGATCTCATGAACGTGGACTTAAGGAGTCTTTTAAGGGAAAGCGCCGTCATTCGCATGAACATCGGCGCAGGTCTGTCGCGTATCGCTGCGTTCGGATTTGTTAGGATCAAGGGCCGGGCAGGCCGGCGGGTTATCCTGTAGCCCAGCATGAATGGTACGGCGCTACTCGAACAGCGAGACGCGCATCCATTCGATGTTCGCGTGCGTTGGTGGCTTTGCGAGGATCAAACGCCCGGTCGCCAGCTCTTATCGCGCATGGACGCATTACCCTGAAACGGAGATCATTCGCGCCCGCATCCGAATGATCTCGGCGGCCCAAGGAGGTGTTCAAGTGCTAGTACCCACTTTTC
>NZ_PSRR01000245.1 GCF_004296405.1 Bradyrhizobium sp. Leo170
CCGAGCGCGTGCTCGAGCGCGACGGGCTGGCGGGGCTGACGTTGCGCGCGGTGGCGCGCGAGGCCGGCGTTTCGCACGCCGCGCCGACGCATCATTTCGGCGACCTGACCGGCCTGGTCAGCGAGCTCGCCGCCATCGGCTTCCGCCAGTTCAACGACGCGATGCGCACCGCCGTCGCAGGCGGCGCTACCATTGCGGAGAAAGGGCTGGCGCGCGCAAAGGCCTATATCGCCTATGCGCAGGCGCATCCGGGCATGTACGGCTTGATGTTCCGCACCGAGCGGCTCGATATGTCCAGGCCGTCGCTGCACGAGGCCGCAAGCACCGCCTTCGCCGGCCTTGCCGGTGCGGTCGGCGAAAGCCGCCGTGAGCATATCGAGGAGAAGAAGCTGTCGCTCGACCAGGCCGCTGCGATCGTGCGTGCCTGGTCGCTGGTGCACGGCTTCACCACGCTGCTGCTCGACGACCGCCTCTCCAACATCCTGAAGCGGCTGCCCGAGGGCACATCGGTCGAGACGCTGCTGGATGCGATGCTGCGCAGTTCGGCCTTTCGTCCGCCGGCCAACTAAAGCATTTTCGAGCGAAGCATGCCCTCGGACTTGATCCGAGGGTGGACACTGGTTCGCATAGCAATCAAGTTTACGCAGATTGCGTAGACTTATCTGCGCAGAAAACGCGTCAAAACAAGAATCTAGAGCTTCGGTTCTGACTCAATCAGAACCGTCGTGCCGCCGGACTCGCTCGGCTTGCCGACCGTGCGGCAGCCCTTTGGCGCCGTCGACGTATAGCTGCTGCTGATTGTTTGGGCGCCTGAATGGCCAATACTGCCGGTCAATAGGATGGCAAATACGCATGCATTTATGACAAGCTTCATCATGCAGGCCTTCAGAGGAACCCGCCCCTCATTCAGACGCGTTCATTGTGGGCAAGGTTCAATAGCGAGCGCGAAACACCTGACAGCGGCGCTGAATTGTCCTAGAAGAGCGGCTCCGCACAGCCGTCGCTTGTGCGAAGCGTCCGTTCATTCAACATTACCATGCCCTCGATATCGCCCAATAAACCCTATCGCGTCGGCCGTTCCCGCACCGGACTCGGCCTTTTTGCCACCAAGCCGATCAAGAAGGGTAGCAGGATCATCCGCTATTTCGGGCCGCTTCTGGATTCCAAGAAGAAGGAAGAGGACGAGATCGAGAACAAATATCTGTTCGAGCTCACCAACCGCTGGACCATCGACGGCTCGATCCGCGAGAACGTCGCTCGCTATATCAACCATTCCTGCAGGCCGAACTCGGAATCCGACGTCAAGCCGCGCAAGCGCAAGATCTATATCCGCGCCGTCAAGAACATCGAGCCGGGCGAGGAAATCAACTACGATTACGGCACCGATTATTTCAAAGCCTATTTGAAGCCGATCGGCTGCAAATGCGATTCCTGCGAGAAGAAGCGCAAGAAGAAGCGCGCCGAGGCGCGGGCGGAACGGCTCAGGCTGAAGGAGAAAGCCGAGCGCAAGGCGAAACGCAAGGCCGAGAAGGTCGCCAAGGAAAAGGCCAAGGCCCAAGAGAAAGTCAAGGAAAAGGCGAAAAAGAAGAACGGCAAGGCCAACGGCAAGTATCTGAACGGCTCGGGCCGCCCCAAGCCCGCCGGAAAGAAGGTCGTCGCCGGAAAACGCAAGAGCTCAGCCGCGCCACTTCACGCCTAGATTGGCCTGACCGCCTTTGGCCGCGCCGGATAGGCGCATTCGGCGAGCGTCGTCGTATCGAGCTCGTGCAAGAAGGCCTCTCGCGCCGCTGCCAGTCTGCCCTTCAGGCGGCAGCGCGGCGTCAGCACGCAGGCGCCGCCATCCTCACGAAAACATTCGACCAGCGCCTGGTCGTTCTCCAGCGCACGCACGACGGCGCCGAGCGTGATCGCCTGCGGCGGCCGCGCCAGCGCAAAACCGCCGCCGGCCCCGCGCTGGGTGGTGATGAAGCCGCTATCGGCGAGGTTCCGCACGATCTTCGCCAGGTGATTGCGCGAAATGCCGAATTCGGCTGCGATCTCGGCGGTTGCAAATGAACGCGTCGGTTCGCCCGCAAGCCGCATCAGGGCGCGCAGGGCGAAATCGGTGAACAGAGTGAGGCGCATGGGAGCCCCGCAAAAATCCGGTTTTGCGAACCAGCCATACTGCCCTAAATGGGTATTTAGAATGCCTATTTGAGGAGAGCTGGCATGACAGGGGCAGAGCGGCGCGAGCAGATCACGGCCGACATCGTCGCCAAGACCGGCATCACCGAGGCCATGATCGAGCGCCTCGTGCACGGCTTCTATGACAAAGTTCGTGCCGATGCGGTGCTTGGGCCGGTGTTCGAAGCACGCATACGGGATTGGGGGCCGCATCTTTCGCAGATGTGCGCGTTCTGGTCGTCGGTCGCGCTGATGACCGGCCGTTATCATGGCACGCCGATGGCAAAACACCTGCCGCTGCCGGTCGACGCCGGTCATTTCGACCGCTGGCTTGAATTGTTCGAACAGGCCGCGCGCGAAATCTGTCCGCCGGAGGCAGCGGCGCATTTCATCGAGCGCGCGGAGCGGATCGCCGCCAGCCTCGAACTCGGCATCGCTTGGTCGCAAGGCGTGATGCTTGGCAAGGGCGAGCGATTTCGGCGCGGCGAGGCCGCAAGCGCCTGAGCTGCGGTCCAACCCAAGAGAAAAAATCGGCCGCCGCGAGCGTTCACGGCGGCCGTTGTTTTTGAGCCGGCTGGTAAAAGCGCAGCCTGGTTGATGGTTCAGCGGAACAGCCGACGGAGCTGACGCATGAGGCGCAACGGACAAAGCCGCTTCGCTGCCCTGGTCTCGGCGGCCTGCACCTGTGCGACGACGTAGACGCCGGTCGAGTAGACCAGCGGTTCCGGTAGCTGCAGCGAACGCGCGATCAGCCACGTCGCCAGATTGAGCAGCCACACGACGATGCCGGCGGCGGACGGGAAGGGGCTCGGGTCGGGTCTCATGGTCATCTCCTCGTGCTCCCAAAAGATGATCCGGTCCGCGCGCCTTTTCGATTACCTGGCACGTAAGCGGTTTCGATTACCTCGGACGTAATGGAATGGCCGAAAGCCGCGTGGTAGTTTTCCAGCCATGAACGCACATGCATCCGCGGCGCGGGCCGAACCAAGCAGGCCGATTCATGTCGGCGATCACTTGCGCGAATGGCGGCAGCGCCGCCATCTGAGCCAGCTCGATCTCGCGGTCGAGGCGGATATTTCGGCGCGCCATTTGAGCTTCGTGGAAACCGGCCGTGCTGCGCCGTCGCGCGAGATGGTGCTGAAGCTGGCCGAACGGCTGGAGGTGCCCTTGCGTGAACGCAACGTGCTCTTGGTCGCCGCGGGCTTCGCGCCGGCTTTCCCGCAGCGCTCGCTCGACGATCCCGCGCTGAAATCGGCGCGGCGGGCGATCGACCTGGTGTTGAAGGCGCATGAGCCGAATCCGGCGCTGGCCTATGACCGGCACTGGAATCTGGTCACCGCCAACCGCATGGTGGCGCCGCTGCTCGAGGGCATTCCGCAGCGCCTGCTCGGCCAGCCCTTCAACATCCTCAAGCTTGCCTTTCATCCCGAAGGGCTGGCGGCGCGCACGGTCAATCTTGCCGAATGGACCGGGCACCTCCTGGAGCGGCTGCACCGGCAATGCGAGGCGACGGCCGATCCGGAATTGCTGAAGCTTTATCAGGACCTGAAGAGCTATCCGATCCCAGCGCGCTCGGGACCGCTGCCGCCGGACAATGTCGCAATCCCGCTCAAGCTGCGCCACGATGGCGGGGTGTTGAGCTTCTTCTCCACCACCATGGTATTCGGCACGCCGGTCGATATCACGCTGTCGGAACTGGCATTGGAAACCTTCTTTCCCGCCGACGATGTGACCGCCGAGCGGCTAAAGCAGATGGCTGACGCCATGAAATAGCGGCTTGTCGGGGTTCCCTTCGGAGCTTATCTCTGCGTCTTTCCAGCGGAGGAACGCCCGATGAGCACCCTGAAGCCGCTTCGTCTCGACATCGTTTCCGACGTCGTCTGCCCCTGGTGCTATATCGGCAAGCGGCGGATCGAGAATGCACTCGAGCTGGTGCCGGATGTTCCGGTGGAAGTGCACTGGCGGCCGTTCTTCCTCAATGCCTGGGTGCCGCGCGAGGGCATCAGCCGCGACGAATATCTCACCGCGAAGTTCGGCTCGGTCGAGGCCTACAAGGGCATCGCCGGGCGCGTCGTCACCGCCGCGGGCGAGGAGGGGCTGACCTATCGCCCCGATCTCGTGAAGCGCCAGCCCAACACCATCGATTGCCACCGCCTGATCCACTGGGCGGAGGCGAGCGGCAAGGCCGCCGAGATGAAGCAGCGGCTGATGGAGCTTTACTTCCGCGACGGCGGCGACCTCACCGACATCGACGTGCTGGTGCGGGCAGCGGCCGATGTCGGGCTTGATGCCGACGACGTGCGCAAGCGTCTTGCAACCGATGAAGATGTCGCGCTGATCTCGGCGCAGGCGCAGGAGGCGTCCGACAAGGGCATCTCCGGCGTGCCGACCTTCGTGTTCGCGCAGAAATACGCAGTCTCCGGCGCGCAGCCGGCCGAACAGCTCGCTCGCGCCATCCGCCAGGTTTCCGCCGAGATCAACGCCGAGGCGGCGGAGTAACGGCCGTAGCCCGGGTGGAGCGCAGCGCAACCCGGGACATCTGCATCAGCGTCTTCGAGAGTCCCGGGTTGCGCTGCGCTTCACCCGGGCTACGGGCTGCCAAAAACATCAAAAGAAAATTGGGAGAACGTCATGCTCTATGAGCTCCGGACCTACACGGTGAAGCCCGGGTCCGTCGGCGAGATGGTCAAAGCAGCGAGTACCGTGTCGCGCGACATCCGCAAGGATGACTACGGCAAGCTCGAAGGCTATTGGATGACCGAGATCGGTCCCCTCAATCAAGTCATGCACCTGTGGAGCTATAAGGATTTTGACGAGCGGAGCAGGCTGCGCGGCGAACTTGCCAAAAATCCGCGCTGGACCGGCGAGTATGTTCCGCTGATCCGTCCACTACTCCAGCGTCAGGATATCCGCCTGCTCAACGCGGTGAAGCCGCCGGTTGCTCCGGCATCGACGGGCAACATCTACGAATTCCGCAACTATCGCGCCAAGCCAGGCGGCGCCGTCAGGCAATGGCTCGAAGCGCTCGCCGAGGCGCTGCCGGCGCGCGAGAAATACTCCAAAATCGTCGGCCTCTGGCAGACCGAGGCAGGTCAGCCGAACGAAGTCTGCCACATCTGGGCCTATCCCAGCCTCAACGCCCGCGTTGAAGCCCGCGCGAACGCCCTGAAAGATCCGGCGTGGCAGGAATTCCTCCGCAAAGGCGGCCCGCTGCTCGACGAGATGCACTCGACCATCATGCTGCCTGCGCCCCACTCGCCATTGCAATGAGGTATGGGACGAATGCCGTGACCGCGTTCAGCGGGATTTGCCTCGGCTTCTGATCAACCGAACAACGCCACGTGCGGTCTCTTCCGCGGAACGGTGCAGGGTCAGCGCGGCGTGGATCATTGGCACCAGCGGATCGTATCGCCGCAGCGGGATCAGCACGTCGCCGATGGCAAAGCGCCCGCGCCAGATCGGGTTGATCATGGGATGGTCGGGCGCTGCGGTTGAATCTACCGAGCGGATCGCCGGATCGCTGCAGAGATGGCGCGTCAGATCGAGCGTCAACTGCACGCCCGGCGAATATTTGGCAAAGCGCTCGTCGATGCCGAGCTTGAAATAGAACGCGCGGTCCTGGTGCCGCAGCACGATCGCGCCTGCGACCGGGGTGTCGCCGGCGCGGAGCGTCACGATCTCGCATTGGCCGGTTTCGGCAAGCGCCGCGGTGGCGCGACGGATGAAGATGACGTCGCCATCGTGCTGGACGAGCGCGGTGCCGCGCTTGCCTTTCCAGCCGCTGGCTTCGAGGGCGAGGAAGGTTTCAAGCGCGGCTGCGACTTCATTCGGTGTGCGCGCCACCTCGAAGCTGATAGCGCCGTGGTCGGCAAGACGATGACGCAGCCGGCGGAGTTCCTTCAGCTTCTTGGCTCCGAGTGCGTCGAGCAGCAGTTCGTCGGCATTGCGCGTCGCGTCGAGACAGGCGCGAAGGCATGACTGCATCAGCCGGGGACGCATGCCGTTGAGCCGCAGCACCTCGTTGAAGGCCCGCATCGCCTTGCCGTCCAGCGACATGTCGCGCAGGATCAGCGCATGCGCACCGGCCTTGCGCGCTTCCTGCATCAACCGCTCCACTGCTGCCTCAGTGAGGTCGCAATCAAGCGGCGGCGTGCACAGCGTGCCATAGGGTTGTGCGCTCATCAGCGCGGGCAGGGGGATCTTACAGGCGCGCCACAGCGAGATGACCGGCAACAGCCCGATCATCCGCGCCGGTCCGTCATAGGCGAGCGGAGCATCGCTGAAGGCGCTGAGCGCCAACGCGCCCGTGCGGCCGCGCGCGGAGGCGCTCACCGCCAACACCCATTCCGGCAGGTAATAGGCGTTCGGCTCGACGACGTGCTCGGCGAGCGCGCGCCATTGGCCCATGGGAATATCGGCAAGCGGCGCGAGCGCAGGACTGCCGTTCGACGGCGCATGCGCCGGCATGGCATCGTCGATCGATGCGCGATGGACAACCGTTTTATCGGCGATCTCGGCCACTTTCCCCGCTTCCCCGTGCGTGAGCGATGGAGGGACTGTCGACGTCGCCCCTCGTCATCGCACTCGGAAGACTAGCGGAAGAAATGCAAAATACGGTTGGTTCGGCGCTGCAATTCGAGCGGTAATGTTAACGGGTTGTTCAGCAAGAAGGAGCCGCCGAAACGCGTTCGGCGGCTCCTTTTGTCTTGTTCAGTGCTTACCAGCGATCGTCACCGACGCCGATACCCACGGTCCCGCCGGGCGTACGAATGCCGACGCCTGCGCGCGGGCCGCCATCGTAGTCGCGATATTCGCGGCGTTCGATGTAGCGTTCGCGCGGCATGTAGTTATAGGAATCGCGGACGATCACGCGACTGCCGCCACGGGTGCGATAGCAGCGCCCGTCATCGTCGCAGACCATGCGGACCTGCTGCACGACTTCAGGGTTGCTGTACTCCGTGGTGCTGTAAATGTCAGTGGCCTTGGCCGCGCTGCCGACAGACAACGCGCCGACGCCGGCCAGCAAAGCGATTGCAAACGTCTTCATGGTTCCGCCTCCGCATAGATACTGCCCTCGCGTCTGACAAAGCTGCGCGGAGGGTTTCGTTCCGAAGGAACTGGCTTGATGGTAGGTTCCGTTCGCGCGCGTGAGGCGCTCGCTCGCGAACGGGCATTGTTTTTTTCGGCACTGAGGTGGAACGATTCCGCGATTGGGAGCAGAGATCAGATCGGCTCGTAATTCTCCGTCGCGCAAGTATCGTCGCCGTCGACACGGCGGCGGTCGGCGATGCCTCCTTCATTGATGAAGACGCGATAGGTCTGCGTGCCCAAGGGCTGGCCCATCACCGATGTCAGTTCAGCGCGCACGCAGGAGGTCCATCCCAGTCCGCGCGGATCATGCAGGGGTTGCGAGACGCGGACATTGGCGGGACGCGAGGTCGATACGAACACCGAGTCCAGTTTTTCGCTGACCAGCCGCTTGATGTCGGGCGGTGCTTCAAGCGGCGGCGGCTCGGCCTCCCTGGCGCGCAAGAACGCCGGCATTGGCAGCGGCGAGCGGCTATCCACGAAGCCGCAACCGGCCAGCGTAGCCGCCAAACCTAACAGCAATGTAATGCGAGCGCCGCCCTGTCCCATTTCGATGTACTTACCTTGTTCAAACCAACATTGGTGACCTCGCGGGGGGCGCTACCGATCAACTATTGCTGAAATTGGTCCGGCGGCACGCTATGCTGCCGTTTTCCAGTATGAAGATACCGGGACTGGGTGGCAGGGAGAGAACGACAATGCGCAAGTTAACGGTCGCCGCGGCGGTATTGGCGCTGTTGGCGATGCCAGCCTATGCCCAGATGGGCGGCAAGCGGCATCGCGGCGACGCGGCCGGAAGCAAGCAGGACAGCAAGCCGAAGGTCGACGAGAAGGCTTACAAGGCTGCGCTCGAACGCATCCCCGAGCCCAAGGAGAAATACGATCCCTGGGGCGTGGCACGGCCGACCGAGGCTGCGAAGAAGTCGAAATGAGCTGACGGCAATCCGTCGTCGAACAACATGTTGATAGGGGGGCCTGCGCCCTCGATAAGCAAGTCATCCTGCGATCGGCCGGCGAGGTTGAACCTTGCCGTCAAAGCTCACGACCAATCCGGCAAGCCATCGCATTGCCGGAGGTCGTTCGATGTCGCGCCGCTCGCTCGCCAGACTGCTTGTTTCCGCTGCCGTGCTGCTCGGCACCTCGCCCGCTTTGGCCGAGAACCGGCTGGCGCTGGTGATCGGACAATCCGCCTACAAGTCGGTGCCGGTGCTGCCCAACCCGGCCAATGACGCCAAGGCGATGACGCAGCTCCTCACCGATTCGGGCTTCCAGGTGGTATCGGCTTCCGACCTCTCGCAGAATGAATTCCGCGCCAAGGTCAGCGAATTCGCCGGCGAGGTCGCGGCAAAGGGTGCGGATACGGTGGCACTGGTGTTCTATGCCGGCCACGGCCTGCAGGTCGATGGCGAGAACTTCCTCGTTCCGACCGATGTCGATCCCAAGCGCGAGGCCGACATTCCGATCCAGGCGGTGCGCCTCAATGATGTCCTGAACACGCTGAATTCAGTGCCGAGCAAGATGCGCATCCTTTTGCTCGACGCATGCCGCAACAACCCGTTCCCGGGGCTCAAGAGTGCCGGCCACGGGCTTGCGATTGTCGACGCCAAGACCGGCGGGCCCGGCACCTTCCTGTCGTTCTCGACCTCGCCCGGTGCGGAAGCCGAAGACGGCGACGGCAGCAACAGTCCCTACACGACGGCGCTGCTCGCGGCGGCGAAGGACTCTGCGCCGATCGAGGCGACCCTCAAGCGCGTTCGTGTCGCGGTGAACAAGGCGACGGGTGGCCGTCAGACGCCGTGGGACAGCTCGTCGCTGACCGAGGATTTCCGCTTCGTGGCAGGTCCCGCCGGCACGAACGCTGCCGCGCCAAAGCTCGCATCGGCCAGGCGCACGGTCGAGGAATGGACGCGCGACTTGCAGGGCAAGCCGGTCGAGACCGCCAATGAGATCATCGTCGCCGACGGCACCGACGAGGCCTATGAAGCCTTTGCCGCGCTCTACGCTTCGACGCCGCGTGGGCTGCAGGCGCGCGACTGGCTCGATCGCCATCGCCGCATGGTGGCCTGGAACAATGCCGTCCTTATCAACACCGCGGCCGGCTATCGCGCATTCCTCGCGCAGTATCCCGACAGCGATCTTACTGCGACCGCGCGCAAGCTGGAGGAGCGGCTGCGCAACCGCCCGAACATGACGCTGGCACTCGCAGCGCCCGTCAGCGTGCCCGCGACCAACGCGGCGCTGACCTGTCCCTGCAACGCGCCGTCGCAACCGGCGCCGCTCAAGAGGGTCGATACACCAGCCAGGAAGCGTGCCGAGCCGGCGCCGCCCAAGCGCGCCAGCGCGCCGCCGCGCCGTGTCGTCGAGGAGGAGGACGTCGTGGTCGTGCACCGTCCGCCGCCGCGCGTCGTCTACGAACCCGCCGGACCGCCAGTCTCGATCGGAATCGGGATCGGCGTCGGCGGTGGCTACGGTCGACCCGGCGGCTACGGTGGCTACGGCGGCTATGGCGGACGCGGTGGCGATGGCTGGAGCGGTCGCAGGGGTGGATACTGAGCCGGTAATGGCGTAATTCATCCGGGGAAGATGCAGTAGTCGATGACCACATCTTCAGCGGGACGCCATGCGCCATCTTGTCCGCCTGCTTGCCGTGTTGTGTCTCGCGACGCCGGCCCTCGCATGGGAGCCTTGGGGCGGTGATCCCGGCGGATCGCGCTTCTCGCCGCTCAAAGAGATCACGCCTGACAATGTCGCCAACCTGATCCGCGCCTGGGAATTCCGGACTGGCGATCTCGACCGCCGCGCGCCGGAGGTGATGCGGCGGACTAAATTCCAGGCGACGCCGCTGTTCGTCGAGGACAGCCTGGTGTTCTGCTCGCCGTTCAACGAGGTGATCGCGCTCGATCCCGGGACCGGCGCGCAAAAATGGCGCTACGATCCCGGTATCAGCACGCGCCAGCGTCCCGCCAACCGTTATGTCTGCCGCGGCGTCACCTATTGGGTCGATGACAATGCGCCTGCGGGGGCGGTGTGCCGATCGCGGATCTTGATGGGCACCAACGATGCCCGTCTGATCGCGCTCGATGCGAAGAGCGGGGTTCCCTGCGCCGGCTTCGGCAATGGCGGCGAGGTCAGGCTTGAGATCGGCATGACCCTGGAATGGCCGGGCGAGTTTCAGGTGACCTCGCCGCCGGCGGTCGGCCGCGGCGTGATCGTGGTCGGCTCCGCGATCGGCGACAACCGCCGCGTCGACGCGCCGCGCGGCGTGGTGCGCGCCTTCGATGCGCGCAGCGGAGCGCCGCGCTGGAATTTCGATCCGCTGCGGCATGACGGCATCGAGGCGGGTCACGCCAATGTCTGGGCGCCGATGTCGGTGGATCAAGCGCGTGGCCTGGTGTTCCTGCCGACGACCTCGCCGAGCCCGGATTTCTGGGGCGGCAAGCGTCCGGGCAACAACGAGCATGCCAACTCGGTCGTCGCGCTGCGCATCGAGACCGGCGAACTGGTGTGGTCGTTCCAGACCGTGCATCACGATCTCTGGGATTACGACCTGCCGGCCCAGCCGACGCTGGTACGGATCGATGTCAGTGAAGCCATGCGCGACGTCGTGATCCAGCCGACCAAGCAGGGTTTTGTCTTCGTGCTCGACCGCAATTCCGGCAGACCGGTGTGGCCGGTCGAGGAGCGCGCGGTGCCGCAAGGCACGGCGGACGGCGAGAGGCCTTCGCCGACGCAGCCGTTCCCGACCCACGTGCCGACGCTTGTGCCGCAGAAGATCTCGGTCGACGACGCGTTCGATCCGTTTCCGCTTCTCGGCCGGTCCTGCAAGGAGCAATTCGCAAACGCGCGCAGCGAGGGTCTCTACACGCCACCATCGACGCAAGGCACGCTGCTATTTCCATTCACCGGCGGCGGCGTGAACTGGGGCGGCGTCGCGTTCGATCCGCTCCATCAGATCCTCTACGCCAACGTCAGCCGCGCCGTGCATCTGATAAAGTTGATCCCGCGCGAGCAGGCGATTGGCTTCAATCCGCCGCCCGGCCATGATTTCGGCCGGCAGGAGGGCGCGCCTTTCGCGATGTCGCGCGCGGTGGTGACTTCGCCGCTCGGGTTGCCATGCAACAAGCCGCCCTGGGGCGAGATGGTCGCGGTCGACCTGAGGGGTGGCAAGATTCTCTGGCGTTCAACGGTCGGCACGACGGAGGATCGCGCGCCGCTCGGTATCGCCTTCCACTGGGGTACGCCGCTGGTGAATGGCGTGGTGGTCACCGCGAGCGGAATAGTCTTCACCGGCGCGATGGATGCGTATTTGCGCGCGTTCGATGCCAGGACTGGCCGGGAGTTGTGGCAGGGCCGGCTGCCGGTGCCAGGCGTTGCCAATCCCATGACCTATCTCTGGAAGGGCGAGCAATATGTCGTGATCGGCGCCGGCGGCCATTCGGAAGCGGGCACGACGATCGGCGACAGCGTGGTGGCTTTCCGTCTGCCGCGACAGGGCGAAGCGCCATCGCTGCGGTCGCGCACGATCGACCGGCCGGGCGGACGCTTCCTTGGCGGCGCGATTTCAGCGGGGCTCGTTCTTGCGATCATTGTGGGTGCGGCATGGCGCTGGCGCCGCACGCGTCGTGCTCGTTCAGCGAAATCCACAATCTGACTTCTCACTCCGCGCACGAAGTCGACATGCGCTTGGATTCAATGCGTGCCGAGCTTGCGCGAGCATTGATGTGCAATTGCACATCAGAGAATCCATTGAACCGCATGCGCAAGCGTCGAAATGGACACCGCGTCATTGCGAGCGCAGCGAAGCAATCCATCGCGCCACTTGCGGAGACATGGATTGCTTCGCTGCGCTCGCAATGACGGAAATCTCACCGCGAGATTGCGATCGTAGCGTCTCTTACGCCCCAAATGCCGTCACAACATCGCAAACGCGCTCGACACCATCGCCACCGGCTTGTTGTCGGTGGCCGAGAGCAGCGTGACGCGGCCGAAACTCATGGTGCGGCCGAGGCGGACGACGCGCGCGTCCGCCAGCACGTCGGCAGCGCTCACCGCGCGCATGAAATGCGTGGTCTGGTCGACGGTGGTCATCGGCCGATAGCTGCGGTTCGCGGCGAGGTTGGCGATGACCATCGAGGTATCTGCGAACGCCATCAGCGCCTGGCCACAGACGACGCCGCCGTGACGGCACAGCCGTTCGGAGAACGGCATGCGCAAGACCGCACCGGGCTGCCAATCGGCACCGGCCTCCTGCGGCGGCGCAGCATCAAAGCCTTCGATCGAGAGATTGAGATCGAGCACCCAGGGGGCAAATACCTCGCCGAGCACCCGTCGCGCATCATCGATGCCGAATTCCGTGACCTCTTCTTGCATGGGGCGCTCGTTCCTCTCCCTGGATGATGATGGTATTCTAGAGGGCATTCCGGGGAAGGGAACAGCAGGGCGGCCGGCTTGAAATTGCCAGACTTTTGGCGCCGGATCGCACCTGCGGCCTGCTTTGCGGTGCGGCTTGGGCGATGCTATACGCCAAGCCAACCCCGAGGGGAGTAGTAAGGGAGCATCTCATGAGAATTCTGGGCGCCATCGCTGTCGCGGCGCTGCTGGCAACGCCGGCCTACGCGCAAATTTCGACCCCCCATATCAACCTGCTTGGCGACGGGCCGACGAAGACGCCGGACGAGATCGAGCAGGACCAGATCAGGGATAAGGCCTACAGGGAATCGCTGAAGAAGATTCCGGACGCCAAGACGTCATCCGATCCGTGGGGTACCGTGCGGAGCGACGCCCCCAAGGCCGCCACCCCGGCCAAGCCGAAGACCAAGACCGGCAGCGCGCAGCAGTAAGCGCCGGCGTCGACGCGGAGACTCGGATTCGGTCTCCGCTCTCCCTATATTTGGCCGGTCGTCACCTGGTTTGGAATTGCGACATGGCCTTGCGTCCGCGTGATCTTGCGAGCCGAATGGCTGCCCGGCGAAAGCGGGGCGACGGCTTCATGCGCGAGACCTTTACCCTGCCGCGCGACGAGGCGCGGCTGAAGGCGCGCGACTTCCTCAACCGGTATCCCAAGGCCGCCTATATGAGCGCGGTAGAAAGCTGGCGCGAATTGCCCGGCGACAGGATCGAATTCACGATGCGGCGTCTTGCCAGCGCCGATTGAGAGC
>NZ_PSRR01000246.1 GCF_004296405.1 Bradyrhizobium sp. Leo170
GAGCTCGATCCCGGTGACATGCGAGGCCTCGCGGACTCCCTCCTGCATCAGCGCCGGAAACAGCCCTGTGCCGATACCGGGCTCAAGCACGCGACCGCCGCGCCAGCCCAGACGCTGCAGGCCCGCCCAGATGGCGCGGACGATGAACTCCGGCGTGAAATGCGCGTACTGGGTACAGCGCGCGAGCGAGGCGTGGTCGAGATCGCCGACGGCATCCTCAAGGTCTATTCCGATCGCCTCCCACCCCTTGCGAAACTCGGCCTCGCCCGGCCGCCGGAACACGAAGTTCGCAAGTTCGGACGCGCCGAATCCGGTGAAGCGGATCAGCTGCTCCTGTTCCTCAGGCGTAGCCGCCCGCTCATCGGCCTCGATGGCGGCGGCAAGCCGGATCGCGGTGATGTTATCGCGGGCGCGATCCTTCCAGCCCTTCGCCAGGGCGCGGTCGCCGGGGAGATGGAAGTTCGCGCCGCGCGTGCGGCGAGCGGATGACGCAGAAACCGGGGCCGCCGCGACCTGCGTCGCGGGGGCTGGTGTCGATGGATCGGGATCGTCGTCATCGTCCGGCTCGGCGGTACCGACGCCGGCGAAAGCGGTGACGCCGAGGCCGAGGCCGGACGACAGCGCTGTATTGCCGAACAGGTCGAGGGTGAAGGGATCGTCTTGCGCCATTGGAAATCTCCTTGTGATGAGGGCGCAGGTGCCGTCGTCCCGCCGAGCTCGCTCGGCGGGTGCGGATGGTCACGGTGGATTGGGGATGGGAGGCGCTCGCGCACGATGAGCGACAGCGAGACGTCGGTCTCGCTCAGCTGCACCCGCAGATGCGTGTAGCGAAAATCACGATTGACGAGAGGGATGAGCCGCTCGGCTTCGATGAACTCGATGCCGTCATCGCCGCCGAAATGGCGGCGCTTGTAGTCGAACCAGTCCGGATTGCCGACCGGATGGCATTCCTCGGAATAGACCACAAGCGGGCGAGCGCCATCGCTGAGCTTGCCGTTCGACATGATGTAGACGCCGTTGTCACCGACACCAAAGACCGGGCTTCTCGCCCTCCCCAGGCTTTTGGCCGTAATAGGGATTGCGGAACCCGCCATTGGCGGCGGCGTCGGATTTTCCGCGCTCGATGACCGTGCGGACGGCGGGGATGGGGAATGTGAACATTACCACCTCCCTCACGCCGCGATCGCGTCAGGCAGGTAGCGCAGATGCACCGGCAGTTTCACGGCGATCTCTGCGCCAGTCAGCTGGTCGAGCAGCTTCAGCACCGTGCCGCGCTGGCCGCCGTAGACCAGCACCGTGCGCTCGCCGCGCAGATGCTCGGCCCAGCGTTCTCCGGCATAGCCGCGATAATCATCATGCGTGCTCGACCAGATGTGCTCGAGCCGCTCTTCCCGCGTCATCGCTTTCACGGGTCGCGATTCACGCTCGATGATCGCCTGCTTCATGCGCTCCGGCGAGCCGCGATCCGAGAGATCGCAATAGCCATGGAAGAACCGCTTGCGGCCGTCGACCAAAAGCGAGAAGAAGACGCTTGTGACCGCCAGTCATGAATTCGCGCATCGCGAACATGTCGGCGCGCATCCAGAGCGGCGGCAGGATCTCGAACATATGGTCGTGGTCGGCCTGACCGATCTCGAACCACTCGCCGCGATAGAGAACGCTGTCGTCATTCTCGGAGCGGTTCGGCCGCTGCGCGTGGCGATCGAACATGCGGAACATCTGCCGGCGGTCGGCGATCTCCTGATAAACCTTGCGGATCGGAGAGAGGGTCATGAGCGGGCTCCTTTCAGCCTCGTCGGGCTGAAGCGCGGCTCATCATTCCGATTCCGCCATCGTCTTCAGCCCTTCCTGACCCCTCCTCCGCGGCCACCTCACCGACCGGCCGGGTCAAGGGCCGCGGCACGCGGGCGAAGCTTCACCCTTGACGCGGCCGGCGGGCATGCGGCAGCCGGGCTTTCCTTTCCCTCCTCTCGATCTTCATCTTGCTGCCGGGATGTAGCTGTTCGTTCCAATCCTCTGCGGCAGGCCGTAGCCGCTCGTAGTCGCAGCTGACTTCCTGCGCGACGGCCGCGAGCCGCTCGGCATAGACCTCCCCTGCCGATTGTTGTCGGTCGGCGACCACCGTGCGACCGGCCGCGCGCTCAGCGCTCGAATGGCGGCGACCGCCGCCGGCGCTCAGCCGCCTTCCGTGCTCTCCTGGATTATCTCGACGTAGCTTCTGGCTCGATGGGCCGAAATGCCGGTCGATCAGGCGTCGAAGTTCTTGCCTGAAAAGTTCTCAGTTCAAGACGACGTTCAGCTCCCCTATCAGCTCACACTCGGCGCGAAGCGCCCGAGGCGAATCCGTGATTGTCAATGCAGCAATTTGCAGGCCACGTTTGCGGAACGTGAGACGTAGGCTGGTCATTACCAGCCCGCATGATATGTCGGCGGGTGGCGGCCTCGGCCAAAGCTCAGACACTTCGACCGGGGCCGCTCTTTCGCCCATTCTCATCAGGGATTCTATGCCAAACTCCAAAAAGAAGAGGCCAGTCATCCGGCGGGAATACACCAAGGATGATCTGAAGGCGCTCAAGGCACACTCGAAGGCCAGGACGCCTATCGCCAAGATCTCGAAGCAAATGAAGCGCACGGTGCCGGCGCTTCGGGCCAAGGCGCATCAGCTCGGCATCGGGCTCGGCCACCAGCGCTGAGCCCACGGCGGCGGGGGAGTGGCTGAAGATCAGCGCGAAATGCTCGCTACAATTCGCAGGCGTCGACCTCCTCGTCCGGGAACTTCTCGGACTCGAGGTCGAGCCTATCCTTCGCCTCTTCCAGCTCTCCAGTGATCAGGACGTAGTCTTCGAACGTGCTCGACGAGCTGATGTGCTTTTCGATCAACCGCCGCAGCTCGACCCTGAACTGATGTTTACTGAAGGTCATTCGTCTCCTCCGCACCGCCCAACGCCGGGCCTGGTTCTTTAACAGCGCGAAGCGCTCACCCTAGCATGCGGCAGCCGGGTTTTCTTTCTCGTCCCCCTGCTTCTTCCTCTTGCTGCTCGGATGCAGCTGTTCATTCCAGTCCTCCGGCGCGGGCCGCAGCCGCTCATAGTCGCAGCCCACCTCCTGCGCGATGGCCACGAGCCGATTGGCATAAACCTCTCCCTGCCGATTGTTATCGGTCGCCGCGACGAGCCGTGCGCCCGGCTGCGCGCTCAGCGCTCGAATGGCGGCGACCGTGGCCGGCGCCCAGCCGCCGCCGGTGCTCAGATAAAGAGTATCAGGCCGCTGGTCTTCGATCGCCGCCAAGCTCATGGCGTCGATCGCGGCCTCGGTGATGCAGAGCCGGGCCGCGTTCGCCGGTCCTAAACGAAACAGCACCTTGCCGCCGCCGCTGGCGAAGCCGCGCCATTGCGGACCGCGCTCCTCCCAGCCTGTGACCACGCCGTCAATGTCGAGATGCGCCGCCCACATGCTGCCGTGAGGGCCTTCACGCAACCGGTCATGCCGGACCGCAGCGCGGATGACGGCTTCCGGGATTGCACGCTCGTCGCGCAGATAGCGCCAGGTCATAGAACCTGGCCAAGGCTTGCTCCGCGCGCGCCAGCGATCAGCAGCAGCAGCAGCCGCATCGTGCGCGCGGGATTCTCGCGTCCAGACGGGCTCCGCCGGCACAAAGCCGACCAGGTCGGACACTCGCTGCAGCGCCTCGGGAAACGCGATGCCATCGAGATGCTCCACCAGCGAGAAGACGTCGCCTCTGGCGTCGGATAACGCGTCGAACCAGCCCCTCCCCAGATGGATCACGATGATGATGTGGCCGCCGCGGCGATATTTGACTGCTTTGCGTGTGCTTTCCTTCAGATCGATCATAAAGCCGGCCTTCTCGAGCACGGCGGCGCAGGGCACGCGATTTTTCAGCTCTTCGATATCCTTTTTTTCCATCTCCACTTCCCGGCGCACTGCCGCGCCGGACCTTTCCCGCTTGAATTTCTTATCTCCCGCAGCTTGCGGGACCACTCGCCCCTGCCGCGAAGAGCGAAGGGGGCAAGGGCGCGGCTGGCAATTGATGAATTATGCGGGCCACCCGGCATCATCGCGTCGGCCGGCAGCGGCGCAGCCTCCCTTGCGGCCGCCCGCTCGCCAGCGGCACACAAGGGTAAAACCCGGCTCAATGAGCCGGGCTGACCTCGTGTGGATCGTATTCGTGCACAACAGTGACATCGGCATCGTCGAGTTCGTCGCTCGGCATCACGCCGTATGCGCCATCGACCTTGAAGAGCGTGATCGGGACCATCAGGGTGCGGGCGAGCTCGAAGGCGTTGGACTGGGCCAGGGAAAGATCGTGCGACATTTGAGGGCTCCATCGTAAGCGAGGCCGATCCCCGCTCGATGGCGTCCCTCAGTGTCCTCAACCGGCCGCGATCACCGCGAAGCCGAAGGCGCAGCGGCGGCATGCTCCCATAGCCGACCCCTTGAGGGTTGATCGTGGAAGGCCGGGCGGAGGACCAGGAAAGCCATCCATAGAGAGCGGGGTCGCGGCCTGCGCAGTGATTGGCGCCCTCCTGCGCGATCTTTTCCCGGCTGCTGATTCATGGCGTCGCCCTCGGCTGTTGGTCCCGCGTCACGGATGACGTCAAAGCGAGAAATGCATTCGCGGCGGCAAGTGATATTGGCACTGCCGTTCAATCAGTCCTCGCCGCGGACATCCGTTCGGTGCCGAGTCTCGTCCTCGACGAACGCCTGGATCAGTCATCGTGTTGCGTGTGCTCTTCGGGCCGACTTTCGGACAGAAGCGCGGACCAGACAGAAGCCGTAAGCGGCAACGATCGTCACCCGAAGGGCGGAGACGCTTCGCGGCTCCGGTCGCAAGCGAATGCTTGCGGGTAGAGCGTGACCGACCGACAGGGAGGGGCCGCCCAGAATACTTCGCTTGCGCCCGGATAGGAGACATTCCTCCACAAGCCCGCGAAAGTCGCGATGGGCCGATGGCGTAAGGCATCGACATTCCCACCTGCCAGCCTCCAATCGATCAAGCCGCGACGGTGAGACCGTAGAACAGGCCAATGCAGGTCTTGCCATGCCGGCCGAACAGACGTGGTCCTTGGCAGACACCGTTTCACCGCAGTTCGTCCCGCGATTGCACGCCGGATCATCGTTGTGCGGACATCAGCAGCATCATGGGCCGCTCCAACTCCTCCGCCAGTCCCGGATTATCGTTGATCTGCTCTGCCGTCGGAGCGAATTCCACCATATGGCGGATCGTAAATCCGGCCGCGATCAATGTGTTCAGCGTCGTCCCGATCGTCCGATGATATTTGAGAACGCCGTCGGTGAACCAGTTGGTACGGCGTTCACCTTCCATGGCATAGCGGTTCACCGGCCATGTCTTGCGTCCGTCCTCGTCGTTCCACCAGCACGGATGCATGGCGGCCATGTAGATCGGATGCTCGATCGTGAACACGAAGTGCGAGCCCGGCGTGAGAGACCGATGCACCATGCGCACCAGCCGGTCGAAATCCTCGATATAGTGGAAGGTCAAAGCGCTATAGGCGAAGTCGAATGAAGCCAGGGGCAGTTCAAGCACCTCCAGATCCGCAACTCTGTACTTGATCGCAGAGTCGGGGGTGTCCGCCTTTGCCCGCACGATCATCTTTTCGGATATGTCCAGTCCGACCACCGACTGGGCACCATACTCTCGTGTCCAGCGGGCAAACCAGCCGAAGCCACAACCCATGTCAATGATGCGCTTGTCCTTCAGATCGGGCAGCATGGCGCGGATAGCGGGCCATTCTGGTGCTCCGGCGAGACCATGGACCTGCCGCGGAAGCTGGCTGTAGCCGGCGAAGAATTCGGGGTTGTCGTAGATGTTCTGTGCCATTGTTCACTCCATCGTAGTGCCGATGGACGAGGCACACGCATAAAAAAGCCCCGTCCGTCTGAGACAAGGCAAAGCTGCGGGTATGCGATACGTTTATGCTAACGTGATCGGCTTCCCTGCATCCCGCCCGTTGGGATGCCAGCGACCCGAGCAACAATATGCGTATCCGTAAACATGCTGGCATTATTTGATGCCGCGCGATGCCTGTCAACACTGCGCCGCTTCTCACCCTCAATGACCGTGTTCTATCGTTGCGGTCATTCGAGCCAAGTCATGCCAGTGCTTGTCTGCGTCAACATGCGGCCAGCCGGCGTGTTGGTGTCGATCGCAATCCCGCACCCGCCGCTTCGATCTTCTCCCTTTAAGCTGCGTGACAGCGGGTCGAGCTTCCAGGCCACGACGACATCGCCGTCGCGGAGCTGGCCGATCATTTCCTGAAGTTTGGCCGGTGTCCCCCATCGGCCCCACTGGGAGCCTCTTCGAATAGCCGCTTGCACCCTGCGGCGTTGAGCGCGCGAGCCTGTGCCGCATTCGATCGCTCGTCTGCCTTCGACATGCGGGCATGGCCAATCAGATAGATTTGACGTCAATTCGGTCCTTTCGCAACCGGGGAGAAAAATGAGGTCTGACCAACGTTTAAATATATATTCTGGTCAGTAGCTGTTCCGGCTTGCTACTGACCATATTTTATATATAATGTTCGGACAGCTCTTGGTGGCCGATGCCCGACCCCACGTCCGACACTCTCGATCGCATCCATGACCGGATCGCCCAGGCGGCGCCGGCTGGTGTGTGGTCGCGCGCCGATTTTCTCGACATCGGAACGCCGAACGCTGTCGAGAAGGCGCTGCAGCGGCTGACCCTGCGGGGCGACATCCGCCGGCCGTATCGCGGTCTCTATGACAAGCCGGGAACCGGCAAGCTAACCGGAAAGATGGTGTTTCCGCCACGTGCATCTTTCATTGATGCCATTGCACGGCGCGACAAGCTCCGCGTGCTGGTCGACGGCATGACGGCCGCGAACGACCTCGGCTTGACGACGGCCGTTCCGGCGCAGTCGACGATCTATGCCGATACCTATCCGCGGACGATCGAGATCGAGGCGAGCGCCGGTGATCCGCAGGCGACCAAGCCGGTCATCTACAAGCTCGACTTCAAGCGCATTTCGGCCAAGACCGCATTCTGGGCGGGCCGTCCCGCCATGCGCGTGGTCCAGGCACTGACATGGTATCGGGATGAGCGAACGAGCCTCGATGCGGCGGTGAACGGAATCGTCCGGCATCTGTCGCGCGATCCGAACCGGGAAAAACTCGTACAAGATCTACGCGACAACGTCCAAGCGGTCCCGGCGTGGATGTACCCGCTGATCGAAACGATTGCACGTAAGCTCTTCGCGGAGAGTCACAGCGACGGCGACCCGAATCCTGAGGGCGCAAAAGACGGCCATGCAGAAAACGTTCATTGAAATCCTGCGCTCGAGCGTCGACGATCGTCGCACAATCTTCTCGACGGTTGCCGCTTATCTGGAGACAGAGGCGCATAACATCGAGAAGGATCTCTATGTTTGCTGGGTGCTCGACTTCCTGTTCAATCGGCGGGGTGATGATCCCATCGGTCTTTATTTCAAGGGCGGTACAAGCCTCAGCAAGGCGTATGGACTGATCCATCGCTTCTCCGAGGATATCGACATCGGCATCTATAAGGCCGATTTGCACGTCCCGCTGGAAGCCGAGATCGCCGCCCTCTCGTCCGTGAATCAGCAGCAGCGCGCGCTCGCCGATAAAGTCGACGAGGCCGCGCGACTATACATCTCGGGTCCGCTCAAGGACGAGCTAACGAAGGAGATCGCAGCCGTCGAGGAAGCGGCCGACCAGGTGGGACACTTCTCACTCGGCTTCGGCTTCGACACGTATCGCAACAAGGAAGCGCTCGACATTTTAGTGGTCGGCTACAAGAGCGTTTTCGACAGGGGCGACGCGTATGTGCAGGCGGCGGTCCGCATCGAAGGGGGTGCGCGTCCTGATCCTGAGCCGGCCGAGCCTCGCGAGATCGTGCCCTACATCGCTTCGGAAATGCGAGAGGGAATGGACCTCACGGTGAGCAGCGTGACAACGGTCAAGCCCGAGCGGACCTTCTGGGAGAAGGTGCTGATCCTGCACGCAATGACCGAAATGATCGAGAAGCGAAGCGCGGAAGGAAAGCCCGACCGTCCGGTGCCCAATCTCAATCGCTACTCGCGCCACTATTACGACGTACACCAAATCTGGAGCCACCCGGACTATGGCGTGGCCACGGCGTCAATGCGCGATCTTGCGGAAGCCTGCCGGCAGCACAAGGAGCTTATGTTTCGGGCGCCGGATCACCGCTACGATCGCGCCGTGCCGGGCAGCTATCGCCTCGTCCCGACTGCAGACATGCGGGCCAAGCTCGCCGCCGACTATGAACGGATGTCGGCGATGATTTTCGGCACGCCGCCCACCTTTGCGGACGTCATGGCGAGCATCGAGGCCCTCGAGCTGCACCTGAACACTGCACCAGGCGGACCTCCCAATGCATAGAAGGAGGTTGTGCCGAGAAAAACGCACAGCACTCGGCGGGGCACAATGATAGGATCAAGGCATGAGTGAAGTTCCAGAGAACGACCCAGTGCGACTGCCCGATCCCGCCTCGATCGAGGCGGTCCTCGCACGTCTTCCGACCGGAGCTGACGAAGCGGCGCTGGCGGCGGCGCTCACAGAGGCATTTCCGGGATTTCCGTTTTCGACGACGGACACCGACGACCAGTATTGGCGGGACACGCGCTCGGTGATCGCTGCCGACGGGACACGGATTGCAGAATACCGGCCGTGGATGGAGGCCGAGCTTGCCAAGGACAACGGCGACATTGGCGCCCTTTGGACTCGATTGCGCGAGAGCGACCTTCAGATTTCGGAATGGCACGGCAACAGCGTGTACGCCTTCGCGCCGACTGGACCGGGCGCGGCGGACTATGTGCAAATCCGTCTCGGCCGGGAAGTCGAATGGCGCGCCGGGCCGATCGTCAATCCGACGTACCGCCCTTGGGGCAAGGGCGAATTACTCGATCCATCATGGATCACACACCAAGATATGTCCGACGACAAGGTAATCGCCGGTCCGCTCTATCGGATGCTTGGGCGCGCGGGCAGCAGCGTCGTCCATGTCCGGAGCTTCCTGACGCGGCGTGCCCGCCTCGAGCGCGAGAAGCGCGAGGCGCAGCGGCCGGAGATGGAGCGCCGTGTAGTGCGGGAAGTGACGCGGCAGGGCACGACCGAGACGCCGTTCCTGGAACTGGTGCCGGACTGGTTCGAGTACGTGCCACGGGAGAATCGCTTCTTCCAGGATTGGGAACAATCAAGCGCTTCGGCCGAGCGGGTCTACGCGCACTGGGCGCTCGACATTTACGACTACGACGACAAAGGCACGCGCGAGGTCGGTTTCGTGCCGCGCCCGCTGCATCTGCCGGAAGAGAGGCTCATCGCTGGCGACGCCTCGGTTCATATTCTGATGGATCGCGTTGAAGCCATCGACCGTGAGGTCGGCGTCCCATTTGGTTGGTTCTTCTTGATGACCCATGGTAGTCGGGTTGAGCCAGAGGTTGGTCAAGCGATCGCCAAGGGCCTGCGTGACCAGCGCGTGGTCTTGCCCGATCGGGATGATGCGCGCGTGCTGCTGCGCTGGGCCGAACGATCTTACGGATTCTGACGCGACATGTTCTCCGAATCAAGTTCATCTTGGCGGACCGGACACGACCGAGCGAGGCTCATCGATCTCCGTTGGTGAAGATGCGAAATCCTTGACACCCGCCGGAACCCTCGTCTAGGAGCCAAGCGGCGTGAGGTTTCGGTCCGGAGCTGACCGCACACTGCCTTCCAACGAGCTCCCCAATTCGTTAGCACCTCATTGATAGCATTGTCACGCCGATCTCGGCAGCAATGGGATGTAGACCAATCGCGTGAAGGGGGTCTTGCCGTCTGTTAGGGTTCGGCACGAGCCTGAGCGAAATAGTCCAGGCATTCGCGAAGCGAGTCGACGGAGCGCGATACTTGTACCTCGGTGGCGAAGTTCGCATAACCTAGAAGCAGGCCTTGCTTGGGTTCAGCGCTGACATACCGCGATGAGAGGCTCGATACGCTTAAGCCCTTCTGGCCGGCGAGCTCGCAAATTGCGACGTCTGTAGACGGTCCATCGATCGTGGCGAAGATCTGGAGACCGCAGCTCTTTCGACAGACGGAGATTCGATGGCCGAGCTGAGCGGTCAGCGCATCGATCACCATTTTACTCCGGGCTGCGCAGATACTGCGCGATCTCTTCAGATGAAGGGCGAAATGACCCTCAGCGATGAAGGCTGTCAAGACCTTCTGCTGCAATAGCGAAATCCCGTCCAGCAGAGACTTTGCGGCTCGCCTCAGGGGGGCGACGGCCTCATCTGGGCACACGATATAGGCGACCCTCAAACTCGGGTGGAGTGTCTTACTGAACGTGCCAAGATAAAACGTGCGGCCATAGGCGTCCAAATTGTGCAAGGTTGGCAGGTGCTTGCCTTCAAAGCAAAACTCGTTGTCATAGTCGTCTTCCACGATCCAGGCACCCGCCTCCCTTGCCCAATCGATCAGTGCAGTTCTCCTGCGTAATGACATGCAAACACCAAGTGGGCTCTGCTTGGTGGGAGTTGTGACAGCCATCCGGGCGTGAAAGGCACTTTGATAACCATCGTCGACGCTGATTCCTTCGGAGTCCACAGCAACAGGGACAGCCCGCATTCGAAGCTGTTCAACTATTGCAGATGTCGGCAAATATCCGGGATCCTCGATTCAAATCGAGCTATCGGAAGGGACCAGTGCATTCAGGAGCAGGCTCAAAGACTGTCGGTACCCGCTGGTGATGAAGACCTGGTGTGTCCCGCTCCGAATTCCGCGCGCGACGCCCAAATAGCCAGAGATTCAGGCGAGGTGTTGGCGGAGGTTGCGACTTCTTTTGCCAGGAGAGCGTTGCTGCGCGTCGCGAGCGATTCGACGGCGCGCGCTATCAGTTCAAATAAAGGCACACCCGACACGCCCAGTCCGCATAAGTTTTTTTGCTGCGTAGGGCGAAAAAATTTCGGGCAAGGTCGACGACGTCCGAAAGTGCAATCCACGATTGTATATGTTAAAGCTCGGCGGTGCAGTCTCCGGTATCAGTCGAGAATGATGATTAGCGCGTCCCTGAAAAATTGGCTTACGCTAGACTTTGTCACGAGACGGGATTTCGTTGGTACAGGTCTGGGCCTCGCTGCGATCGCGTGCATTTCGGTCCGGCCTGTGCTCGTGAAGCTGGCTTATGTCGAGCTTCAAGACCCGATCACGATCCTGGCAATGCGAATGGCGTATTGTTGGCCGATCGCCTTAGTGCTTCTGCTTGTTTCCGGGCGTCAGATGCAACAAACGAGTCCTGCCGCTCTCACAATAAGAGAAAAGTCACTCCTGGTCCTGATGGGATTTTCCGGGTTTTACGTGTCAAGCTATTTGGACTTTTGGAGTCTGGAGTTTCTTTCGGCAGGAACCAGTCGCCTCATAACGTACAGCTATCCAAGTTTCGTGATGGTATTTTCCATCCTGATTTTGAGACGATGGCCAACAATTTCTGAGGTTGGTGCGCTCATCATCACCTATGCAGGGTTCTTGGCGCTCTTGGTCGGTGGTGCGTCAGTTGCCGGACCGGAAGCGGCCACGTTCGACAAACACTTCATGGAATGGTCGCCCGAGGAGGACGCACTGCGGATCGCGGCTGACCTCGTCAATGATCCGTCGATGCCGATTGATACCGGGCAGGTCGCTCAGCGCGATGGATGGGAACCGAGGCGGATGAATCCGGCACTGACCTATCTTTTGGCGAGAAAGCTGATCGTCGACTATCAGGTGCTTGCCAGTCAGTACAACTCGATCCGCGTCGTGAAGACGGAGCCACACGCCGCTTCGTAAAAGCCGAAGCTGATTGAGTTCGCGGTCAAGGTAGCCATTCAGTCGAGAGATTTGAATAGCCGCACCTAGCGCGATGTAGGCGCGGCAAAACCTTCTGGATTAGATCTGCAGAACCTGATCCCCAAACCGGTCCCCAGGAGGCTCTGCAACCAATTATCTTGAATAATATCGTTATTTCAGTCGGTTAAGATAGATTTTCAGGCGTCATTTTGGAGGGCTATAGCGTAAACGTAGTTCTCATCATCGCCCCGGTGCGGTGCGCCATTTCGGCCCCAGCAGTGAATTCAAACCGCGCTTTTGAACGGCCGCATACCGTTATAGTCGGTGTGTCCGTTCTCCTTGACGGTCGAGGGTGAGTTCTTCCAGTTAAGCATTTGGTAGGGTGCGCCGCGGAGGCGGCCACGAGTGCGGGCTAGGCCAGAGGAGCCTTGATTACTCTGCGTGTTTATGCCGACTGCCGAACGATCCGGAATGGGTACATGCGTTCCAATTACATAACGAAGATCGGCGCCTTGTGCCGGTAGCGCGGCGTGTTCGAGGTTCCTATTTCGGGTCCGGGATAACTTGGGCGATTTCCTTCATGCGTTGGAGACACGTGCTCGCAAGCGGCCGCCACTCATCGGCGATAGCGAGTTCATCGAGCTGCTGTCGCAGGAATTCTTCTAATATCCCGGATAGCCTGCCGGAGATTCCGGCCTTCAGGTGAGCCACGTAGTGGAGATTATCGCGCAGCAAATCAGGGAAAAGGGAATCGACGACGACGATATCGAGGACATCGCGTATTTTGAGCATGCTCCCTCGGTAGTTCAGCTTCTTGAGCGCGATTTCGACTGGATGTTCTACTTTTATCGTGTGCGAGGTGCCCGGCCTGACTTCGATGGTTTTGGATTCGACAGGAAGCTCGGTCACCGACCCGGCGACGATGAAGTCGATTTCACCCTCTGAATAGATGAGCTTGAGATAGTGAGCTGCTTCGTCGTAGACCTCGCATGCCCAGACTTCTTCGCCTCCGAGGCGCGGCGACATTAAAGCGATGTATTGCGGATCGTCGATGAAGGCGTCGATGTCCTTGCTGAGGCGGTGTCCGCTGTGGATCTTGGTTGTGTGCAAACGGGACGCGGCCGTGGTCGACAATCGTTGCAGGCCACGCGTTCCAACGTCCGATAGCCGGCCAAGGTGGATAGAGGGACGCGTTATCGCGCTTTTGGACGCACTTTCCGGCCTTCAGGCGGCGCGGATGGCTGCAATCAGGCGCGGTTTGCCGACGATGTTCATCACCCGTGTGAGGTTATAAGCGAGAACATGCAGCGCCATCTCGGCGGCGACATTCCTTAGGCGCTTCATCAGGAAGTGCGTCGCACCCATACGGGCTTTGATCGTGCCGAAGGGATGCTCAACCGTCTCGCGCCGCGTCCGCATGGCGTCGGGATTGGAATCGAGCCGTCTCTGGACCTCCTCGACCACATGCTCATGCTCCCAGCGCGTGATGCGGCGCTCCTTGGACGGCGTGCATTGGCTCTTGATCGCGCAGCCTTGGCACGCCGCC
>NZ_PSRR01000247.1 GCF_004296405.1 Bradyrhizobium sp. Leo170
GCTCGATCAGCGCCAGCAGCCCGGCGTGATCGCCGCCTTCCAGCTTGTGGCGCGATATCCGGTCCCGATCCGGACTGTGCAGCGTCACCAGCCACGTCTTCTGACGCAGTTCGATCGCAACGAAAATCGTGCCACAATGGCCGGCGGTGGGCGTGCTCTTGGTCGATGCTTGCATCAGACTCTCCGATGGTCCGAGTGTGGAAACCCAAACCTACCGGAAAGGGCGCGCTCACCGCCCCATGGAATCTACCGCCCCGCCAGCGTTTCCCGTAACTGCCGCTTGATCACCTTGCCGTTGGCGTTGCGCGGCAGCGGGTCGCGTGTGATCGCCATTGTTTCCGGCACCTTGTAGTCGGACAGCCGCTCGGCGCACCAGGCACGCAAGACTTCCGCGCCAACCTCGTCGCGGGTCACCACCACCGCATGGACGCGCTCGCCCAGCACCGGACAGGGTTTTGCGATGATCGCGCTTTCGACGACGGCGGGATGTCCTGCCAGCACCGACTCGACCTCAGCCGAATAGATCTTCAGGCCGCCGCGGTTGATCATGTCCTTCTGGCGGTCGAACACGCGGACGAAATCGCGCTCGTCGATCGAGCCGAGATCGCCGGAATGCCAGAAGCCGGCGGTGAAGGTCTCCGTGGTCGCCTTCGGATTATTCCAGTAGCCCTTGATGACCGAGCCGCTTCGGATCCAGATCTCGCCGATCTCGCCGCGCGGCAGCTCGCGGTGATTGCCGTCCATCACGATGATCTCGGCGCCGGGGCATGGCAGGCCGACGCTGTCGATATGCGCAGCCGTCAATTCGCCGGGCATCAGGGTCGAGGGCGACGTGGTCTCGGTGGCGCCGTAGCAGTTCGCGAGCTTCAGTCCGGGTAATTTCGCGTCCAATCGCTCGATCGTCGCGACCGGCATCGGGGCGCCGCCGAAGCCGCCGATGCGCCAACTCAAGAGATCGTAGCTGTCGAAATCCGGCTGCAGCAGGCAGAGATTGTACATCGCCGGCACCATCACCGTGTAGGTGACGCGCTCGCGGGAGGCGACCTTCAGATATTCGGCCGCCTTGAACTCGGGCATGATGATCAACGCGCCGCCGCAGCGAGCCATGGTCGTGATATTGGCGACCGCGCCGGTGACATGCGCCAGCGGCACGGCCGCGATCGAGCGGTCCGCCGCTGTGAGTTTCAGGGTGGACACGAACACCATCGAGGAATGGATGACGTTGCAATGCGCGAGCATCGCGCCTTTCGGCCGCCCCGTGGTGCCAGATGTGTAGAGGATCATCGCCGTATCCTCTTCGCCGACCATTGCTGGCGCCTCTGATGGCACATTGTCGCGCAGCGCTGCGAATTGCGATCCGCTGTCGTCGCTGACGGAAATCCGACGCTCCAGCGCGGGAACATCGGCCGCGTCGGGCACGCGCGCGGCAAGCGTCGCCTCGTGGATCAGGAGCTTCGCGCCACAGTCGCTCAAGACATAGGCGATCTCGGGCTTCTGCTGCCGCGTCGAGAGCAGCACCGTCACCAGGCCCGCATGCGCGGCGGCGAACATCGTCAGCACGAATTCGATGCGATTGCCGAGCAGCACCGCGACCCGATCGCCGGCGCGCAGACCGAGCTTCTGCAATCCGGCCGCGACCTGCGCGGACTGCTGCACGACCTCGCGCCAGTTCATTCGCCTGTCGCCACAGATCAGCGCCTCGCCGTCAGGGTTTCTGGCGGCGGCCTCCGATATCATCGCCCAGATGCTCTTCGGCCGCTCGCAAAACACCGGCACGACCCGGTCGCCGAAGCGCGCTTCGAGCCGCATGTCCGGAATCGAATGCCCTGACCAGTTCATCACCCTGTCCTACAGGTTTGCTTCACGTCTCCCGGAATGGCGGGAGGTGCTTCCTCAC
The DNA here is from genome assembly GCF_004296405.1 of Bradyrhizobium sp. Leo170. Classification (GTDB taxonomy): domain Bacteria; phylum Pseudomonadota; class Alphaproteobacteria; order Rhizobiales; family Xanthobacteraceae; genus Bradyrhizobium. Next base: position 1,898 of record NZ_PSRR01000247.1, read on the forward strand.
GCGCTGTCATTCCTGGGCACGCGTAAGCGTGAGCCCGGAATCCATTCCACCGCAGAGTTTGCCGCCCGATGGATTCTCTGATGTGCAATTGCACATCATAGCACGCGACTTCGTCGCGCCCCGGAATGACGACGGAGGGAACGCAACGTCCATCGCGGAGCAACTCGATCTGACTTCGCCAACCTCTAGCTCTTTTTCATGTCGTAGACATGCTCAGGCCCGGGGAATTTGCGCGCGCGGACGTCGGCGGCATAGCCCTCGATGGCCGCTTCGATCGAGGGTCCGAGATTGCCGTAGCGGCGGACGAATTTCGGGGTGCGCGGCGAAAGCCCGAGCATGTCCTCGAGCACGAGCACCTGGCCATCGCAGGCGGCGCTCGCACCGATGCCGATGGTGGGAATGGCGATCTCCTGCGTGATCTTGCGCGCGAGCGGCTCGGCCACCGCCTCGATCACGACCGAGAAGGCGCCGGCTTCCGCGATCGCCTTGGCGTCGTTCTCGATCGGCGCCCAGCCTTTCTCGTCGCGCCCCTGCGCACGGAACGAGCCTAGCGTGTTGATCGATTGCGGCGTCAGGCCAATATGGCCCATCACGGGAATGCCGCGCTCGGTCAGGAACGCTACCGTCTCGGCCATGCGGGCGCCGCCTTCGAGCTTCACCGCGCCGCACTCGGTCTCCTTCAAAATCCGCACCGCGGCATGAAACGCCTGCTCCTTTGACGCCTCATAGGAGCCGAACGGCATGTCCACCACGACAAGCGCGCGCTCGGAGCCGCGCATCACCGCGCGTCCCTGCAGGATCATCATCTCCAGCGTGACGGGCACGGTGGTCTCGAGCCCATGCATGACGTTCCCGAGGGAATCGCCGACCAGGATGACGTCGCAGTAGCGGTCGACCAGCGCCGCAGTATGCGCGTGATACGACGTCAGCATCACGATCGGCTCACCGTTCTTGCGGGCGCGGATATCGGGTGCGGTCTTGCGCTTGATGGCTGATTGTACGGACATAGTTAAGCTCCAACGACGGGGACGCCAATCACGACCGGATGGAACGCGAAGGCCAGTGCGACATAGGCGACGACGCCGACCGCGACCGCGATCATATCATTGCCGGCACCGCCGACCGGAATCGGCGGGCCGCCGGCATCAGCGCGATGTTTCAGTGAGATGCGGTCGAACACCGCCCAGGCCAGGAACGAGCCGAACAGGATGATCGAGCCGAGATCGCCATTGGCGAGCAGATGCGCCGCCGCCCATAATTTGATGCCGGCGAGCATCGGATGTTTCAGCGTCGTGTAGATGCGGCCGCGGATGTAGGACGCCACCACCAGGATCACGGCCGGCAGCATCAGCGCGATGGTGATGTGCTTCAGGAATGTCGGCGGATACCAGACGTCGATCCAGCCCGTCGCGCGGTAACGGGCAAATCCCCAGATGATCAGCGCGAGCCCGACCGCGGAGACCACCGAATAGGCGATCTTGTAGCCGCCCTCGCCCATCGCATCGATGCAGCGCGCGCGCAGGCTGCGCTGGGTCGTGAGCGTGTGGACGGCGAAGAACAGGACCAGTCCCAGGATCATCACCAGCAGTCCCACGATGTCCCTCCCTCGGCGTGGTGCGTATTGGGCCTTCGGGTATCACTTTAGCGGCGTGGAGTGCAATGCGCCAAAAAATAGGCGAGCCCTTGGCATCGACCCTCCGCGCGGCATACGCGGGCTTGACCCGCGTATCCATCTTCCGCGCAGCGGACAATGATGATTCTTTCGACGGATGGATTGCCGGGTCAAGCCCGGCAATGACAGCGGTGAGGAAGTTACGGCTTCTCCGCCTGCTTGCCCAATTCACGATTATCAACATAGCGGATCGCGATCGGGCGGCCGGCGAGCGCGCCGCCGAGGCCATTGCTGAATTTGAGTGGCAGGCAGCCCTTCAGCGATGCGTCGATCGCGTTCAAGTAGGTGGTGCGGGTATCTGTGGGAACGCCTGATGTGGCGAAAGTCATGCGGGGCGCTCCGATCATCTCGCCAGATCGCTTGAAGCTGAAGCGGACCGACATCTGCATGCCCCCGCGCGCGTCGTCGGCCGGCGGCGGCGTCCAGCAGGAGCGCAGCGCCGCGAAGAGATCGCCGATGGTGTCGAGATCGTGATCGGGCTTCTTGTATTTCTCGGCCTGGTCCTGCGGCGGCACCGTCAGGATCGTGAGCTGCAGGTTCTCGCCATAGGGGTAGTTCATCTCGGGGATGCACGGCCAAGCGCTGAACACGCCGCAATAGGATGGCGTGCAGGGTCCTTCCTCCAGCACGCTGCAGGGCGTATGCGCGAAAGGCACCGGGTTGATCTGGTGCCGACGCTCCTCGGCGCGGCCGGCGGAAATTCCGAGGACGATGAGTGCGAGGCAGATCACGACGCGTCGCAGCATGAGACAGGCCCTTTGGATGCCGCCCCTATGAAAATGAAGGCCGCAAGGGATGTCATCAAGCTGGCGCGCGTTCACTTCCTTGCGTGCGCGGCGAGTTCCGCCCGCACCGCTGTCATCGCCCGACTTGATCGGGCGATCCAGTATTCCATGGACGATTGTGCTTCACCGAGAGGCCGCCGCCTGGGTCCCCCGCCTTCGCGGGGGACGACGGCTGCAGCTAGCGACCTACCCCTTCCGCTTGACGTCCTTGACGTTGGAGAAGGTGATGCCCTCGGCGCGTTCCTGGGTGTAGCCGAGGTAGAATTCGTTCCTGGCCATGAACACGGGATCGCCGTCGACATCGTCGGCGATGGCGGAGTTGTTGGCGGCGACGAAAGTGTCCAGCTTCTTGCGGTCGTCGGAGGAGATCCAGCGCGCGAGCTGGAATTCCGACACCTCGAATTCCACCGGCAGCGAGTATTCGGCATCCAGCCGCGCCTTCAGCACATCGAGCTGCAGCGGGCCGACCACGCCGACGAGAGCCGGAGCGCCGTCGCGCGGGCGGAACACCTGCACGACGCCCTCCTCCGACATCTGTTGCAAGGCTTCCTTCAGCTTCTTTGCCTTCATCGCGTCGGTCAGCCGCACGCGCCGGACGATTTCCGGCGCGAAGCTCGGCACGCCGACGAAGGTCAAATCCTCGCCTTCGGTGAGGGTATCGCCGATCCGGAGCGTGCCGTGGTTGGGAATGCCGACGACGTCGCCGGCGAAGGCCTCGTCCGCCACCGAACGGTCCTGGGCGAAGAAGAATTGCGGGCTCGACAGGCTCATATTCTTGCCGGTGCGCACCAGCTTCGCCTTCATGCCGCGGCTGAGCTTGCCCGAGCAGAGCCGCGCGAACGCAATACGGTCGCGGTGGTTCGGATCCATGTTGGCCTGGATCTTGAAGACGAAGGCGCTCATGCGCGGCTCTGATGCCTCGACCTTGCGCAGATCGGAATCCTGGGCACGCGGCGCCGGCGCGAATTGCCCGAGCCCTTCCAGGAGATCGCCGACGCCGAAATTGCGCAGCGCGCTGCCGAAATAGACCGGCGTGAGATGACCCTCGCGGAACGCATCGAGCTCGAACGGCTTGCAGGCTTCCGATACCAGCGCGAGTTCGTCCTTGATCTCGGCGACGTCGAGATTGGGATTACGGCTGGCGAGATCGGCGATGTCGATCTGCTCGGCCTGCCCGGTCTTGGCGCCGCCGCCTTCGAGCAGGCGCACGCCACCGTTCCTGATGTCATAGGTGCCCATGAAATCGCGGCCGCGGCCGACCGGCCAGGTCATCGGCGTGGTGTCGAGCGCCAGCGTCTTCTCGATCTCGTCCAGGAGGTCGAAGGTGTCGCGGCTCTCGCGGTCCATCTTGTTGATGAAGGTGATGATCGGGATGTCGCGCAGGCGGCAAACCTCGAACAGTTTTCGCGTGCGCGCCTCGATGCCCTTGGCCGCGTCGATCACCATGACGGCGGAGTCGACGGCGGTCAGCGTGCGATAGGTGTCTTCCGAAAAGTCCTCGTGGCCCGGCGTGTCCAGGAGGTTGAACACGTGGTCCTGGAACTCGAAGGTCATCACCGAGGTGACCACCGAGATGCCCCGCTCGCGCTCGATCTTCATCCAGTCGGAACGCGTGTTCCGCCGTTCGCCCTTGGCCTTGACCTGGCCGGCGAGATTGATGGCGCCGCCGAAGAGCAGGAGCTTTTCGGTCAGCGTGGTCTTGCCGGCGTCCGGGTGGGAGATGATCGCAAACGTGCGCCGCCGCGCCACTTCATCGGCAAGCGGGGAACGAGACGGCGATTCGGCTGTCAGGGCAAGGTCGGACATGGCGGTGAGCGTTTGGCAGGGAAACTCGGGGCGATCAAGCCTATTTGGTGATTGCGGGGCGCGAAGGCCAGCCCCATATCGAAGCGGGGAAGGACGACCTTTCTGTTCACCAAATCAGCCGCGGGGACGACCCTGCCTTATTCGGAGGGTCGTCATGACCTGGACCATCCTGCTCGTCGCAGGTCTCCTGGAGATCGGTTGGGCAATCGGGCTCAAATATACTGAAGGTTTCACACGGCTCGTTCCATCGGTCCTGACGCTTCTGAGCATGGTCGGCAGCATCGTCCTGCTCGGGCTCGCGCTGAAGACGCTGCCGATCGGAACCGCCTACGCGGTGTGGACCGGCATCGGCGCGGTCGGGACGGCGATGCTCGGCATCATCCTGTTCGGCGAGCCAGCCACCGCGCTTCGGCTTTCGAGCATCGGGCTGATCGTGGCCGGCATTGTCGGCCTCAAGCTTGTGACCTAGGTTTTGGACGCGTTTTCTTAACGCGAACCGGCGTCCACCCTCGGATCAAGTCCGAGGGCATGCTTCGCTCGAAAACGCTATGATCAGCGCAGCGCGATCACCACCCAATAGGTGACGGCCGCAACCGCCGCGGCGGCCGGGATGGTGATGACCCAGGCATAGACGATCGAGCTTGCGACATTCCAGCGCACCGCCGACATCCGGCGGGCCGCACCGACGCCGACGATGGCGCCGGTGATGGTGTGGGTGGTGGAAACGGGAACCCCGAGGAACGTCGCCATGAACAGGGTCGCCGCCCCGCCGGTCTCCGCGCAAAAGCCCTGCATCGGCGTCAGCTTGGTGATGCGCAGCCCCATGGTGCGGACGATGCGCCAGCCGCCCATCAGGGTGCCCAGCGCCATCGCAGCCTGGCAGGCCAGCACCACCCAGAACGGGATGCCGAACTCCTCGCCGAGATGTCCCTGCGAATAGAGCAGCACGCCGATGATGCCCATGGTCTTCTGCGCGTCATTGCCGCCATGGCCGAGCGAATAGAGCGAGGCGGAGACGAATTGCAGGATGCGGAAGGCGCGGTCGACCGCGAACGGTGTCGAGCGCACCGACAGCCATGACACGATCGCGACCAGCACCAGTGCCAGCAGGAAGCCGATCAAAGGCGACAGCACGATCGCGAGCAGCGTCTTGGAGAGCCCGCTCCACACCGCCGCCGAGACCCCCGCCTTCGCCATGCCGCCGCCGACCAGGCCGCCGATCAGCGCATGCGAGCTCGACGACGGAATGCCGAGTGCCCAGGTGATCACGTTCCAAACGATGGCGCCGACCAGCGCGGCGAAGATCACGGTGGCATCGACGACCTCCGGCTCGATGATCCCGGTGCCGATGGTGTTGGCGACGTGCAGTCCGAATACGGTGAACGCGACGAAGTTGAAGAACGCCGCCCAGAACACCGCGAAATGCGGCCGCAGCACGCGGGTCGAGACGATGGTCGCGATCGAATTCGCGGCGTCATGCAGGCCGTTCAGGAAATCGAACAGCAGGGCGACCGCGATCAGGATCACCAGGACCGGAAGACCAAGCGTGGCGTCCACGTAAACTGCCCTACACTTGCTCAATCACGATCGAGTTGATCTCGTTGGCGACGTCGTCGAAGCGGTCGGCGACTTTTTCGAGGTGATCGTAGATCTCGGCGCCGACGATGAAATCCATCGTGTTTGCGTCGCGGTGCTTGAGGTAAAGCTCCTTCAGCCCGATGTCGTGGAGATCATCGACCCGGCCCTCGAGCTTGGTCAATTCCTCCGTGATCTGGGTCAGCATCGAGACGTTGCTGCCGATCGACTGCAGGAGCGGCAGAGCGCGCCCGACCAGATTGGCGCATTCCACGATCAGTGTCCCCATCTCGCGCATCGGCGGCTCGAACGCGCGCACCTCGAACAGCACCACCGCCTTGGCGGTCTGCTGCATCTGGTCGACGGCATCGTCCATGGAAGTGATCAGGTTCTTGATGTCGCCGCGGTCGAACGGGGTGATGAAGGTGCGGCGGACGGCGGTCAGAACCTCGCGGGTAATGTTGTCGGCGTCATTCTCGAACTGGTTGACGCGCTGGCAGTGGACGGGCGTCTCGTCCCCACCCTTCAGCACATCCTGCAGCGCCATCGCGCACTGGACGGAGGTCTTGGCATGCCGGGCGAACAGGTCGAAAAACCGCTCCTCCTTGGGCAAAAAGGCTCGAAACCAGCGTAGCATAGGTCATATCCATCGTGCCGGACGGCCACTCCGTAACCTGTCACAAAACTGTCATAGAACATTTTGTGCAGGAACGGCCAGCGCTCCGCCGCCGGAACCCGGTCATCCACCGCTTTGTGAAAGGGTCCCCGATGCCTTCGAGGGCCCAACGCAGCAGGATTGCGTTGGACTCCATCTCGCCACGCGATCGGTGCCGTAGCCTGGGTGGAACGCCAGCGTAACCCAGGGCCGTTGGTAAACGCGGACGCAGATGTCCCGGGTTACGCGTTCCGCTCCACCCGGGCTACGATGCGTAGCAAGCCCTACAGCGACCGCCTGAGCAAACGCGCGACCTCGCCGATGATGCCGCGGCGGAAGGTCAGCACGCAGGCGACGAAGATGACGCCCTGGATCACGGTCACCCACTGGCCGTAACCAGCCAGATATTGCTGCATGGCGATGATGATGAAGGCGCCGACCACGGGACCGAAAACGGTGCCGAGGCCGCCGACCAGCGTCATCAGCACGATCTCGCCGGACATCGACCAATGCACGTCGGTCAGCGAGGCGTTCTGGGCCACGAACACCTTGAGCGAGCCGGCAAAGCCCGCCAGCGTGCCTGACAGGATGAAGGCAAGCAGCTTGTACTGGTCGGTCTTGTAGCCGAGCGAGATCGCGCGCGGCTCATTCTCGCGGATCGACTTCAGCACCTCGCCGAAGGGCGAGTTGATGGTGCGGTAGATCAACAGGAAGCCGCCGAGGAAGCCGCCGAGCACGACGTAATAAAGCACCGTCGGCTTGGCGAGGTTGAAGACGCCGAACAGAAAGCCCTGCGGAATGCCCTGGATGCCGTCTTCGCCATGGGTGAACGGCGCCTGCAGGTAGATGAAGTAGAGGAGCTGGGACAGCGCCAGCGTGATCATCGAGAAGTAGATGCCCTGCCGGCGGATCGAGATGTAGCCGGTGATGACGGCAAGCCCGCAGGCCGCGGCCGTGCCGATGATGATGCCGAGCTCCGGCGGCAGCGCCCACACCTTCAGCGCATGCGCCGAGACGTAGCCGGCGGTGCCCAGGAACATCGCGTGGCCGAACGACAGCAGGCCGCCATAGCCGACCAGCAGGTTGAAGGCGCAGGCGAGCAGCGCAAAGCACAGCGCCTGCATCACGAAGAACGGATAGATGCCGGTGAGCGGCACGATGGCCAGCAGCACGGCCATTATGCCGAAAGCGACCATCTCGTCGCGCATCGCGCGCGGCGGGACCGGCAGGGTATCGTCGGTGAGTGTTGACATATCAGGCCGCCCGTCCGGTCAGTCCCGTCGGCTTCACAAGCAGGACCAGCACCATCAAGACGAACACGACGGTGTTGGAAGCCTCGGGGTAGAAATACTTGGTCAATCCCTCGATCACGCCGAGCGCGAAACCGGTGATAATCGATCCCATGATCGATCCCATGCCGCCGATCACCACCACCGCGAACACGACGATGATGAGGTCGGCGCCCATCAGCGGGCGGACCTGGTTGATCGGCGCCGACAGCACGCCTGCGAGTGCCGCAAGCCCGACGCCGAGGCCGTAGGTGAGCGTGATCATCCTGGGCACGTTGATGCCGAAGGCACGTACCAGCGTCGGATTTTCGGTCGCGGCGCGCAGATAGGCGCCAAGCTGCGTCTTCTCGATCAGGAACCAGGTGGCCAGGCATACCACCAGCGAGAACACGACCACCCAGCCGCGATAGACGGGCAGGAACATGAAGCCGAGATTCATGCCGCCGCGGAGCGCGTCGGGAATCTGGTACGGCAGGCCGGAAGAGCCGAAATAGTTCTGGAAGATGCCCTGGATGATCAGCGCGATGCCGAAGGTCAGCAGCAGGCCATAGACATGGTCGAGGCCGGACAGCCATTGCAGCATGGTCCGCTCCAGGATCATGCCGAAGATGCCGACCACGATGGGCGCGATGATCAGCGCCCACCAATAGCCGAGGCCGGCGATGTTGAGCAGGAAGTAGGCGCAGAAGGCGCCCATCATGTAGACCGCGCCATGGGCGAAATTGATGATGTTGAGCATGCCAAAAATCACGGCAAGCCCGAGGCTGAGCAGCGCGTAAAACGAGCCGTTGATCAGTCCCACCAGTAGCTGTGCGTAGAGAGCCTGCATCGCGTTGGCCTTCGCCCCCCTCCCCCCAAATGGAGCCCGCCGGCTTCACCGCCGGCGGGCGATGATAGTTACTTCTTGAGCAGCGCGCACTTGCTTTCGGAAAGCGGCGTGAACGCCTGGTCGGCCGGAACGGTGGCGACCAGCTTGTAGAAATCCCACGGTCCCTTGGATTCGGAGGGCTTCTTCACCTCGAACAGGTAGGCCGGATGGATGGCACGGCCGTTCGGCTGGATCTCGCCCTTGCCGAACAGATCATCCTCGGTCGGGATCGACTTCATCTTCTCCACGACCTTGGCGCCGTCATGCGGATTGCCGCCGAGCGCTTCGAGCGCCTTGAAATAGTGACGCAGCCCCGCATAGACGCCGGCCTGGACCATGGACGGCATGGCGTGTCCCTTCGACCGCTCCGAGAACCGCTTGGAGAAAGCCCGGGTCTGGTCATTCATGTCCCAGTAGAAGGTCTCGGTGAAGTTCAGGCCCTGCGCGACATCGAGCCCCATCGCCTTGACGTCGGTGAGGAACAACAGCAGCGCCGCCAGCTTCTGGCCGCCGGAAACGATGCCGAACTCAGCGGCCTGCTTGATCGAGTTGGTGGTGTCGCCGCCCGCATTCGCAAGGCCGATGATCTTGGCCTTCGACGATTGCGCCTGCAGCAGGAAGGACGAGAAGTCCGAGGTGTTGAGCGGATGCTTGACGCTGCCGAGCACCTTGCCGCCATTGGCGGTGATGACGGCGGTCGTGTCGCGCTCCAGCGCGGCGCCGAAGGCGTAGTCGGCGGTGAGGAAGAACCAGGTGTCGCCGCCGGACTTCACCAGCGCCTGTCCGGTGGAATGCGCCAGCATGTAGGTGTCGTAGGTCCAGTGCACCGTGTTCGGCGTGCACTGGGCGTTGGTCAGGTCCGAAGTCGCCGCGCCGGAGTTGATGTAGACGCCGTTCTTCTCCTTGACGACGTTGTTGACGGCGAGCGCCACGCCGGAATTCGGTACGTCGACGATGATGTCGACCTTGTCGACGTCGAACCACTGCCGCGCGATGGTCGAGCCGATGTCGGGCTTGTTCTGGTGATCGCCGGAAATGACGTCGATCTTCCACCCCTTGGCGAGAAGCCCGGAGTCCTCAACCGCCATCTGCGCCGCGAGCGTCGAGCCGGGCCCGCCGAGATCTGAATAAAGCCCGGACTGGTCGGAGAGCGCACCGATCTTCGCGGTCTTGTCCTGGGCAAGCGCGAGGCCAACCGAGGCGAACGTCAGGGCGGTGCCAAGCAGCAACGCCGAAATCCTGTTCTTCATATGATTGTGGTCCCTCTTGCTTTTCTTGATGTCGGCAATTCAGACGCCGAGATAGGTGTGGAGCTTGTCCATGTTGGCGGAGAGCTCCGAATTGGCAAAACCGTCGATCACCTTGCCGTGCTCGACAATGTAATAGCGGTCAGCGACCGTCGATGCGAAACGGAAATTCTGCTCGACCAGCAGAATGGTAAAGCCCTCCGATTTGAGCCGCGCAATGGTATGGCCGATCTGCTGGATGATGACCGGCGCAAGCCCCTCGGTCGGTTCATCCAGCATCAGGAAACGTGCGCCGGTGCGCAGGATGCGCGCAATCGCCAGCATCTGCTGCTCGCCGCCGGACAGCTTGGTGCCCTGGCTGGAGAGACGCTCCTTCAGGTTCGGAAACAGATCGAAGATCTGGTCGAGCGACAGGCCCCCGGGGCGCACGGTCGGCGGCAGCAGCAGGTTTTCGCGCACATCCAGGCTTGCGAAAATGCCGCGCTCCTCCGGGCAGAAAGCGATGCCCTTCCGTGCGATCCTGTCGGAGGACGCGCGGATGATCTCCTGGTTCTCGAAGCGGATCGAACCGGAGCGCTTGCCGATGATTCCCATCACCGATTTCAGCGTGGTCGTCTTGCCGGCGCCGTTGCGCCCGAGCAGCGTCACCACCTCGCCGGCATTCACATGAAAATTGATGCCGTGAAGGATGTGGGATTCGCCATACCAGGCCTGGAGGTCCTGCACGGCCAACACCTTCGCGTCCGCAGGTTTTGCGGCCGGAGCTTCAGCCATTTTCAGCTCAGGCATGACCGGCTCCCAGATAGGCTTCCTTCACGCGCTCGTCCTTGGAGAGGTCGGCATAATGGCCCTCCGCGAGCACCTGCCCTCGCGTCAACACGGTGATGATGTCGGAAAGATTCGCCACCACCGAGAGGTTATGTTCGACCATCAGGATGGTGTATTTCGCGGAAATGCGCTTGATCAAGGCGGCGATCTTGTCGATGTCCTCATGGCCCATGCCGGCCATCGGCTCGTCCAGCAACATCATCTCCGGGTCGAGCGCGATCGTCGTTGCAATCTCAAGGGCGCGCTTGCGGCCATAAGGCATCTCGACGGCGGGAATGTTGGCGAACTCGCTCAAGCCGACATCGTCAAGCAGTTCCAGCGCGCGGGCATTATAGCGGTCGAGCACGCTTTTCGAGCGCCAGAAATCGAAGGAATTGCCGTGTTGGCGCTGCAAAGCGACGCGGACATTCTCCAGTGCCGTCAGATGCGGAAAAACCGCCGAGATCTGAAACGAGCGCACCAATCCGAGACGCGCGACATCGGCCGGCGGCATCGCGGTGATGTCCTGCCCTTTATATGCAATCCGGCCGGCGGACGGCTTTAGGAATTTTGTCAGGAGGTTGAAGCATGTCGTCTTGCCGGCCCCGTTGGGCCCGATCAACGCATGGATGCTGCCGCGACGCACTTTCAACGCGACGTCGCGAACGGCGAAGAAACCCGCGAATTCCTTGGTCA
>NZ_PSRR01000248.1 GCF_004296405.1 Bradyrhizobium sp. Leo170
ACGACGAAGCAGATCGCCCCCGTCTCACATCGCCGACAGCATCTTGTCGCCACAATAGTTCGCGTAAAACCTGCCGCCGCATTGCCGCTTGATGGCGGCACAGCGGGCGGCAGGAGTTGCGCTTTGTGGCATGCTGAAGCCGCAGGTCAAGCCGTCGGCGCTGCGCCCGGGCTTGCCGGCGGCGAAAGCGGCGCTGGTGACGGTGATGCAGACGATGAACAACACAGCGGCTGCGATTTCGATCAGCAGTCTCATTGGTGCCCTCTCGGTGATGATGATTGTGCCGCCTAATATGTAACCATACCACCGAAGCGCGTCGCCTTGAGGTCGCAAAATCGGCCCGGTCCTTGCATAAAATCATACCAGCGCGGTGCACAACAACCGGCTGGGCGGTTCCGATTGAAGTGCAAGACGCGTATCATTTGTTGTCTGGAGCATGATCCGGAAAAGTGGAGACCGGTTTTCCGAAAAGATCATGCTCAAACAAGGCGATTAGATCATGATCCGATTTCGTCTCATCGGATCATGATCGAGTCCCCCAAGTTCAGGATTGCCGCGTTGCAAGAACAGTCTTTCTCAGGAAGCTATCCGGCGCTCGATCAGCCGATCGATGAATTGGCGCTGGCAGAGATCAAGGGCGCGATCCTCGCCAAGCTGAGGCTGGAGATCGGCAAGGACGCCAGCGTGGCGACCAAGCGCGATTGGTACAAGGCGGCGGCGCTCGCGCTGCGCGACCGCATCACCCATCGCTGGCTCACGGCGGAAAAAGAGAGCTACGACGCCGGCGCCAAGCGGGTCTATTATCTTTCGCTGGAATTCCTGATCGGCCGCCTGTTCACCGACGCGCTCAACAATATGGGCCTCTTGCCCGTATTCGAGGGAGCGCTCGGCGATCTCGGCGTGGGCCTTGATGAACTGCGCAAATGCGAGCCTGACGCGGCGCTCGGCAATGGCGGCCTCGGGCGGCTCGCCGCCTGCTTCATGGAAAGCATGGCGACGCTGACGATCCCCGCCATCGGCTACGGCATCCGCTACGATTTCGGCCTGTTCCGCCAGATCATCAATCACGGCTGGCAGCAGGAATATCCGGACGAGTGGCTGGGCTTCGGCAACCCCTGGGAATTCCAACGGCCGGAAGTCGTCTACAACATCCATTTCGGCGGCACCGTCGAGCATGTCGATGACCACGGTCGTGACATCGCCATTTGGCACCCGGCGGAAACCGTGGAGGCGATGGCCTACGACACGCCGATCGTTGGCTGGCGTGGCCAGCGCGTCAACGCGCTGCGACTTTGGTCGGCGCATGCGCCGGATCCGTTGAAGCTCGACGTCTTCAACACCGGCGATTATGTCTCAGCCAGCGCCGAGCAGGCGCGCGCCGAGGCGATTTGCAAATTCCTTTATCCGAACGACGAAAGCGCCGCGGGGCGCGAACTGCGCCTGCGCCAGGAATATTTCTTCGTCTCGGCCTCCCTGCAGGATTTGGTGAAGCGGCACCTTTCGGCCGACGGCCAGCTCCGCAGCCTTGCGATGAAAGCGGCCGTGCAGCTCAACGACACCCATCCGAGCCTCGCCGTAACCGAGCTGATGCGGATCCTGGTCGACTTGCACCATTTCCGCTGGGACGAGGCGTGGAAGATCACGGTCGCGACGCTGTCCTACACCAACCACACGCTGCTGCCGGAGGCGCTGGAGACCTGGCCGGTCGAGCTGTTCGAGCGGCTATTGCCGCGGCATCTCGAGATCATCTACCGCATCAACGTGCAGCACCTGGCGCTCGCCGAAGAGCGCTGCCCAGGCGACATCGAATTCCGCGCCGCAGTATCGCTGATCGACGAGAAGTCGGGCCGCCGGGTGCGGATGGGGCAGCTCGCCTTTGTCGGCTCGCACCGCATCAACGGTGTCTCGGCGATGCATTCCGATCTGATGAAGGAGACAGTATTCCACGATCTCCACCATCTCTATCCCACGCGCATCACCAACAAAACCAACGGCATCACTTTCCGCCGCTGGCTGATGCTGGCCAATCCGAGACTGACGGGCCTGATCCGCGACGTCTGCGGCGAAGCCGTGCTCGACGATTTCTCGCTGTTCGAGCGGCTCGAGTCCCATGCCAGCGACAACGCGTTCCAGCAGCAGTTCCGCGACGTCAAGCGGCACAACAAGGTGCTGCTGGCGCGGCTGATGGCCGAGCGCAATCACATCAAGGTCGACCCGTCGGCGCTGTTCGATGTGCAAATCAAGCGCATCCATGAATACAAGCGGCAACTCTTGAACATCCTGGAAGCGGTCGCGCTGTACCAGGCGATCAAGGATGAGCCGCAGCGCGACTGGGTGCCGCGCGTGAAGATCTTCGCCGGCAAGGCGGCGGCGAGCTACCGCTACGCCAAGCTGATCATCAAGCTGATCAACGACGTCGCCGAAGTCGTCAACAACGATCCCGCGATCGATGGTCGGCTCAAGATCGCCTTCCTTGCCGACTACAATGTCAGCCTGGCCGAGGTGATCATCCCTGCCGCCGACCTGTCGGAGCAGATCTCGACCGCCGGCATGGAAGCCTCCGGCACCGGCAACATGAAGCTCGCGCTGAACGGCGCGCTGACCATCGGCACGCTCGACGGTGCCAATATCGAGATCCGCGACCACGTCGGCGCCGAGAACATCGCGATCTTCGGCATGGAAGCCGGCGACGTCATGGTCCGCCGCAAGCAAGGGCTCGATGCCAGCGACCTGATCGGCCGTTCGCCGCGGCTGGCGCGCGCGATCACCGCAATCGAGAGCGGCGCGTTCTCGCCCGGCGATCCCGCCCGCTTCGCCTCGATCGGCCACGCGCTGCGCTATCTCGACCATTACATGGTCAGTGCCGACTTCGATTCCTACTACGACACCCAACGCGGCATCGACGCACGCTGGCAGGTGGTGCCGGCATGGACCCGGGCCTCGATCCTCAACGTGGCGCGGATGCCGTGGTTCTCCTCCGACCGTACCATCCGCGAATACGCCGAGGAGATCTGGAACGTGCCGGTGAAGCCGCCCACGCCGCGCCTGCTGAAGGAACAGGCGCAGTGGGGAGCCAAGCGCTAATCCCACGCGACGGAAATCGATTACCTCCGACGTCATTGAATTCCGCCGAGTAGTCGCGATACTGCATCCTCGTCATTGCGAGAAGCGCAAGCGACGAAGCAATCCATGCCTCCACAAGCGGCGAAATGGATTGCTTCGCTTCGCTCGCAATGACGGAGTATTTTGCAACACCGGAACGATTTCATGCTCACCAAGACCCCGCATTTGTTCGACGATGCCACCGCGGTCACTGCCGGCGATAGCCGCTGGCAGGGGAAGACCAGCGACGACTATTGGGCGTTTGTCGGCCCGTTCGGCGGGGCCACCGCGGCAACCATCCTGCGGGCGCTGATCGACCATCCGCAACGCGCCGGCGATCCGCTTGCACTCACCGTCAATTATTGCGCGCCGGTCGCGCAAGGCGCCTTCGATCTCGATGTCCGCCTGGTGAAGGCCAATCGCTCGAGCCAGCACTGGTCCGTCGAGATGACGCAGAGCGGCGGCGAGGTCGCAACGCTTGCGACCGCTGTGTTCGCCGAGCGCCGCCCGTCCTGGTCGCACCAGCAGGTGAAGTTTCCGGACGCAACGCCGTTCGAACAGACCCTGCCCTATCCCAAGACCGCGGCATCGTGGGTCAAGCAGTATGACTTCCGCTTCGTCGAGGGCGAGCCAAAATTCGGCACGCCATCGAGCACCGCGCCCGAGACCTATTCCAAGCTCTGGATCGGTGACCGCGCGCCGCGCAAGATCGATGCGCTCTCGCTGATCGCGATGTCGGACGCTTTCTTCGGCCGCGTCTTCCACGCCAAGCGCGAACTGGTGCCGTTCGGTACGGTGTCGCTGACGACCTATTTCCACGTCGACGCCGCCGACCTCGCCGCCGAGGACATCACCCGCGTGCTGGCGGCTGCCGATGCCAAGATCTTCCACAAGAGCTATGGCGACCAGAACGGCGAGTTGTGGTCGCCCTCCGGCCGCCTGCTCGCCACCACCACGCAGATCGCCTATTTCAAGGCGTAACCAGGAAGGCGTAGGGTGGGCAAAGCGAAGCGTGCCCACCATTTCTTGCGGAATGTCGATGGTGGGCACGCTGCGCTTTGCCCACCCTACGAATTGAGAGCACCGCCGCATGCCCGAATCCGACGTTCCAAAACCCTCGCACATCGCGCTCCTCGGAGTTCCCATCGAGATCGGCGCCGCACAGGCCGGCACGCTGATGGGGCCGGCGGCGCTGCGCACCGCCGGGATCGCGCGCGTGCTGGAGCAATTGGAGCTTCGCGTCGACGACCACGGTGATCTCTCCATTCCCGCGGTGGTCTCGGACGGGCCGGTGCCTGCAAATACGAAGTTCTATGAGGAGGTGAAGACCTGGATCCGCCTGCTCTCCGAGCGCGCCTACTGGCTGGCGCAATCGGGCGCGGTGCCGATCTTCATGGGCGGCGATCATTCGCTCTCGATGGGGTCGATCAATGGGGTTGCGCGCTTCTGGCAGGAGAAGGGCCGGCCGCTGTTCGCTCTGTGGGTCGACGCGCATGCCGACTACAACACGCCCGACACGACAATCACCGGCAACATGCACGGCATGTCGGCCGCTTTTCTCTGCGGCGAGCCAGGGCTCGACAACCTGCTCGGCGGCCTGCCGCGCGCCTCGATTACACCTGATCAGCTCGACCTGATCGGCACCCGTTCGGTCGACCCGCTGGAGCGCAAGCTGTTGCGCGAACGTCGCGTCGCCATCGCCGACATGCGCGCCATCGACGAATTCGGCGTCGCCGTGCTGATCCGCCGCGTGATCGATCGCGTCAAGGCGAGGAACGGCGTGCTGCATGTCTCGTTCGACGTCGATTTCCTCGATCCTTCGGTCGCGCCCGGCGTCGGCACCACGGTGCCGGGTGGCGCAACCTACCGCGAGGCGCACCTGATCATGGAGCTGTTGCACGATTCCGGACTGGTGCGCTCGGTCGACATCGTCGAGCTCAATCCCTTCCTCGACGAGCGCGGCCGTACCGCACGTGTTGTCGTGGAGTTGATCGGCAGCCTGTTCGGGCTGCAGATCACCGACCGCCCGACACCGACCAACGCGGTGCTGCCGGATTGATATGGGCGAATAGCGAATAGGGAATGGCGAATAGAGGCGATTGCTGACCTAATTCGCTACTCGCCATTCGCTATTCGCCCTTTCACGTATCCTGCGTCGCGTTGCCGGTGACGAGCGTCGTATTGCCCGACACAGGATCGGTGATGACGTTCTTCACCTGCGCATTGCCTTGCGAGGCGAGCGTGAACTTGGTGTCGCCGATGCGGAACGAATTGTCCTTGATCAGCACCTGCTGATACTGAACGGTCGCGCCGCTCTGGTATTTCACCTGGGCGCGGAATCCGTTCACCTGCGAAATGCTGAACTGGAATTTCTGGCCGTTCGAATAGGTGCCGTCCCAGGTGCCCTGGTAGCTCGCGGGATCGACATTGACATAGGGCGTATTGGAAGGCGTCGAGAGCGACGCCGAGGCGTAGGAATTCTGAAGAATACTCATGATGTCGCCCATCGCGCCCGCCGTGCTCCGTTGATCGAGATGCACGAGTTACGAACCGAAGGCGGTTAACGGGCGCTTGCGAAGTGTTTCCGGATGTTGCTGGCTGCGATGCAGACACGTTCCGGAACAGAAAAAGGGCGACCGCGGGTCGCCCTTTTTGTTCGAGGAAATCTGAGACTATTCGGCCGCGAGCTTCACGTCCGGCGCGGCGGCGCGGACTTCGGCGTCGACCTTGCTCTCGAACTTGGCGAAGTTCTTCTGGAACATGCCGACCAATGCGCGGGCAGTCTTGTCGAACTCGACCTTGTCCTTCCAGGTGTTCACCGGATTGAGGATCTCGCTCGGCACGCCCGGCAGCGCGGTCGGCACTGCGAAACCGAAATATTCGTCGGTGCGGAATTCGACATTGCGCAAGCTGCCATCGAGCGCCGCGGTGAGCAGCGCGCGCGTGACCTTGATCGGCATGCGCGAGCCTACGCCATACTTGCCGCCGGTCCAGCCGGTGTTGACCAGCCAGCAATCGACATTGTGCTGGGCGATCAGGTCACGCAGCATGTTGCCATAGACGGAAGGATCGAGCGGCAGGAACGGCGAGCCGAAGCAGGTAGAGAATTCCGGCTGCGGCTCGGAGCCGAGGCCGCGCTCGGTGCCCGCGACCTTCGCGGTGTAGCCGGACAGGAAGTGATACATCGCCTGCGCCGGTGAGAGCTTCGCGATCGGCGGCAGCACGCCGAAGGCATCGGCCGCCAGCATCACGACGTTCTTCGGATGCGGCGCGCGGCCGGTGCGCGAGGCGTTGGGAATGAAGTCGAGCGGATAGGCGGAACGGGTGTTCTCGGTCTTCGAGCCATCGTCGAAGTCGACCTCGCGGGTATCCTCGTCGAGCACGCAGTTCTCGAGCACCGCGCCGAAGCGCTTGCTCGCGGCATAGATCTGCGGCTCGGCTTCCTTCGACAGCTTGATGCACTTGGCGTAGCAGCCGCCCTCGAAATTGAAGACGCCCTCCGGACCCCAGCCATGTTCGTCATCGCCGATCAGCGTGCGGTTGGGATCGGCCGACAGCGTCGTCTTGCCGGTACCCGAGAGGCCGAAGAAGATCGCGCTGTCGCCCTTTGATCCGACATTGGCCGAGCAGTGCATCGGCATCACGCCGCGCGCGGGCAGATAATAGTTGAGCGTGGTGAAGACCGACTTCTTCATCTCGCCGGCATAATAAGACCCGCCGATCAGGACGATCTTGCGGGCGAAATCGATCGCGACAACGTTCTCCGAGCGCACGCCGTGACGTTTGGGATCGGCGCGGAAGCTCGGCATGTCGATGATGGTGAGCTCAGGCACGAAGCTTGCGAGCTCGATCGCCTCGGGGCGGATCAGGAGTGTGCGGATGAACAGCGAATGCCAGGCGAGTTCGGTGAACACGCGTGTCTTGATCCGATAGGTCGGATCGGCGCCGCCATAGAGATCCTGCGCGAACAGCGCCTTGCCTTCGGCGTGTTTGAGGAAATCCTGATAGAGCGCTTCGAACTGCTCTGATGTGATCGACTGATTGCCGGCCCACCACATGTTCTTGTCGGTGGTCGCGTCGCGAACGGTGAACTTGTCCTTCGGGCTGCGGCCGGTGAATTCACCGGTGTCCGCGCAGAGCGCGCCATCGGCCGAGAGCACGGCCTCGCCTGCCGCAAGCGAATATTGATAGAGCTGCGGCGCGCGAAGATTCCAATGCACGCGCTTGAGATTTTTTAAGCCGAATTTGTCGGCGCCAAAGGCACCGTTGTACACGCCCGTGTTTTGCACGAAGAACCTCCTCGAACCCGCGTTTCCCATTGCGCGAATGTCGCTAAACGCGCTCAGTCGCGGTGACCTTTTCCAACAACAAATATAGCCCGAAGGCCCCGGTCCAGCGACCTCATAATGGGGCAATCAGAGCTTGCCAAGCTAGTCCCCGAATTTTGGTTTATTCCAAGGCATCCGCTCCCATGTGGTTCAAGCATTTGCTGCAGCGCAAGGCGGCTTTCTTGCCCATGGATCGCGCGACGATCCGCCGCGATCAATCCATGGCCGACATCTTTGCGATGCACAATTAGTGCCATCGAACACGCCGCGCGGTTGTCCATCAACGCGTAGAATACCCGATATGCAGTTTGCGGAGATTGAGACATCGGCCTTGTCGCCGGCAATGCCGTTGCACTTGGATCGCACGATCCAATCGGCGATGGGAATTGATTGCACGGCCTCACTCAACGTCGACACGCCATCGTTCGAATTCGACGGCCGTTAAGAATGCGCAGCGCGCGCAAACGTTCCGCGTCGTTGCGCATAAGAAGCATGATGCCAAGCGCGTTGACGACGGCGCTCTCATGATCATGCGCTGCGACGCCGCGCCGCTCGCGCTTACCCTTTTGCGCGCGCATCGCCAGCGAGCCGAACCAGCATCTTGCGCAGCTCCGCAGCATTGCGCACGCGCTCTGGAAATTCCAGCCGCAGCGTCCGCTTGCCCGCCTGCATGTCCATGCCCTCGGGGTCGCAGCCTGTGCAGCGCCAGTCGGCGCTCTCTGCCCCGAGCAGCCGGGTCGCATAAAGGTCCATGGGGTCGCGGTGAGCCTTGTTCATATGCTCGACGGCCTCAGCTTCAGCCTCCAGCCACCCCTCCGTCCCAGCCAGATCGGTCAGGAACTGTTCGGGCCTGAGATCGACGATCCGGCCGAAGCCCGCAACGAGATGGGTGGCCGAGGGGGCGATCCGGAAGAAGGAGAAATCCTTAAATTCCACAAAGGCTTCCGCGGATGGATGGGCAGCGAGGTAGCGGCGGCGCAGGAGGGCTGCGGCGTCGCCTTCCGCCTGTTCCGCCCGGCCCGCCAGCATGATCCGGGACCCCTCCAGCGGGTCGCCTTCGGCCCGCTCGTCCAGCATCAGCGATACCCGGGGGTCGGCGAGCAGGTTCCTGGTATGGACCGCCAGGCGGGACAGCAGCAGTATCGGGGAACCGTCCGGGTGGCTCGCGACATTGACCAGGGAACAATAGGGATCACCGGTTTTCGGCATCAGCGTCGCCAAGGCGCCTTGCCGGCTCCTCCGGAGCAGGGAACGAGCCAGTCTGGCGGGGTCAAAATCAGCGGTCGGTTGCATCGAAATTACCTAGTAATTGTCTGGCCATGTGGTTGCACTTCGGGGCTTTTTTCGGGTAAACGGGCTTTAGACGGGTCGGACGCGTCCGCGGGGGGCGAGGCGTTTGGCGGAACTCGGTCACACTTCAGCCCACGTTGCATTGCTCGCTGACCGAGTCCGAAGCCCAATTATGCGGCGCATCACCGGAATGCTCGCCGTTTCAGCCAACTGGAAAACTGAAAGCAGGCTCATGCCCACAATCGCCCTGGTCGACGACGACCGCAACATTCTCACCTCTGTCTCGATAGCGTTGGAAGCCGAAGGCTACCGCATCATGACATACACGGATGGTGCGTCGGCGCTCGATGGCTTCCGCACCTCGCCACCGGATCTGGCGATCCTCGACATCAAGATGCCGCGCATGGACGGCATGGAGACTCTGCGGCGGCTCAGACAAAAATCCGATCTGCCTGTGATCTTTCTGACCTCCAAGGATGAAGAGATCGACGAATTGTTCGGCCTCAAAATGGGCGCCGACGATTTCATCCGCAAACCATTCTCGCAGCGCCTTTTGGTCGAGCGCGTGAAGGCCGTGCTCCGCCGCGGCCAGCCCAAGGATCCGACCGCCGCTCCAAAGGAGCCGGACACGCGCGCGCTCGATCGCGGCCTGCTCAGGATGGACCCGGAGCGCCACACCTGCACCTGGAAGAACGAGCCGGTGACGCTGACGGTCACCGAATTCTTGATCCTGCAGGCACTGGCGACGCGGCCCGGCGTGGTGAAGAGCCGCAATGCGCTGATGGACGCCGCCTATGACGACCAGGTCTATGTCGACGATCGCACCATCGACAGCCACATCAAGCGGCTGCGCAAGAAGTTCAAGGTGGTCGACGAGGATTTCGAGATGATCGAAACCTTGTACGGCGTGGGGTATCGCTTCAAGGAAGCCTGATCCGCGGCGAAAGCTCCGCTTTGTTAACTGACACGGTCCGAACCTATGGGGTAGGGTGCGGACCCAATAACGTGCATGATAACACCCCTCGTCAACGAACCGGCAGTCCTGCCAGTGCTTGATCGAACGCAGCCCGACCCAGCCCAGACCGTCGAGGACGCCCAGGCGCTCCTCGAGCAGGACCAGTTTGCCGACAAGGCGACGGCAAAGCGCTGGCGGCCGCTGGACTGGCTGAGTCGCGCCGGGCAGTTCTTCTTCGCGCTGTCCTTCTCGAGCCTGACCCGCCGCATCGTCTCGCTGAATCTCGCGGGCCTGGTCGCGCTCGTCGCCAGCATCCTTTACCTCTCGCAATTCCGCGCCGGCCTGATCGACGCGCGCGCCCAGAGCCTTCTGGTACAGGCCGAGATCATCGCCGGCGCCATCGCGGCCTCCGCTACCGTCGAGACCAACACCATCACCATCGATCCGGAGCGGCTGCTCGACCTCAAGCCCGGCGAAAGCTACGGCGTGCCGGACGAATATTCCGACTTCCCGATCAATCCCGAACGCGTCGCGCCGGTGCTGCGGCGGCTGATCTCGCCGACCAAGACGCGCGCCCGTATCTTCGATCGCGAGGGCGGATTGATCCTCGACAGCCGCAGCCTCTATGGCAAGGGCGACGTGTTCAGGATCGAGCTGCCGCCGCCGAACGCCGAGAAGCCGGGATTCGCCGAGCGGACCACGATCGCGATCCGCACCTGGCTGAACCGCGGCGATCTGCCGCTCTATCGCGAGCTCGGCCCGGAGAACGGCACCGGCTACCAGGAGGTCGCGCAGTCCTTGAACGGCCAGAAGAGCAGCATGGTGCGCGTCAACGATCGCGGCGAGGTGATCGTCTCGGTCGCCGTCCCCGTGCAGCGCTTCCGCGCCGTGCATGGCGCCTTGATGCTCTCCACCCAGGGCGACGACATCGACCAGATGGTGACCGCCGAGCGGCTGGCGATCCTCAAGGTCGGCGGCGTCGCCGCGGCCGTGATGATCGTGCTGTCGCTGCTGCTTGCGAGCACCATCGCCGGCCCGGTGCGGCGGCTTGCCGATGGCGCTGAAAGAGTCCGCCGCCGCATCCAGACCCGCGTCGAGATTCCCGACTTCAGCCGCCGCCGCGACGAGATCGGCCATCTCTCCGGCGCGCTGCGCGACATGACCAACGCGCTCTACAGCCGGATCGAGGCGATCGAGATGTTCGCCGCCGACGTCGCCCACGAGCTGAAGAACCCGCTGACGTCGCTGCGCTCGGCGGTGGAGACGCTGCCCTTGGCGCGCGCCGAAAGCAGCCGCTCCCGCCTGCTCGCCGTGATCGAGCACGACGTCAGGCGGCTCGACCGGCTGATCTCCGACATCTCCGATGCGAGCCGGCTCGATGCCGAGCTGCAGCGCCAGGACATGGCGCCGGTCGATCTGCGCCGCCTGCTGACGACGCTGACCTCGGTCGCCAACGAGACCAAGCTCGGCCACGACGTCGCGGTCGAAGCCCGCTTCGAGGGCCGCGGTCCGACCGACACCTTCGCGGTGCCCGGCCACGACTCGCGGCTGGGCCAAGTGATCTCCAACCTGCTCTCCAACGCGCAATCGTTCTCGCAACCGGGCGACAAGGTGCGCATCGTCTGCCGCCGCGTGCGCTCGGAGATCGAGATCGTGGTCGACGACGACGGCCCCGGCATCGGCGAGGACGCGCTGGAGCGCATCTTCGAGCGCTTCTACACCGACCGGCCGCACCAGGGCTTCGGCCAGAATTCCGGACTGGGGCTGTCGATCTCCAAGCAGATCATCGAGGCGCATAACGGACGCATCTGGGCCGAGAACCGGCCCGGTCCCGCTGATGCCGACGGCAAGCCAACGGTCGCTGGCGCGCGCTTCGTGGTCAGGCTGCCGGCGCCATGAGCGCCAGCGTGCATGCATCCGCAGTGCTGGTGGGAGAACGCGCGGTGCTGATCCGCGGCCCGTCCGGTTCCGGCAAGTCGCGCCTCGCCTTCGATCTGATCCTCGCCGGCCGCTCTGGACAGCTTCCGCCGGCCATCTTGGTCGGCGATGACCGTGTCTATCTCGACACAGCCGGCAAAGAATTGCTGATACGGCCGCTCGCGGAATTGGCCGGGCTGATCGAGATTCGCGGGCTCGGCATCCGCCGCGTTGAGTACACACATGAGGCAATCGTGGGGCTGGTGGTCGATCTCGCCGCCGGCGATGCCGAGCGCCTGCCGCCGCCGGAAGCGCTGCGGACCGAGATAAACGGTGTTTTTTTACCGCGAATCCCCGTCGGGATAGGCTTTTCACCCCTGCTACTGGTTGTCGCAGCATTGACGACAACTGAAAGTTCATGTTCCCGTAATCTCGCGGACGATTGCTTGGGGCAAATCGGTAACCATATCAGCCGCAATATGGCCACTGAATAGACCGGTGCAGACCCGTATTTCTCCGCCCCCAAATTCCGGGAGATAGCCAAGATGCCCTCTTGCGCGGGGCCTCTGGATGGTCAAAGTGGCGCGTTCGTGCGGTGCACCAAGAAGCACCCGCGAGGAGTTTCCGATGATTGGTCTAGTGCTTGTGACCCACGGGCGCCTTGCCGACGAATTCAAGGCAGCGCTCGAACACGTAATGGGCCCACAAAAACAAATTGAAGCAATTACGATCGGAGCCGAAGACGACGCCGATCTATGTCGCAGCGACATCATCGAAGCGGTCAACCGCGTCGATAGCGGCGACGGCGTTGCGATCCTCACCGACATGTTCGGCGGCACGCCGTCGAACCTCGCGATCTCGTGCATGAGCCGGCCCAAGGTCGAAGTGCTCGCAGGCATCAATCTTCCGATGCTGGTGAAGCTCGCGAAGGTTCGCGAAGAGCGGTCGCTGCCCGATGCGATCGCGATGGCCCAGGAAGCGGGCCGCAAATACGTCACCATTGCCAGCCGCGTCCTTGCCGGCAAATGAGCGCCGAGGGCTCGGGCGAAAACGAAGTCGGCCCGACGGTTCCGGCGGGCGCGATCTCCCGTGAACTCCAGATCGTCAACAAGCGCGGCCTGCACGCGCGCGCTTCCGCCAAATTCGTGCAGATGGTCGAGCGCTTCGAGGCCGAGGTCTGGGTGACGCGCGGCAGCGAGACCGTCGGCGGCACCTCGATCATGGGCCTGATGATGCTCGCCGCCGGCCCCGGCACGTCAGTCATCGTCTCCGCCACCGGCCCCGAAGCCGAAGCCGCTCTCGACGCCATCGCCGAACTCGTCGCCAGCAAGTTCAACGAAGAAGGCGTGTAGGCGCGGTCCAATGCCTGCTCTGTAGGATGGTAGAGCGGAGCGAAACCCATCGCGATGGAGTAAGCCGCGCAAATGATGGGTTTCGCTCCGCTCTACCCATCCTACGATTCTCGCTGTCGTCCCACGAAGGCGGGGACCCATAACCACAGGGAGGCGTTGTGGCGCGAGCGAGTGGTTGCAGCGGAGCACATCACATCTCCCTGTGGTTGATGGGGTGG
>NZ_PSRR01000249.1 GCF_004296405.1 Bradyrhizobium sp. Leo170
CTAGGCTCGTGCGAGGCTAAGAGGCCGCCCTTGCCCCCGTATCACGTTCTTCGCCTAAATCATTTGGCTTCCCATCATGTCAGATAGTAGACCAGATTAGGATAATCGACGGGCTTCTTCCGGCGTTTGGCTGGTAATTCCATCTCCAACTCGAATGCCCGCGCTTTCAGGCGCTCGTATGTTTTCCGGCGCATCCTGGGTGGACGTTCCGGAAAGGGCTCAGTCGGCGACGCCATTCCTCCGAGCTGCAACCGAATCTTGCAGAGTTCGAAATGAATCCGACCATATGTGCTTTTGGCTTGGCAGGCGTAGAGAGGATCACCGATGCAGGACCGGCAGAGGTAGCCGCCCAGCCCTTTGAGCAGCTTCGCCACCCTCTTCCCGCAAGATGGGCAATGCATCCAGGGACGCCAGCCCCCGAGATGGCAGCGCGTCCATGACACCCGGATTTGCTGGACCGTGCCCCGGCCCCAATTCTCCAAGACGAGCCAAAAGCGTTCGCTGATGATCCGGTCTATTGAAGGCCATCGGAAGCCCGTTTCGAGACTCATGGCTCGATGCTTCAACAAGCCCAGACGCTTTAGCTCCCTGACGTCGAGTGCGTCCCGGGATAGATGTTCGACCGTCGCTCGATTCCGATCCCTCAATCTTCTTACCATCGGTTTAGGACCCCTCAACGACGGGCAGCGCAGAACGCAAATACGACGGGCTCCGAGATCCGTCCGTATTGGCGCATGGCCGCTCGGCGAATAGAGATTGCACTATAACCGCCGCAGTGGATTGGTTGTGACAATGGAGATCCTGCGTGACGGCTGTTAGCAGGCGCTTGCCCACCTCAGACGAATGTAAGCAGCCTACGGGCGTTCGGGTGCGCTCGCAAAGGCCGCTAGCCAGGGGCGAATGGACGCCCTAGTGTACCTCGGCTAGAGTGCCCGAGAGCCACAGGAACGACGAGAAATCCTACTTCACGACCCGTAGCCGTTGCGGTGGCAGCGTTTCCCGCGTGAAGACGTTACCGAAAACAGCCTTACAAATTCTCAATGACTGGATCAGGTCCCCAGCCTCTATTTACTTGCACACGTGCGCCACCCTACCCCGTTTTTAGTACAGCTCGCGGATTACATTGTAGGCCCGATCGGTCCACTTCGGCAGTTTGGGATCGAATAGCTCCCCAAATGCAAAGGATCACCCGGCCACGATGTCGATGTCTGCCAACTTCGCATCACTGACATACAGGGTGTGGATCACCCCGTTTTTGAGAGTTGGCTTCGCCGTGACCTTCAAGGGCAGATTGCGATCCAGTGCCGTCGTATAGACGTTGCTTGGCATCGCTAGTGCAGGGTCGGTGATCTTCCCTGAAACGATCCGATCATCCGGCACCAATTTCAAACGACAAGCGCCGTTGGTCTTGAAGACGCCCTCAACGAAAACTTGGTGTTCAGCGGTGTCGCCGAGTTCAAGCGGCTCTCTTGCCCGCAATACCTCCGCCGCTGGCTCGTCAACCATCGGTCCAACCTGCGGCGCGCCTATCTGCAATTGGCGAACACTGTGGCCAACGGGAGCTGGTAGCTCGCGCAACGGCGTCCGGTTTTCGGCAACTAGCCGTTCAATCATACCTTGCATCCACGCCTTGTCCTGCATCTGGCCGGCGTGAACCTCTCGGCTAAACTCCATCTGCTGCGTCGCCAGGTCGTGAAGTTTATCCATAGCCATCCCGGCATCCGTTTTCCGACCAAGCGCGGTCTTGATCACTACGTCGAATATCCGTTCGACCAGGACGCTGCCAAGCTTCAGCAAGATCGGATGAAACATCGGCATTGCGCCGTTGTTCATCACCGCAATGATTTCCTGCAAAAGCCCGTTTTCTTTGCTTGGCCTGACGTAGAAATTGATCTTGTGCCTCTTCGGAGACGCAATTTCGGCGAAGAAAAGAAGGTGAACTATATCGTTGCCGATACGCGCGATGCTGGCTACCGATCTACCGAAGTGGTTGGCATCAACAAGATGACTGTCAGCAAAAAGGCCCGTGTACCTGATCGGTACAGGTTCAAACACTTGGTCGTCCATAATTTTCCCCCTGCGAAATGAGCATTGCACAATCGAGGAAAATTGCAACCGCCGCGGGAATTTGACCCATTTTTGGTTCGACTGATGTCGAAAACGCCACTTTTGAAAGCAAGGGCGGTTCAACACCCGGATTCCGACGTGGTTTCGCTCTGGTGATCTGAGGGACTAATCGACGCCGGCATCGGTATTCGGACGGCCAATACCTGATCCGGAATCTGTAACGGTGATCTCTTTGACGAGGCCAACTTGACAAGCCTGCGACCTCGGCCTGGAGGGCCTGGTCTCCAAGCACAAAGAACGGCCCTACCGCGCCGGCCGATGTGACCACTGGATCAAGGTGAAGAAGGCCCTGCAAACCGCTCCCGCTGGCGGCGGTTAGTTTCTGAGCTCCACGGCCCTTTCTCAGAGGGCATGTGCACGTGGGAGTGGCCCGGCCAGGGAAACCTGGTCGGGCTTTTCTGTGCTCCGCACGTGGATGTCATCACCTGATACGGCGAAGGGTATGAGCCAAAGAAAAAAGCCGCGCCATCCGGGCGGGATGACGCGGCCAGTCCAGGGAAGGAGGGAAGCTGGCCCGAAAGCCAGCTATGGAGTCTTAGCGCGATTTGCAGGCATTTAGCGACTGTACTCGCCTTCAAGATTGCCTCGCCGCATTGTGATGTATCCCTCACCTCTGCGCAGACGCTCGATGGTTTCAAGCATCGTGGCATTGCTGCTCTCCAATGCCAGTTGCCGCTGATCGATGACCGCGATCTTCTTGTCCGTCTCCGCGATCGATTCTATGCGATCGAGCGCAACAGGAGGATTCAGTGTCTATCGCAGATCGAATCGGACTCAGTCTTATGTTTCCCGCCCTATGGGCGCTCGTCTATTCCGTGG
Organism: Bradyrhizobium sp. Leo170; assembly: GCF_004296405.1. Lineage (GTDB taxonomy): Bacteria > Pseudomonadota > Alphaproteobacteria > Rhizobiales > Xanthobacteraceae > Bradyrhizobium. The sequence goes on from NZ_PSRR01000249.1 coordinate 2,947, forward strand.
TGTCGGAGATAACGCCGATGATCATACTACTTCACACGATGCTAAGAGACCTCGCCGGCTCGCGCCCAGCAATAAAGCGCCCATAGGGAGCACAGGTTTTTCGCCCGGCTCCAATGCATAAGAGTTGCGAGGCCGCACCACGGGCCGCCATAAGCCCGAGAAACGGCCTTCCAACCTACTTCCTCCCAGGCATAGACAAAGCCATTCGGGACGAGATGATAGCGATATCGTTCACCTGAGCATCGCTTGCCGCGCGCGCGGTCCCGAGGCTGCAACGATTGATCATAGACGGCATCAGACGACTCCGTGACATCGGCCGCCTCGATTGTTGGCTGCATAGACATTGCGTTGCTATTGCGCCACGCGATGCCGCGTCAGATCGCCCTGCCGCTTCAGTAGCCGCCGCCGTTTCAGCTTGCGCCTGCTGCGCAATTGACTGACCAATTCGCCCCGCAACAGTAGGGCCGCTCCCCTCGCCGTATTACGAAGCAATTGATTGAACGCCTTCGCCCAATTGCCCGGTCATTTCACCAATTGCGCGAGGAATTGCATCGCCAATAAATGGCGCATTCTTCGCCAACCATTGCGCCGTTGAGCGATGATCCCATCGTCGGCCTGCCCGCTGTGGCAAGCTGATGCCTTCCGACGCGCCGGAAAATCGGCGGTGACCCGCCGTCAGCTACACCACGCCACGACACAATCTAGGCCTGGATTGCGAGCGCCGCAGATTGCCGTACTCGCCAACTGCTCGATGAATGATTGCTCTATTGCTCCAATTGGCAGGAGCCGCATTTCCTCGATTGCGCAAACCATGAAATACGGAGCATTGATATTGCGGGCGAATGCAAGAGCTTCATTGAAATTGCGAATTGCTGATTGCGCATCGACCAATTCGATTCCAATTCGCTCGGATTACATCTCATTGTTTTGCTGAGGTCGGGATTGACCATCGGCAGCACTTCCTGGGCGATTGAGGCCGAGATTTTCGGCCAATTCATTGCCGCAATGACCTCTCACCCATTCCATCGGACTGAGCGCGAAGGAATTGCCCCTCCAATTCCGGCGAGAGGGCGTCATTCGGGATTGTCCGTCGCCGAAGCTTCGCTAGTGTTCGCGAGGCCTCAGGTATTGAGAGCCATCAACCTCATATTGGCGGATATGCCCGCCCTCCTCCAATTCTCGCAACCAGTCCTCAATGAAATCTCGGGCATCGTCGTCGTATGGGTAGAGAAGGCTCGCGAGCATTCGCGAGGCCGCGCGAGCCCTCCCCGAATCGTCGGCGATTGTCTAAATCTGGATGTAGAGCAGGCGCGCGTCTCGGGAGAGCCTGCCCGCTGACGGCGGCCCATCCGCCTCCAGGCATGGCGCTTCATCAGCCATCCATTGCGCACTTGATGGAAGTTGCGCGCAGTTGCGCAATCACGCAACTCTCGTCCAGCGACGGGGTCACTCCGGCCGGTTGGTGAGATAGATCGACTTTCAGAAAAGCATCCTGCGCCCGTCGCGCGCTCGGCAACGGCGTCGGTTCATGCCGTGCAAGGATGCTGTCTCACATCAATTCAGTGAGAAGCATAGCGGATTAGGGTTCTTCGATTTTGTACCTACATAATGGAGTGGGTTCCCTCCCCCTCCTTACTTCCCCTCCCTTCTCCCCCCATCCGGGTCATCCTATCCGGGCTGTGTTCGGTCCTGTTGATAGTTCTGCCCACGCTTGGCTCATCGCTGCTGCTGTGTTCTCCGCGTGGCGCTGCGGCACTACCAAGCTGTCATGAACCGGCAGCGCGGGTGTCCCGTCGGCGTTGAGAATCTTCAGCGCGCGCATCATGATGTCAGAGTCTCGGCGCATCAGGCGAATGCCTGCGTCGGAGCCGAAGGCGCCGGCAATAGGGTTGTGCTTGGCGCGGACAGCGAGAATGACCTCGGCGGCCTTCGTCCTGTCGTTCGGCGCTGAGAAGCCCGTGGCCCGGCTAAGCGCAACGATTGCGCCCTGCGTCGTCGCGGCGTTGAGCGCGATATTCACGGCGAGTTTGACGTCGGCGCGTTGCCATCCTGGGATCGCATATGGATCGCCCGCCGGCATCGGCGTGTTGGCCTCGTTGTAGAGCATGGACAAGTGCATCGCGCGAAAGTCGAGTTCGGCCGTCGGCATCCCGTTGATTGTGATGCGCTTGCGCCACTCCTTCGGAATGTTTTGGTACCAGCCGTAGGCCCTTCCGCCGAGTTCGAACGAGCCGCGGGAGAAGATTCGCCGCACTGGATTGCCTGGCACCGGCAGGATGAGGCTTTGAGCCCCGTCGGCACCGGTGAAGACCATGTGTCGGCCTCGCCAGGACACGCCGTCGACCTCGATTTTGATCGACGAGAGCATGTCATTGACCTCGCGCATTTCTCCCCGCAGATGCGCGGTCATGGCGGTGTCTTGGTAGCCGGTGCTGTCGCCGTCGGCGTCGCGCAGCACTATTGGGTCACCGGGGCTATAGTGCAGCGCTTGCGGCAGACTACGCCAAACGCCCATCAGCTCGTCCGTGGCATCCACCCAAGATTGCCGGCCGCGATTCCCGGGAGGAACGCGGTGGTCTCGAACTAGCCGAAGCCCTGCCGCTTCAGCTACGCTGCGCAAAACCCGGCGATAGCTCCAACCCGTGCCGTGATATCGGCCGATGCCGGCATAGAAGTCTTTGGATCGAGAATACGAAAGCCCGCGGTCGCCCTCAGCAGCCAAGCATGCCTCGGTGAGCAGTGACTCGCGCGAGCGATCAGCCGGGTCTAACCCAAGCGCCTCGGATAATCCGTTCGAACGCCAGTGGTATCCTAGCGGCCGGTCACGCTTGGTCTGGTCCCAATAATACGCCATCGCTGGCCCTCAGATTGAGAGGGCAGCTCACAGCGCGCTTGCTTTGTTTGCACACAAATGGCATGATCGAATCCTTCCGAGAGTTCGATGCCCAAGTTCCAACGCCTCCCGCTTGCCACGGGGGGCGTTGCTCGTTTGCGGACAAGTGGTTCGCGGTTCATGGACAAAAAGGCGCTGCCCGCCTAACGCCGCCTTTGGCGAGGCGGGCGCTCTGCGAAAACTCAAATGAGATTATTGAAGTTCGCCCTTTATTCTGCGCTGAGATCAGGCTGCTACGTCGGCAACTGGCGACGTCGCCGCGTGTTTCATCGCGTAATGACGGACCCCTGTCTCAAAGTGCGTATCTACAATCCTTCCGGGTAGAGCTTATGATTCCGCTCGATGGCTCGCGCGATTTCAGGGCGTTCGTTGTAAAGCCATTCGACCAGCGTATTCCCACTCGGCCAATATCCCCTCCACTTAGGACACACTCGTAACGTAGCCCCCCACATATCGAGCATACTATCTCTAATTGCGTCCTCACGACTAGCTACCACCAGTAGTGAATGAAAATTGTACTCTTTGGTGTTGCTCATCTTGCGACCTCGGTTCATTTCGAAACTATTAGTGATGAAAAGGCGTCATCCGGGCTAGGAGGGCTTGGACGTCGCCCGATGCGCGCCGCCGACGGTACGTCCGCGTCAGCAGTGGCTTCAATTCTTGTGGGCAAGGCGACCAACGCCGAGAAAGCGTCAGGGTCGATGGTCCCAGAATATTCACGCGCACAGCGGATTAGGGCGTCACGGGTCCGGCAGTAGGACCGGCCCCGCCAATCGTTTGCACGCGTGCTCCCTGGGGAGCCGCGACGCTGAAGGATCCACTGCAACCCGTCCGGGCATCGGATGACGCGCCAATTCGAGTTCAGCATCACGACGATGTGCTGGTAGTAGTCGGCCGTCTCCCGCAGGCTCATTTCGCCCCTGCCCGGTCTAGCATCTGCCGAAACGCCAGCTTAGGCACCCTGATCAATTTGCCGATGCGGATGACCGGAAGGTCCCCACGCTTGGCCGCCTCATAACTGGCGTTGCGAGTAAGTCCCAGCATCTCGCCTGCTTCCGGCACCGTGTAGACAAGGCGCTTATTCTCGCTGATTTCTTCATCCGTCATGGTTCGCTCCGAATGGTGTAGTTCTACACCATAGACCATGACTTGCTGAGCTTAACAAGCGATTAGTGGTGGACACCACCGTTATTTGATCCTAGTGTTGTTTCGTCATGATCAGTCTCAAAAGCTACTGCGGATTCCTGTCGGACATCATCGGTTTAACGCCCGACGCCCTTTACGAGCGTCAAAGGGTGCTGGTTCGCGCCGGTGCTCTTTCGAACGCTGTCGCCGGAAAGGGGCCCGGAAGCGGTATTCGTGCGACACCCGGGAACGTCTCTAAGCTATTACTTTCTGTCTTGGCATCGGACAGCCTGTCGGAAATTTCAACCAGAACTCGAGAGCTTGCGGGGCTCAAAAGCGTTGCAGGCAAATGTCCATTCACCAGCGAAGCCCGGTTTCAAAAGGCATTCGAGAACCTATTAAGCAATCGGACTCTAGCTGAATCCGTCCTTGGAATTGACGTCAAGCGAATGAGCGGAACCGCTCAGATAATGTTTAAGCGTTCCGACTCCCAAGTTGTCGCCTCAAAGTTCGGCGTCGACAACAAGCGGGACAGGGGAATGGCCTTGCAGATTACAGCAACCATACCGGGATGGGGTATCGAGGTTATCTCGCAGGATATGATCGATATCGCCGAGGGCAGCCCGCTTTCCACTCATACACCGTACTAAGGATGCAGAAAATGACCGCATACGTCAGGCGACGATCAAAGCCAGTAAGGAGGCAGGAGAAATGAAAGGCTCAATTCGCGAGCGCTCGCCTGGTCATTGGGCAATCATCCTTGACCAGCCCGGCCCCGCCACCGGCAAGCGGAAGCGAAAATGGCACTCATTTCGTGGCACGAAGCGACAGGCCCAAATCGAGTGCGCCCGGCTGATCTCGGACCTAAGCGGCGGGACGTATATCGATCCGTTGAAGCTGACCGTCGGCCAATGGATCGATCAGTGGATTGAAGCTGGAGCACCGGGGCGCCGACAGAAGAAGCCCAGCCAACGGTCGCTGGAGCGATATGGGCAATTGCTGCGCACGCATGTCAAGCCCGCGCTCGGCAATCGACTGTTGCAGAAGCTTCAGGCAACCGAGATCGATAAGCGCTACGCCGATATGGCGGCGGCCAAGGCCATATCCCCGCGCACGCAACATCATGTTCATATCGTCTTCGGTGCATGCCTGGCGACCGCCCACCGCAAAGGCCTTCTTCTCGTCAACCCCATGACGCGCGTCGAACAAATACCGAACCCGGAGGGGCATGTTTACGAGACGGAAGGGGAGGAGCCCGATTCAGACGATATTGGCGAGGGCCTGACCGAGGCCGAACTGCGGACACTGGTGGCAGGCTTCGAATCGACAAGCCAATATCCCGTTGTCGTGGTCGCAGCCGCCACCGGTGCGCGGAGGAACGAGCTCCTCGCCTTGCGCTGGTCCGATCTTGACGTCGAGAAAAAGACCCTGCGCATAGAGAGGGCCTTGGAGCAGACGAAAAAATTCGGGATCCGGATTAAACCGCCAAAGACGAAACGGGGGCTGCGCACGATCGATTTGGACAACGCCACGATTGCCATCCTGCTGAAACAGAAGGAGCGACACCTCCGCATCGTGGCGGGCATCCCCAAGGGAGCGGCTGACGTTGATCTATCGCTCGTGCGCCTGCCCGGTGCGGCCCTGATGTTTCCGGCCCTGTTCGGTCCAGGCCGCGGTGTGTCATTCACGACACCGCGCGACCCGCGGAACTTCTCAAGGGAGTTTGCGGAGCGAGCCGGAGATCTCGGTTTCGGCAAGACCCGGTTCCATGACCTGCGGGGCATCCACAGCACGGCCCTCCTCGACGCCGGCATTCCCGTGCATACGGTCGCCCAGCGGATCGGCGACGATCCGGCCACCCTGTTGCGGAGCTACACCAAGCGGAAGCGTCTGAAGCAGGCCGACGAGAAGCTCTCCAGCACCATCACCGGATTGGCGGCCGGATTTCTCGGAGCTGGAAACGATTCGGTAGCAAAGCGGTAGCAAAGCCCGCTCGGGCCGGGATGGGGTTTATCTAAGTTATTGATTTCATGGCAGGAGTGGCAGGGCTCGAACCTGCGACCCCCGGTTTTGGAGACCGGTGCTCTACCAATTGAGCTACACTCCTAAGGAACCGAAGCGTCGCCGCCGGTTCGCGCCGTTTGAAGCACAGGGCATGCCCCGAATGCAAGGGTGAAGCGGTAAACACCCTGTTCAAGATCACACTTCTCGGCCAGACTTTAGCCGTCGCCGCGACAACAAGAAGCAACGGGAGAGACCATGACCGCGCAAACCGCCACCAGGCCGACATCCGCCCCGCAGACGCCACCCCTGCCCTCCGCCAGGCCGGAGCAGCTTGGCCTCTCCAGCGTCCGGCTGCAGCGGATGTCCGACACCTTCAAGCGCGAGGTCGACAAGGGAACCATCCCCGGCGCCACTGTGCTGGTGGCCCGCCGCGGCCAGATCGGCTGGTTCGACACCATCGGCCGGCAGGCCCCCGAGGGGGCTCCGATGGCGCATGACACCATCTTCCGCATCTTCTCGATGACCAAACCGATCGTCTCGGTCGGCATCATGATGCTGCTGGAGGACGGCCACTTCCTGCTCAGCGATCCCGTCGCGAAATTCATCCCGGAGTTCGCCGAGACCAAGGTCGGCGTCGAGCACAACGGCAAGCTCGAGCTGGTGCCGGCCAACCGCCCGATGACGATCCAGGACCTGCTCCGCCACACCTCCGGCCTGACTTACGACCACACCGGCAACGGCCTGGTGCAGCAGCTCTATCAGCAATCGCGGCTGCGCAGCCGCAAGATCACCAATGCCGAGCACGCGACCCTGCTCGCGAGCATGCCGCTGATCTGCCAGCCCGGCGCCGAGTTCAACTACAGCCGCTCCACCGACCTCCTCGGCAGCATCATCGAAGTCGTCAGCGGCAAGACGCTCAGTGCCTTCCTGACCGAACGCATCCTGGCGCCGCTGCAGATGACCGAGACCGGCTTCTACACCGGCGAAGAAAATGCCACCCGGCTTGCCGAGGCGTTCGCGACCGATCCGTGGACCGGCGAGAAGGTGCAGCTTTTCAACATGCTGGAGAAGCCGGCGATGGAATCCGGCGGCGGCGGGCTGGTCTCGACCACGATGGACTATGCCCGCTTCTCGCAGATGCTGCTCAATGGCGGCGCGCTCGACGGCAACAGGATCATCGGCCGCAAGACGCTGCAACTGATGGCGTCGGATCACCTCGGTCCGCACGTGAAGATCCAGGGCACGCTGGTCCCGCCCGGCCACGGCTTCGGCCTCGGCTTTGCGGTGCGCACGCATCAGGGCATCGCGCCGTTTCCGGGCTCGGTCGGCCAGTTCTTCTGGAGCGGCGTCGCCGGCACCTTCTTCTGGATCGATCCGGTCGAGGAGCTGTTCGCGGTGTTCATGTCGCAGGGCCCGGGCCAGCGCGACTATACCCGCACGCTGGTCAGGAACGGCGTCTACGCGGCGCTGGACTGAGCCGACCGGCGCGCGATCAACTGATCGTCGCGCCGCCGTCGATCACCACCGTCTGGCCGGTCATGAAGTCGCCGGCCTTCGATCCCATCAGCACCGCGCAGCCGGCGATCTCGTCGGGGATACCAATGCGCTGCAGCGGCGAGCGCGCGGTCGAGGCTTTCAGGTTCTCCGGATTGTCCCACAGCGCCTTGGCAAAGTCGGTCTTGATCAGGCCGGGCGCGATGCAGTTCACGCGGATATTGTGCTTGCCGTATTCGCAGGCGAGATTGCGCGCGAGCTGCATGTCGGCCGCCTTCGAGATCGCGTAGGCGCCGAGGATGGTCGATCCCTTCAGGCCGCCGATCGAGGACACGATGATGATCGAGCCGTCCTTGCGCTCGATCATCTGCGGCACCACCATCGAGATCAGCCAGTTGTTGGCGACGATGTTGTTCTCGAGGATCTTGCGGAACTGGTCGTCGGAGATGCCGGCCAGCGGGCCGTAATAGGGATTCGACGCCGCGTTACAGACCAGCACATCGATCTTGCCGAAGGCGCGGTTGCTTTCATCGACGAGGTTCTGAAGGTTCTCCTTGCTCGAGATGTTCGCCGCGACCGCGGCTGCAGTACCCTTGCCGAACTTGCCGTTGATCTCTTTCGCCACCTCGTCGCAGACATCGGCCTTGCGCGAGGAGATCACCACCTTGGCGCCATGCTCTGCCATGCGCTCGGCAATGGCGCGGCCGATACCGCGTGTCGAGCCGGTGATGACGGCGACTTTTCCCTTCATGTCGAATAAGCTCATGTTTCTCTCCCACAAATGATGTCTTGATGTTGGTTCCGAGCTAAGCAGCGTTCGCCATCGCGGACAACTGTGCGTCAGGCGAGCTTGTTCTCCGGCACGACTTCCGGTCCGGCCGGCTGATGCATCGCGGCATGCTTTGCGTCCGCGATCCATGGCTGCTGGTTCACCATCGGCAACCGCCAGAGGCTGGTGTCCGCGCTTGCGATATGATCGAGCCGCGTCACCGAACAATTGTCGATGTCGAAGGCAAGTCCCCTCTCCGGCTGGCCGCCGAGCGCCAGACCGACGGCGGCCTTGATCGTGCCGCCATGACCGACCGCGATCACGTCCTTGCCGGCTTCCGCGACATTGATCCGCACGATCGCACGGCAGACACGGGTATAGAGATCCATGAAGCTCTCGCCATCAGGCGCGGGCTCGTTGATATCGGCAAACCAGTGGCTGCCGACCGGGCGGCTGGCAAGGAACGCGGTGCGGTTCATGCCCTGCCACCGGCCGAGATGCTGTTCGGCGAACGCGGCTTCCTTCGCCATGCTGGCAGGCTTCGGAAAACCCGCGGCCCAGATCGCCTCCGCGGTCTGATGCGTGCGCATCAGATTGCTTGCGTACCAGACCGCGGTGCGCGGCAGGATCTTCGCGACCGCGTCGAACACTTCGCGATCGCTGGCGTCGCATTCAATGTCCTTCTGGCCGTAGATGTTGCCGCCATCGCTGCGCACCGGCGCATGCCGAACCCACCACCACCGCGTCGTGACTACCTTTGACTTGTCAGCATTGGACATCACAAGACCCCTTGAATAGTGTGCACGTGTCCTACGTCAGAGCACATAACGTCTCAAGTGACTTGTCTGAAGTGACTCGGGCGTTTGAAATCTTGTTTGAATTCCGCGCAGCGGCAAGCGCCGATACGCAAAGCTATCAGGGAGAAACACATGGGCCGCCTCGAAGGCAAATCCGTCATCATTACCGGCGCGGGAAGCGGCATCGGGCGCACTGCCTCTCTGTTGTTCACGAAGGAAGGCGCAAAACTGATCGCGGTCGACCGCGCCGAGGGCGTGAACGAGACCGCAAAGCTCGTCCGCGAGGCCGGCGGCACCGTCGAGGCCGTGATGGCGGATGCAGGCTCCGAAGCCGACGTGAAGGGCGTCATCGATAAAGCACTTTCGAAATACGGCAAGCTCGATGCGATCTGGGCCAATGCCGGTGTCAGCGGCGGCCTGGTGCCGCTCGCCGACCAGACGGTCGAGCACTGGCTGGAGGTGCTGCGCATCAACCTGATCGGACCGTTCCTCGCGATCAAGCATTCGATCCCGCATATGACCAAGCAGGGATATGGTTCGATCATCTGCACCGCGTCGGTGGCGGGGTTGAAAGCCGGCGCCAGCGGACATCCCTACGGCGCCAGCAAGGCCGGCGTCATCAGCCTGGTGCAGACCACCGCCTATTCGCTGTCCGGCACTGGCGTGCGCATCAACGCGGTCTGCCCCGGCCTGATCGAGACCGGCATGACCAAGCCGGTGTTCGACCGCGCCAAGGAGCGCGGCACCTCGGACAAGATCGGCCAGCTCAATCCGCTCAAGCGCCCCGGCCAGCCGCACGAGCTTGCCGCGATGGGACTGTTCCTTGCGAGCGATGAGGCGTCTTACGTCAACGGCCAGGCGATCCCGGTCGATGGCGGCCTCACGGCGTCGATGCCGTACACGGGCAAGCCGATTTAGGTTGCGTAGGTGACGCGCATTCTTCCCTTCTCCCCTTGTGGGAGAAGGTGTCGCGCATGCAATGCGCGCC
>NZ_PSRR01000250.1 GCF_004296405.1 Bradyrhizobium sp. Leo170
CCATGGCGATGCCGACATCGGCGGCAGCCAGCGCCGGCGCGTCATTGACGCCGTCACCAACCATCGCGACCGCACGGCCCTCGCCGCGCAGCCGCTGCACCACATCGCTCTTGCGCTCCGGCAGCACGCCGGCTTCGACCTCGTCGATCCCGAGCCGCTTCGCCACTGCGCGCGCGGTGGTCGCATTGTCGCCGGTCAGCATCACGACGCGCAGGCCGTCACCGCGCAGCGCCGCCAGCGCCTCTCTGGCCGATGGCTTGATCGGATCGGCGATCGCGATCACGCCGGCCGCACGCCCGTCGACCGCAACATAGATCGCGGTCGCGCCGTCCTGCCGCGCGGTCTCGGCTGCCGCATCGAGCGCCGATGTCGCGATCTTCAGTTCGCCCATCAGCATGGCATTGCCGAGCGCGACCGGTTTGCCTTCGATCGTGCCGGTCGCGCCCTTGCCAGACGGCGAGGCGAAGCCGCTGACCTCGGCGAGCGCAAGCTGGCGCTCCTTGGCGGCGTTCAGGATCGCCAGCGCCAGCGGATGCTCGCTGCCGCGCTCGACGCTTGCGGCCAGGCGCAGCAGTTCGGCCTCGTCGAACTCCTTCGCGGCGATCACACCAACCACCTTCGGCTTGCCCTCGGTGAGCGTGCCGGTCTTGTCGAGCACCAGCGTGTCGATGCTCTCCATCCGCTCCAGCGCCTCGGCGTTGCGGATCAGGATGCCCGAATGCGCCCCGCGCCCGACGCCGACCATGATCGACATCGGCGTGGCGAGCCCGAGCGCGCAGGGGCAGGCGATGATCAGGACGGTGACGGCCGCAACCAGCCCGAAGGTGAAGCGCGGCTCAGGCCCGAACATCGTCCAGGCGGCGAAGGCCAGCACCGCGACCGCGATCACCGCCGGCACGAACCAGCCCGCGACCCGATCGGCGAGGCGCTGGATCGGCGCGCGGGAGCGCTGCGCCTTCGCGACCATGTCGACGATCCGCGCCAGCATGGTATCGCGGCCGATCTTCTCGGCGCGCATGACGAAGCCGCCGCTCTGGTTGACGGTGCCACCGATCACGCGGTCGCCCTCGTTCTTGGAAACCGGCATCGACTCGCCGGTGACCATGGATTCGTCGAGCACCGCGTGGCCTTCAATGACGATACCATCGACCGGCACCTTCTCGCCGGGACGCACGCGCAGGCGATCGTCGACCGCGATCGCCTCAATCGCCACGTCTTCGTCGCCATGCTCGGTGATGCGCCGCGCCGTCTTCGGCGCCAGCCCGAGCAGCGCGCGGATCGCGCCCGAGGTCTGCGCGCGCGCCCGCAACTCGAGCACCTGCCCGAGCAACACCAATACCGTGATCACGGCGGCCGCTTCGAAATAGACCGCGACCTGGCCGTGCATGTCGCGGAAGGCCGGCGGGAACAGATGCGGCGCCAGCGTGCCGACCACGCTGTAGACATAGGCGACACCGACGCCCATCGCGATCAGCGTGAACATATTGAGATTGCGCGTCACGAGCGACTGCCAGCCGCGCACGAAGAACGGCGCGCCGGCCCACAGCACCACCGGCGTCGCCAGTGCGAACGAGATCCAGTTCGCCCATCCCATCGGCACCAGTTCGAGGCCGAGGGCGTGGCCGGCCATTTCGATCACGAACACCGGCAGCGTCAGCACCAGCGCGATCCAGAACCGGCGCGTCATGTCGACGAGTTCCGGATCGGGCTTGTCGTCGAGCGTCACCTCTTCGGGTTCGAGCGCCATGCCGCAGATCGGGCAGGAGCCCGGCCCGACCTGCCTCACTTCCGGATGCATCGGGCAGGTGTAGATGGTGCCGGCCGGGAGCGCCGGCTCGCTCTCGCGGGGCTTTAAGAACTTCTCCGGCTCGGCCGCGAACCGTTCGCGGCAGCGCGCGCTGCAGAAGAAATAGTCCTCGCCCTTGTGGCTGAAGCGATGCTTGGCGGTGGCGGGATCGACCTTCATGCCGCAGACCGGATCGGTCGCGAGCGCGCCGCCCTCTGCCGCGGTGCCATGCTTGCCGCCGCAGCAGCTAGCCGCCGGCGCATCGTGATGATGATGCGCGTGTCCCTCATGCGCGTGACCCTGACCTACCTCTGCCATGGTGAACTCTTCCCGGCCGAACTTCGGCCCTTGAATCTAATACCCTATGGGGGTATATGAACCGTATGCGTGACGAGATCAAGAGTTCCTGCCTGAAACGGCTGAAACGAATCGAAGGCCAGATCCGCGGCCTCGCCAAGATGGTCGAGGACGACCGCTATTGCATCGACGTGGTGACCCAGATCGCCGCCGCACGCGCCGCGCTGCGGCGGGTCGAGGAGGAAGTGCTGCGCGACCATGTCGCCCATTGCGTCGAGCACGCGATCTCCTCCGGCGACAAGGCCGACCAGCGCCAAAAGATCGCCGAGCTGATGGACGTGATCGGCCGCGCTGATCGGTGATGCTCTCGCTTCCCCTCAGACAGCGTGAATCGCGGCAGACCCCCATCCCAGCCTTCCCCCTTTCAGGGGGAAGGAGCGCAGGGAGTCAGCGGCTGCGTGGTCACCTCCCCTTGAAAAGGGGAGGTCGGTTTGCGCGTCAGCGCAAACCGGGTGGGGATCAGCTCTCTCCACACGCGCAAGAAGAGGCCGCCGCGCCGTGGTTAATCCGCGGTAGCACCTGTGGTCAAATGCAAGCGAAACTGCGAGCGGAACCTTAAAGGGCTTCAGCTATCCATCGCCCCGCCAAAGAATATGGGGCGCATCGTGCACAAAGAATTTGATCCAGTTTTAGACCATCAGGGATTTACGACCGGCGACATCCTCTGGGCGCTCGGCATCTGGTCGGTCATCCTTACTTTATCACCAGTCATCATCTTCTACATGCTGATGGTGGCGTGAGCGTTCGCCACGCACTCCGTCATTGCGAGCGCAGCGAAGCAATCCACAATGCCACTCGCGGCGATATGGATTGCTTCGCTGCGCTCGCAATGACGAGTCAGCCACCACCAACAAAAACGCGCGGGGGGCCGCGCGCTTTTGTCAGTCTGGAGGCCTGTCGTGATCAGGCCGCCTGCTTGTGCATCGCGCCGCTTGCCGATGCCGCGCCGCGGATCGCCTTGATCGAACGTTCGATCGCGGCCCAAAGCCGGCCGATCTCGGCGGCTGCGCGCCCCTCGGCATCATATTCGCGGGCGCCTTCACCATGGCTCAACGCCATCAACAGATCGGCGCGATTGGTGATCTGTCCGCTCCAGACCGGTGCACGGAATTTCGCCAGCGACTCGCGCGCGATCGTGACGATCGGGCTCTCCGCGCCATCGCGCTGAGCCGGCGCGCCGTTGATCACGACTGCATAGGGCTTGCGCGTTGAACGGCAGGTCTGGATCGTTTCCTGCACCGCATTGACGTCGAACACGCCAGGCCGCGCCGGAATGATCACCATGGTCGCATTCTTGATGGCGTCGTCGACGACGGCCGACAGGTTCGGCGGCGTGTCGATGAACACCCACTCGATCCCGTCGCGCTTGGCCGCAGCCACAATGCTGCTCACGGAATTGACGGCGGCCTTGATCGGCGGTTCGTTGGTGCCGCGCAGCTTGTGCCACAGCGTCAGCGAGCCCTGCGGATCGGCGTCGATCAGCAGACAAGGCTTGGTTGATTTGTGTACATGGGCAGCCAGGTGAGCAGCCAGGGTGCTTTTGCCCGAGCCCCCCTTACGCGAAGCAAAAACAATCACGTTCATTACGTTGGCCTCCAGATTGACCCCAGGCCACGAAAATGAATCAGCGTGGTGATTCGCGAAAGCAGAAATTTGCGGACAATGCGGCGTGAGCTGCAATTTGCCGGAAAATGTTGTTGTTTGAGTCACACCTTGCGGTGCACACAACCAGCAATAGAAGCGAATGCGCGTTTTTTCAGCGAATCACGGCACGTTTTTTGCGCGCTGGCGCTCGGTCCACTTGCGCTCAACCCATCCGAGAGTCCGCGCGGTCGGCTTTTGTAACACCGGCACGTCTTGTGCGAACAAAAGGAGTCCAAGCGGCAGCATCCATAGCCCGAGCACCGGCAGGAAGCTGAAGACGCCGCCGAGCATCAGCAGAACGGCAAGCGGCATCCGCGCATAGCGCGACGACGGCTTGCGCAGCCACCCGACAAACCTTGCGGGCCGCGGCGGCAGCTTGCCTTCGAACCAGGCAAAGTGCCGGTCTATTTCCATCCTGTAACGTTCGCTCACCGGATTCTCCTCTGGCGAGAAGATGTTGACGAGCGAAAACGCCGCAAGGCGTCAGTCTGTCGCGCGTGCAGGACTTGAACCAGTGCTCGTCCGACTCGCGTTGCTTCGCGGTTCGCGATGTCGCACCTTAATCCGCGGACCTTGCGCGACGCCTGCGCTCCCGTCGTTCCTCCGAGTCGGAACTGAAAAACACGCGGCACGGCGGCGAGAGCTGCGCCTTGTTGCGGGCCATGCAGGCGGTGATCATGTCGACGTCCGGAATGAACGCGCTGCAGAGTCGCATCGCATCGGGCGAGCAAGCCTGCTGCTGCTCGGGCGTATAAGCGGCGCCGGGTCGCGGCAACATCGCGACCATCACCGTCGCGGTCAACAGCAAACCGAACCTGTAATAAGTGGAGCCGACAATCGTCATTGTTCCCCTCGTCATCGATCTGCGGAAATAGTCGATGAAGGCTATTGGATTGGCAAGCCAAGGTGACGGGAACATCACAGCCGAAGCGCGGCACGGCGTCAGCAGCAAGATGGCCAGAACAAGGAAGGATGATGGCTTGATGGAGTGATACAGGTGCCGGGATTGTAGCGGATGGACTTAGCTGCTGATAACGCTGAAGAAATTCTCCCCAGCGATCCGGCGTTTGTATCGGGCTCGGGTGTTGCGCAAAAGCTTCATCGCATGGCGAGTTTATGCAGACTCGTTCACTTGCTTAGGGATCATCTCACGTCCCGACTTCGATGAGGACACGCTCAGGCGACAAGCCGATGTCAGACGACGACGATGCCAGAGTGTTTGGCCTTCTCTTCCGGTTCCACATGAATGGTGATCCGCCTGTCCTCATCCTCAGCCCGCAAGGCCGCTTCGAGGCGGTCGCATATCTGGTGCGCCTCCGACACCGTCATCCGCCCAGGAACGACGAGGTGGAACTCAATGAACGTGACACGCCCCGCGTGGCGCGTGCGAACATCGTGAGCTTCCAGCGCGCCGGCCGCATGGTCGGCAATCGTCCGGCGAATGGCGTTCAACGTTGCCTCGGGCACCGCTTCATCCAGCAGGCCGCCGGCGGACTCCTTGAGGACGCCCCAACCGGACCACAGGATTGTCGCAGCGACGATCAGGGCAAGTGCAGGATCGAGAAACTCCCATTTCATGACGAACGCGAGCGCAAGTCCGACCAGTATGCCGACGGATGAGATGACATCGGTCAGGAGATGTCGGCCGTCTGCAACGAGCGCCGGCGAGCGCATGCGCCGTCCCCGGACGATCAACACCCAGGCCCAGGTGGCGTTGACGATGCTGGCGAGCCCGTTCACGAGCAGCCCCTCCGGCACAACAGCCAGTTTTCTCGGGTGCAGGAAGCCGTCATACGCCTCGCGCACGATCAGGAGTGCAGCGATGATGATCATCACGCCTTCCAACACCGCACTGAAGTATTCGATCTTGTGATGCCCGAACGGATGATTGGCGTCGGCGGGCTTTGCCGAGATGCGGACCGCCCATAGTGCAACAACGGCCGTTACAACGTTGACGATGCTTTCGAGCGCGTCGGAGTAGAGCGCAATGGACCCGGTCAGCCAATACGCCAGGTATTTCAAACCGAGCACCAAAACGCTGACGAGAATGCTTCCTATCGCAACGTTCAGTGGCTTGTTCATCGCTCGGATCGTGTTGAGTGGTGGGCCACGTGCTGTACCGAGGCGACGGCAGGCTTGCAACTTCAATCGCGGCTCTCAGACGCGAATGAATTTCAGTTGCGCCCGACACACGCGGAGTGCTGCGCCACCATCAGGACAAGTATGATCGGCGCTACAGGAAGCGGGAATCGACCTGTCCTGGGACTAGTTCGAGTTCAGTGATTGATGTCGCGGAGCATCGGAGCGTCACATCAGACGGCTCGCTCCGCGCAGGCTGGTTTAAGGGGCTCTCAAGGGGTGAGAATTGAGCCTTTCGGTCGACGGTCTGTCATCCCGTTTCACCGGCTCGGTCTTCATCGGGTCCACCTTGTCGCACCAAACGCACTTGAGTTCTGTTCTCCCGTTCGCGCTTAGGACCGGGACCAATCTCCTGCCGCAATGCAAACACCGCGTAACCGGGTCCATCGCGCTTCTCCGTCCGGGGCCAACGCAGGAACGGTGCCCACGTTCCTACGTTGGTTGCCAAACCGGCATGCCTGGAGCCCGCCTGACGGGGGGCAAACGCGGCCTACAGCAGGCTGCCCGCGCCTTTCTCAATCATCAATCTCGTTAGTAGCTAGTGGCTTGTTACGAAGGCGATGACGGCCTCATCAAAGGCAGGAGCGTTTTCGCCGGGAACAGTGTGAGAGGCGTCGGGAATCGTTATGCGCCTTCGCTCGGGAAGGCACTTCTCCAACTGGTCCACGATGCGATGAAAGAACTCGGGGCTCCGCTCACCATTCATCAGAAGCGTTGGCGCCGAAATGCGCTTTGCCATTTCACAGGTGAACACCGGACGTGGGCGGGAACTTATTGCGTCCGCAACGGCCGACGCCGCATTGTCGGACATCATTTTCCGATCGGCATCTGATCGTCGGTCGTAGGTGCCGGGTCCGCCAACCGCTTCCGCAAAGAGGCGCAGCCCTGCGTCGATATCGCCCTTTCGGAACGCTTCCTGTGTGGACGCGAATCGAGCGCCCCACTCTTTCAGTAGCTCCGCGCTCCCGGGCATCCCGGCGAGCAACCCCGCGGCCGGCGGTTCGTTGACGACCAGGGTTATCACCATCTCGGGATGATTGGATGCGAAGAACAGCGCGGCGTGTGCACCGGCAGAGTGCGCGACGATGTGCGCGCGTTTTATGCCGAGCTCAGCGAGGATGGCGGCCAGATCCTCGCCGTGAACGTCGGCTGCGCCATCAGGCAGGCCATCCTTGCTCGTTGCGTTGGGAAAATGGTTCCGTCGGCTATAGGCAATCACGCGATGGTTTTTTGAGAGCACCGGAAGGTGCCCATTCCAGAAACGATAATCCTGAAGCCCGCCATGCACGAGAACGATCGGATCGCCCTCGCCAGCCTCGACATAGGCGAATTTCGTGTCAGCGGCTCTTAGCTCTTTGACATTATCGGCAATGACTGGCGAGGAGAGTCCAACCGCGAGAGCGACGCCGGCGAGCGGCCCCTTGATTCCGAAGTGCATGACCGAACTCCAGCAGTTGAGGCAGAACACTATAGCGCTGCAACCGTGAATTTACCATGCATCGGTGTGTTGCATCTTTTGATCAACCAAGAGTTGGAAGCGGGTTAGGGTCGCATGATGGCGGACAGCCCCTGCTCCGCTACCGACGCGTCGCGCCCGTGACGGCTCAGCCGCGCGCCGACGCGTTCTCCACCGCCAGCAGATTTGCGTATTTCTTTTCGAAGTCCCAGATTTTCTGGAAGCCGATCATCTTCACGAAGTCCTGGAAGGCCCACATCGGAGTCTCGACCAACCTTCCCTCGGCGTGAGCCTCATAGACGCTTTGAAGCGCTTTTGCGGCGGCGAACAGTCCCGCGGTGGGGTAAATGGCAGCACGGAAGCCGATCTCCTCAAGCTGCTTTTGAGGAAGTATCGGCGTTTTGCCGCCGTGCAGTTGGTTCGAGACCAGCGGCGCGTCGACTGAGGCACCGATCTTCTTCATCTCGTCCACGGATTCCGGTGCCTCGATAAAGATCGCATCCGCTCCGGCCTCGGCGTATGCCACCGCGCGGCGTATTGCTTCATCCAGCGATACTGCCGTTCTTGCGTCCGTTCGCGCCAGGATCAGGAATTCGTTCGAGGAACGCGCATCGCAAGCCACCTTGATCTTGTCCACCATCTCTTCGGTCGAGATGATGTGACGATTGGGCGTGTGACCGCACTTCTTTGGAATCTGCTGATCCTCGATCTGGATCATCGCCACGCCGGCTTTCTCGTAACCGCGCACGGTATGATGGACGTTCAGCAGGCCACCATAGCCGGTATCACCATCTGCAATGACTGGCTTATCCACGGCCTGAGCGATTGCGGTCGCCCGGTCGAGCATGTCGGTATAGGTCGCAAGGCCGGCGTCCGGATATCCCAGATAGGATGCGACGGTGCCGAAGCCCGTCATGTACAGCGCCTTCGCATTCGTCTGCGCCGCGATTTTTGCCGAAACCAGATCGAAAACGCCCGGTGCGGCAATGAACTCTCGCGCTCGCAGCATTTCACTGATCGTTTTCTTGGCCATGTTGATCTCCCATGCGGCTGCTCGCGCTGATGCTTGGGACGAGCCGGGCTGACAGCTCGAGCGCGAAGCGCGCCACCTATTTCACGGATAATCTCTATATTGAAATAGCTATATTAAAGTAGCCACTACCATCACGATGCCGTGCGCGTGTGAGCCCGCCCTCACACGAAATCTGCGGCTGTCGAAGTAGTTAGATGTTAGATGCAGGGCGGCACGGAATCGTTCCAGTCCGGCGTCAGACACGGCGCAATCGCAGCCTTGTGACACTGAAGATAGCTATACTATTATAGCTATATGAAAAGCCGAACTCCTCCTCGCCAAGTCACGACGTTCCGCAACCAGTTCATGAATCTCTCGCGCCGGCTGCGCCGCGAAGCACATGCTGACGACCGCTCCTGGGTACGGCTGCAGTTGCTTGGCGCCATTGAGCGGGCCGGGGACGCCGCCACGCCAACCATGCTCGGCGAATCCGAGAATATGCGATCGTCGAACCTTGCCGCCGCGCTTCGGGAGCTCAACGCGGAGGGACTGATCATCCGGATGCCCGACGCCGAGGACCGTCGTAAGGTGAGAGTCCGCTTAAGCCGAACCGGCCGAGAAGTGCTTCATAAGAATATCACCCGTCGTGAGCAGTGGCTCGCGGACGCGATCGAGCGATGCCTGACGAGGGAAGAACGTGCTTTGCTGTTCAAGGCAGGAGAGCTCCTAAATCGCGTTGCCTCATTCAGCGGGACCGATTCCGGAAAGTGAGGAAGCATCGTCTATCCACCCGATCGGTATCCAGATTTTGTGCCCGCCCCAGCGGCGTCTTCCTTGGCAAAAGCTGTGCAGTAGGAACATCACGGCCAAAGCGCGGCGGCAGGAGGGAACCTGGAGGCTCCGGGAAGGTTGGCAAATCGGGCAGGATCCAGGAAGGGGAGACGAATGATCCGCCCAATATGCACCGCCTTGGCGGTCACTTGTTTATCTGCATCGGCATTCGCCGAAACTTGTGTTGCCTCTCGTTATGGCTACATCGGCAGCCGAACTGCATCAGGCGAGCGGATGGACCCAAACGCAATGACCGCAGCGCATCGTACCAGGCCATTCGGCTCTCAGGTCACAGTCACCTCACACTCAACCGGTCGAAGCGTCACCGTTCGGATCAACGACCGTGGTCCCTTCATAAAGCAACGCTGCATAGACCTATCCACCGGAGCCGCGCGTGCACTTGGGATGGCCGGGACCGCGTTGGTCTTACTCGAATGAGACGCGCGAAAGTTGAGTGGTAAGCCTCCGGTGCGGCCGCCTTCCCGGTTCGTGTTCGAGCGTGGGATGGTTTGCTCATGCAAGCAAGTGAGCAAACGTGACGACGGTTACGGTTCTGTCCGGAGCAGCGACGGCGGTGGACTATTGCCGAGAAGCTTCGGATCATCGAGGACAGTTTGGCGCCCGCAAGACGCGGCGGGAACGCCGCTGCGATCTCGCCGATCGCGCTGGAGGCGGTCAGGCGCATCGACGCTCTGTTTGAGCTCGAGCACGGCGTCAACGGCCTGAGCACCGAAGAACGCCTGCTGGTGCGGCGTGAACAAAGTGCCGCACTCGTGACGTCGTTGCAAGCCTGGCTGTGCGAGCAGCGTGGCCGCTTGTCGCGCTCGGCCTCAGTCGCCGAAAATTTCGGTCGGCCTGTCGGCTTGGGTCTGCCTCGAACGTCCTCGGGGCGGTTCCGTCGGACGAAGGAGACAAGCAATGAATGCAACAGCAGAACCGATGCCCAAGGTTGTAGCGGAGCGTGAGTGGCGCCAAGCGCTCGACACGATGCTTACCAAGGAGAAAGCCCTGACCCGCACCAGGGATGCGCTTGCCGCAGAGCGTCGCCGACTGCCGATGACAAAGATCGAGAAGTCCTACGTCTTCGACGGCGCAGATGGGCGGGTGAGCCTATTGGATCTATTCGATGGCCGGCCGCAGCTTCTCCTCTACCACTTCATGTTCGCGCCGGGCGTGCACGGCTGGCCGTCTTCGGGCTGTCCCGGATGCTCGATGTTCGTGGACAACATCGGTCAATTCGCCGTACCGCACCTGAGCGCGCGCGGCGTATCCCTTGTACTGGTCTCGCTCGCGCCCTTCGCCAGCATCGAGGCCTATCGCAAGCGCATGTCCTGGCCGCACCGCTGGGTCTCGTCAGCGAACAACAGCTTCAATGTCGATCTGGGGATCACGACGCCGAGCGGCGAAGCCCATGGGCTCAGCGTCTTCTTGCGGCGGGGAGACCAGGTGTTCCGCACCTACTTCACCTCCCGACGCGGATGCGAGGCGCTCGGGAATGTCTGGGGTTTCCTGGACGCGACGCCCTACGGGCGCCAGGAGACGTGGGAGGATTCGCCCCCGGATTGGCCCAAGTCACACCCCTACGAATGGTGGCGCCGGCACGACGAATATGAGTCGTAAGAAATCCTTAGACTAACCCGGCGAAAAGCGATCACTCCGCGGCCCGGCCGGAGGGTTCCGTTGAGTATCATTTCGAGATCAGCGCGCGCTTGAACACGCATTGGCAGTCGTGCTCAGTTTCCTAATTCGCGTCGCTACCCAAATTGGAGGCGAACGAAGCGCAAATTGTATCCGCCCAAGGTAAGAGCGAGTCGCAATAATCCAGCAAAATGGGCGGTCCGCATTCGTGCGTGAGTCGAATTCTGGAATAACAGCGAGTCGAAATCGCGGTTTTTCATGATAACGGCGAGTCGATGTAGTTCAATCCATCTCTAAGCCATTCTACTATCTACGTTTATTGGTGCGACTTACATTTGCTCTTCGTGCCATCACGGCATCGGCGTCTATGGGAATACCTACGAGGTCTTCCCGGGCGGCGGTTACACGCGTACCGGGGAGGCAATTATGATCCACATGACGCCGGACATCCGGTTCCTGATCAAAGATGTCGATGCAGCTATTGCCGAGGCTGATCGACGCGTAGGCGCGCGGGTCTAATTTGTAAATCACCGCCGAACGTTGACGGCAGACCCGACCCAGTCGGGACTTAGGCACTCGTCGTCACTAGAGCCCCAAGTCCGCTCGGATAACATGCCGCGTGCTGCGATGCCGGACGATGGCTCCGAGCAAGCGCGCTCCCCAAATACAAGCTCCGTCGCGCTTTCGCGCTGTGCCATGTG
Source organism: Bradyrhizobium sp. Leo170 (assembly GCF_004296405.1). Classification (GTDB taxonomy): domain Bacteria; phylum Pseudomonadota; class Alphaproteobacteria; order Rhizobiales; family Xanthobacteraceae; genus Bradyrhizobium. Next base: position 11,565 of record NZ_PSRR01000250.1, read on the forward strand.
CGCAACAGCCGGGCTCTAGGTGACCGCTGTCGTCCCCGCTGTTCGGCTGCAAGGGGCTTCTTTCGACTTTCTAAGCGACAGAGAGAGTGGGACTCCCATCCCCTCGCCCCCGAATACGCGAAATCCGCAGAAAAACAAGGATTCTTGAAAAGCCCGGTCCCAACTTGTGACCCACCGCTGTGTACCACCGGGCCGGCCGATTCGGCCGTGAATCTCGGGCGATCTCGGGGCGATCGAGGATCGTAGGATCGGATCACAGGGCGCCCTCTCGGGGCGAGACGAGGATGCCAGGTGCGGAGATCGCGGAACGGACCATTCGCGACCTTTCGCGAAGTGGAACCGCCGCTGCGTAAATCGCCCGTCAAATTGCCACATGGAGCGTCGGTGAATCCTTGAATGGGAGGCGTTGGATCACGATGTTTCAGAGCCCGCCCCCATGTGACCGCCAAATGGAATTGCACCTCGTTCCCGACACGAACTTGTTCTTCGAGTTCAAGGCATTGGACCAGTTGCCGTGGGCGGAGCTTGGGCACGATCCGGTCGTGCTGCTGCTTACGAAACCGGTGCTCGACGAAATCGACAAGCACAAGAAGGCAGGCGGACGCACGCGCGACCGCGCCTTAGACATCTTCGGCCGCTTCCGCGCGATGCTGGAGTCGGAAGCCAACGACTCCGAGATCCAACCAGCTGGTCCTCGAGTGTTGCTGCGCCGGATGACTATGGTGCGTCCCGATCCCGATATCGAGGAGCATCTGGACTACAACCGGCCCGACGAGAGGCTGATCGGCATCGTCTCGACGCTGAGCAAAGGAGCGCGAGGCTACCAGGTGAAGCTGTTCACGGATGACGGCGGGCCGGCCGGAATGGCCCAGGATCTCGGCGTCCCCTTCAAGATGATCCCCCAGGCATGGCGGCGCCCTCCAGCGGAAACGACGGAGGCGAAGCAGATCCGAGACCTCAAGAAGGTCGTGGAGGTCTACCAGAACCAGGAGCCCAAGGTCGCGATCCGCTGCGAGACCGCGGGTGGCGAAGGGATGGTGACCGTGGCCGGAAAGACCGCCATCCCGCTGACCGAGACGGAGCTCGAAGAGCTCGTCGAGGCTCTCCGCCTTAAGCATCCCCCGCGCGAGGACTTCACGCCTCCGGATCCCACGACGAGCACAGACACCTGGGGCGTGACCAAGACCGTGACGTATTCCGCGCCGGCAGCGGACGACGTCGCGAACTACCGCGACCGCCTCTACCCGAAGTGGCTCGACGACTGCCGCGC
>NZ_PSRR01000251.1 GCF_004296405.1 Bradyrhizobium sp. Leo170
AGGAGGGTGAAGATGACGCAAAGCTCGGGCAAATCATGCCGCGAGAATGCGAACTGTTGCTTCCTCATACTCCACCGTCATGCCCCGCGAAGGCGGGGCATCCAGTATCCGGGGGCTTCTCGGCTCAAGCACGACCGCCTCTGGGATACTGGATCGTCCGGTCAAGCCGGACGATGACAGAGGAGAGCTGTTTGAAATTTGAATCAGAACTCGCGGCGAAGTTGTAGGGTGGGCAAAGCGAAAGCGTGCCCACCATTGCGATCACACCGTTAGATGGTGGGCACGCTGCGCTTTGCCCACTCTACGCGCCCGTCAGCCGCGCCCGCAGCCAGTTCAGGGCGAGCTTGTAGCGGTCACCCGGAACGGTCATCGCTGCTACCCCTGCCATGACGAGCACAAGCCCGAGGGCGAGGTTCGAGGGTACGGCTTCGCCGAGCAGCACCACCGAAAGGCCGACGCCGATCGGGATGCGCAGATAGCCTTGGGCATTGGTGGTTAGCGTGCCGAGCCGGGCGAGGCACATGTAGAACAGCATCAGGCCGATTGCGCTGGAGAAGATGCCCATGGTGCTGACGGCAGCGAGCGCTTGCGGCGTCGGATGCAGCGTCCAGGGATGTTCGACGATGATGGCGGCCGGCAGCAGTATGAGGCCGCCGAACAACAGCGAGCCGGCGGCAACCACCATCGGGTCGTAATCGGACAGGCGCAGGCCGAAGATCGTGGCGCAGGCGAACGAGATGGTGGCGAGCAGGATCGCCATCTCGGCAAAGATCTCGCTGCCGAGGCCGCTGAGCGCATCGAGGCCGATGATGACGGCGGTGCCGGCAAGGCCGAGGATCGCCCCAGTGAGTTTCAACAGCGTCGCCGGCTCATGCCGCGTGATGGCCCAGGTGATCAGGAAGGCGAAGATCGGCGTGGTCGAGGCCAGCACCACGGTGGGAGCCGCCGCCACATATTGCTGCGCCCAGGTGATCACCAGGAATGGGATCGTCGAGTTGATGGTCTGCTGGAAGGCGAACAGCTTCCACGCCTTGGCGTCGGTCGGAATGCGAAGCCCGCGGATGCGCAGGATCACGAGCAGGAACACCGCCGCGATCAGCGAACGGGCCGAGATGAAGGTGATCGGCGGGATCGAGCCGAGACCGATCTTGGTCAAGGGATAAGTCGAACTCCAGCAGCAGGCGAGCGCGAGCAGCAACGCATAATCCTGCCAGCGATGGTGCGGCCGCTTCAGGGCTGACAGCGCAGGCGTTTCCACCGCAGCCGTCACGCTACCCGTCCTTGATGTGCTCTTCGGCACCTGTTGCTCCCGGCGCATTGGCGCGCTGGAGCCAGTCTTAGCCTGAGAGCGCAAAAAGGAAAGGCGGCGAGCTATGCGCTGGCCTCAAGCGTCGCCTTCAGCTTCACCCGCTTGATCGTCCCGGAGAAGGTGAATAGCGAGCGCTCACCCGCTTTCAGCATGCCGCGCAGGAAGATCAGCGAGCCGCCGGCGCGGGTCACTTCGCCCGTGCATTCGACCAGCTCGCCCTCGCGGGCCGCGTCGAGGAATTCGCAGGAGAATGCCACCGTCACGCCCGGGCCTTCCAATTCGGCCGAGGCGATCGCGAACAGGCAGTAATCCGCAAAGGCCATGAAGCAGCCGCCATGGACGTTGCGCATCCCGTTCAGGTGCTTCTTCTCCACCCGGAAGGCGCACTGCACGCGGCCGTTCTCATCCATCCGGTGCCAGAATGGGCCGACATGGCTCTCGAAGCTGTCCCGGATCCAGGTGCGCCAGCCCTTGAATTCGCCCTCGGTTGCGACATGCAGGTCGGGACGGCGGAGGAATGCGGTCTTGGAGAGGTCGTTCACGCTCGCAGGCTTTCAAAATTGAGTTCCGATCCTTAAATCCGATCCTGTCCGTTTCTGCAAATTCGTCAGCCCGCGGCCGCCGCCGCAAAGCTCTGGACAGGGCGGAAAAGCGCCATAAAAGGCCTTTGCCCGCACCGCCGATCTACCTAATAAGGGACCCATGAACGAGCCCCAGATCACCCCCGAACTCGTCGCCGCCCACGGGCTCAAGCCAGACGAGTATGAGCGCATCCTGAAATTGATCGGGCGGGTGCCGACCTTCACCGAGCTTGGAATCTTCTCGGCGATGTGGAACGAGCACTGCTCGTACAAGTCCTCGCGCATCCACCTGCGCGGACTGCCCACGAAAGCGCCCTGGGTGATCCAGGGGCCGGGCGAGAATGCCGGCGTGATCGACATCGGCGACGGCCAGGCCGTGGTCTTCAAGATGGAGAGCCACAACCACCCGAGCTATATCGAGCCCTATCAGGGCGCGACCACCGGCGTCGGCGGCATTTTACGCGACGTGTTCACGATGGGCGCGCGCCCCATCGCCTGCCTCAATGCGCTGAGTTTCGGCGCGCCCGAGCATCCGAAGACCCGGCATCTCGTCTCCGGCGTGGTCGCCGGCGTCGGCGGCTACGGCAATTCCTTCGGCGTGCCCACAGTGGGCGGCCAGGTCCGCTTCCACACCCGCTATGACGGCAACATCCTGGTTAACGCGATGGCGGTCGGTCTGGCCGACGCCGACAAGATTTTCTACGCGGCCGCCTCCGGCGTGAACATGCCGATCGTCTATCTGGGCTCGAAGACCGGCCGCGACGGCATCCATGGCGCCTCGATGGCCTCGGCCGAGTTCGACGACAATTCCGAGGAGAAGCGGCCGACCGTGCAGGTCGGCGATCCCTTCGCGGAGAAACTTTTGCTCGAGGCCTGCCTCGAGATCATGGAAAAGGGCTGCGTGATCGCGATCCAGGACATGGGCGCGGCGGGACTCACCTGTTCGGCGGTCGAGATGGGCGCCAAGGGTGACCTCGGCGTCGACCTCGATCTCAACGCGGTGCCGACGCGCGAGACCGGCATGAGCGCCTATGAGATGATGCTCTCGGAAAGCCAGGAGCGCATGCTCATGGTGCTCAAGCCCGAGAAGGAGCAGGAAGCCGAGGCAATCTTCCGCAAATGGGGCCTGGATTTCGCTGTGGTCGGCTACACCACGCCAACCAAGCGTTTCGTGGTCAAGCATGGCGGCGACGTCATGGCCGATCTGCCGATCAAGGAACTCGGCGACGAGGCGCCGCTCTATGATCGCCCGCACACGGCTTCCGCCGCGCAGCCGGTGATCCATGCGCGCGATGTCGAGGCGCCGCTTGGCATTCCGCAGGCGCTGGAGAAGCTGATCGGCACGCCCGATCTCTGCTCGAAGCGCTGGGTCTGGGAGCAGTACGATCACGTCATCCTGGGCAACACCGTGCAGCGCCCCGGCGGCGATGCGGCTGTGGTCCGCGTGCAGGATGGGCCGAAGGGGCTGGCGATGACCGTCGACGTGACGCCGCGCTATTGCGAGGCCGATCCTTATCAAGGCGGCAAGCAGGCAGTCGCGGAAGCCTGGCGCAACATCACCGCGGTCGGCGGCAAGCCGCTCGCGATCACCGACAATCTCAATTTCGGCAATCCTGAGCGGCCCGAGATCATGGGCCAGTTCGTCGGCTGCCTGCAGGGTATTTCGGAAGCCTGCCGCGCGCTGGACTTCCCGGTCGTTTCCGGCAACGTCTCGCTCTACAACGAGACCAACGGCCGCGCCATTCTGCCGACGCCCTCGATCGGTGGCGTTGGCGTGCTCGACGATTTCACCAAGTCCGCGACGCTCGCGTTCAAGGCGGAAGGCGAGGCGATCCTCCTGATCGGCGAGACCCATGGCTGGCTCGGCCAGTCCGTCTATCTGCGCGATATCTGCGGTCGCGAGGAAGGCGCGCCGCCGCCGGTCGATCTCGCCGCCGAGAAGCGCAACGGCGATGTCGTGCGCGGCATGATCCACGCTGGCACGGCGACCGCGGTGCATGACATCTCCGACGGCGGGCTGTTGATCGCGCTCGCCGAGATGGCGATCGCAAGCGGCATCGGCGCCCGCCTGTTGGCAGCACCGACGGCGCTGGTGCCGCACGCCTACTGGTTCGGCGAGGATCAGGCGCGCTACATCGTCACCGTACCCGAGGCCGACGCCGGCCGCGTGCTCGCCAAGATGCGAGGTTGCGGCATGCCCTGCGCGCGCATCGGCACCACCGGCGGCGACGCGATCTCAATCGTGGGCGAAACGCCGGTGGCGATCACGACGCTGAATGAGGCGTTCGAGCGCTGGCTGCCGGCCTATATGAGCGGCAAGGCGGCGTAGTCGCTCGGGCTCCCCCGTCATTGCGAGCGAAGCGAAGCAATCCATGTCGCCACTTGCGGAGGCATGGATTGCTTCGTCGCTGTCGCTCCTCGCAATGACGGCGGAGAAGACGAGGGCCTTCACAGCACGTGTTTCGCGCCTGGAATTTTCCGCAGCGCCGCCGTCGCCGCCCAGCTCAGCAGCACCGTCAGCACAAACGCGATGGCCGCCTTCACGATCGCCGGCCAATTGAAATCGAACATCCAATATTGCAGCCAGAGCACGATCGGATAGTGCACCAGGAACATGCCATAGGCATCAGGCTGCATCGGATCGAGGATGCTCCAGCCGGATTGTTTGAATCGCAGGAAATAGGCCAGGATCACGAACATGATGGCGACGCTGAAGGAAGCGAAGAAGAGACCGTAGGTCGCCTCATACCAGTCCGGCAGCCGTACCGGATTCCCGAGGATTTCGCGCTTGATGTAGATCAGCACCCACAACAGGCAATACGGAACGAGCGCCGCGACCGCCCAGCCCCAGCTACTCTTTGCAAGCCGGCCGTCTGCCGCCAGCAGACCGCGATCCAAATACATGGCGCCTATGCCCGCGCCGAAAAAGAAGTAGGTCGCATAGAGCAGCACGCGGCCGTGCTGCACCGAGAACGGTCCGAACTCGAACCAGCTCCCTGGCCCAAAGTGAACGCGCCCCGGAATGTAGAGCATGGCGGTGATCGCAAGCATGACCATGAAGAACAGGGTGGCCTGTTCATGACCCTTGAGCGATAGGCGATTGATCGGATCGATGACTTTGGGTGACAGCTTATATGCCGCGCTCGCGACGAGGTCGAAGGCGAGCAAGATCCAGAGAAACCAGATCGGGCCGCTCGGCCATGGCCCCACGGTGATGGTTTTCCACCAGAACTCGGAAAAGCTCAGATCCGGAGTTTGGCGCAGCGCGATGGGGTAATAGGCCAGCGGGATGAGCGTGAACGCGCAGACCACGAAGGGCAGGCCAAGTCGAACCAGGCGATCGAGCAGATATTGCAGTGGTCCTTTCCGAGCCAGCCCCGGCCACACGAACAGTCCCGACAGGAAGAAGAACATCGCCATGAAGAAGCTGTCAGTGGCGAGCACGACCATGTCGAAGCCGATCCACGATTTTGGATCGGTGTGTCCGAAATGCGTGTAGGGAATCACAGAGTGGTGCAACAGCACGACCAGCGTCAGGAAAGTTCGGGCGCGATCGAGCGCGGCGTTACGCGCTTTTGCTTTCGGTGCTGCGTGAGCCTCCGCCGTCGCCATGGTGTGGGAGATCGAGCTCATAGGCGCCCCCTCTGAGAGGTGATCGGTTGTGATGTTGCAACCCGGAACCGGATTGGGCAAGGCCCAATCATTAGCTGCCGAAAACGTCGATGTGATCTCGCGCTTGCGTGAGCAACGGAACGACGCGATTCAGCGGACGTTGGTGCGGCCGCATGCCATACGGAGAATTACCATGCGACACAAATTGCATCTATCGGCCGTCATCGCGATGTCATTGATGACGGCGTCATCAGCCGCCTTCGCGCAAGCGTCAGGTGGCGGCATCGGCGCCGGGAGAGCGCAGGCCGGTGCTTCGTCTGGCGTTGGCAGTGCGCCACCGCCGGCGGCTGTGCCGACCAATCCGGGATCGGCGGGAATTTCGTCGGCGCCCGGCGGACAATCGAGCTCCACGACCGGAATGGGCACCGGCGGAACGTCCACCACGCCCAACCCAACCCTCAGCCAGCCAAGCGCGCCCTATACGTCGCCGGGCACAACGGGGACCGGCCTGTCGCCGAACGGCATGCCGGACGATGACATCGTGACGCCTGGTTCTCCCGGACGCATGGGACGATAGGGAAAACCAGCAGGGCGAAGCGGGCGGCGAGCGATTCGCCGCCCATCGCTGTGGAACTCGCGCTATCGCCCGAGGTTACTCCCGCGAAGAAGCTGGAGAAGAGGGCGATGACGTTACTTAAATGGGCGCTGATTTTTCTTGTGGTGTCGATTATAGCCGGCTTGCTCGGCTTCACCGGCATATCGGCAGCCTCCGCCGATATCGCGCGGGTATTGTTCTATATTTTCGTCGTGATCTTCCTGGTGCTCCTGATACTCGGACTCACGATATTCAGAGCGTAGCCGCATCGTCATGCCCGGGCTTGTCCCGGGCATCCACGTCTCAGTACCAGGGCAAGCAATCACTTTCACTCTACGCCACTTCCTCGATCGTGACCTTGTCCGGATAGAACGCCAAGTGTCCCGCGATCTCCGTCATCGCCGGGAAGGGCGTCTCATAGGTCCAGATCGAATTTTCCAGCGTCTTGCCGTTGGCATTGATGCTGAAATAGCTCGCATCGCCCTTGTAGGGGCAATGCGTGGTGCGCTCGGTCCGGGAGAGCAGGGCCATGTTGGCATCGTCCCGCGGGATGTATTGCACGGCGGGATAGCTCGCTTCCTTCAAGGTCAGCGCGTGGGTGGAGTCGGCGATGACGACATCCCCCGCCCGGACGCGGATGCGCTTGGGATTGGGGGTAATCGTGATCGGATGGTCGGGACCTGGGAGTTTCATGATTCTGCGCCTTTTTTGGTCAGTTCGTTGTGACCGAATGATGCAGCTAAAACGATTGGAAGCGGTATATAGTGCCTGATAGGATGACCTAGAAGAGCGCAAGCGCTAGGTTCTGCTCCGCGTGGCCGGCCGTGTCGGCCGCGATTTGAACGTCGAAATGGAGGTGTACTGGGATGCCGATGGACGCCCGCGATATCGAATCCATGATCAAGGCAGCCATTCCCGATGCCGTGGTGACGATCCGCGACCTGGCCGGTGACGGCGACCATTACGCGGCAACGGTGATCTCGGAATCCTTCCGCGGCAAGTCCCGTGTCCAGCAGCACCAGATCGTTTACCAGTCGCTCAAGGGACAGATGGGCGGCATACTGCACGCATTGGCGCTGCAGACCGGGGTGCCTGGCGGGCCCGAGGCCTGATCATCTCGCAAGGGGGCACCGATGGCTGCGGAGAATCGACGCGGCGCGATGTTTCGCGTCGTCGCGCCACATCAGCATAGCCGCGTCACCTATGCCGAGCTGTTCTACGATCTGGTGTTCGTGTTCGCGGTCACGCAGATCTCGCACACGCTGCTCCATCATTTCACGCCAATCGGCGCGGTCCAGGTCACGCTGCTGTTCCTCGCGGTCTGGTGGGTCTGGGTCTTCACGGCCTGGGTGACCAACTGGCTCAATCCGGAGCTGACGCCGGTCCGCATTCTCTTGTTCCTGATGATGCTCGGCGGCCTCGTGCTGTCGACCACAATCCCGACGGCCTTTGAAGGCCGCGGCCTGTGGTTCGCCATCGCCTATGTGGTGATGCAGGTCGGGCGTACCGCGTTCTGGTTCGTCTCCACGCCGCGTCACTGGACGGCGGTGCGCCACAATGCCATCCGCATCCTGGCCTGGCTCTCCACGTCTGCCGTGTTCTGGATCCTCGGCGGCCTTGCCGAGGGTGAGTCCAGGCTATGGCTGTGGATCATCGCGGTCGTGATCGAATATGTCTCGCCGGCGGCGCGGTTCTGGATTCCGGGGTTGGGGCCGTCCTCGCTCGAAGCTTGGGCGGTCGAAGGCGGCCATATGGCCGAGCGCTGCGCCCTTTTCATCATCATCGCGCTCGGCGAGGCTGTTGTCGTCAACGGCGCGACCTTTGCCGAGCTGAGCTGGACCACCGAGATCGTGCTGGCCTTCGTGTCCTCGCTGGTCGGCAGCATCGCGATGTGGTGGATCTATTTCCACAAAGGCGCCGAGGCCGGCTCCGAACTGATCTCGACATCGGCCGAATCAGGGAAATTGGCCCGCCTTGCCTACACCTATCTGCACATGCCGATCGTCGCCGGCATCATCCTGACGGCGGTGTCGGACGAGCTGGTGCTGAAGCATCCCGGCGGCCATTCCGATCTCAAGACGATCTTGAGCACGATCGGCGGCCCGCTTCTGTTCCTGGTCGGAACGATCCTGTTCAAGCTCTCGATCAGGGGCTTCCTGCAGCTCTCCCACATCGTCGGCATCATCGCGCTGCTCGCGCTGAGCTGGTTCGCAAGCGAGCTGTCGCCGCTATGGCTCTCGCTCCTTACGACTGCAATCCTGATCGCGGTCGCGGTATGGGAATCCGTGTCGCTGCGCTCGGCTTCGGAATCTCATTCCGAAGCCACCAGCGCGTGAACCGAGAACATCTTTGCCGCGTCGGTCCAGGACTGCCGGACGGTCCAGCCCGAGCTTCGGGCCAGCTCCGTGAAGCGCTCCAGCGAATATTTGTAGCTGTTCTCGGTGTGAATGCTCTCGCCGGGACGGAATGAAAAGGTGTTGCCGAGGACCCGTACGCTCTGCGCCTTGCGGCTGATCAGGTGCATCTCGATCCGGTGGCGGTCGCGGTTGTAGATCGAGCGATGGGAGAAGGCGGAGAGATCGAAATTGCCGCCGAGCTCGCGGTTGATGCGCACCAGCACATTCAGATTGAAGCGCGCGGTGACACCGGCTGAATCATTATAGGCGTTGTACAGCACGCGCTCGTCCTTCTCGAGGTCGACGCCGATGATCATCTGCGCGCCCGCACCTAAGATTTCACGTGCGGTGCGCAGGAGATCGGTGGCTTCCTGTGGCTCGAAATTGCCGATCGTCGATCCCGGGAAGAAGCCGACTTTCGGCATCTCAGCGATCTCGGCCGGCAGCGTGAACGGGGCGGTGAAGTCGGCCGCGACCGGATAGACGCGGAGGCCGGGAAAGTCCTTGCGCAGGCCGTCCGCTTGCGCGTTCAGGAAATCGCCGGAGATGTCGACGGGCACGTAGGCGCTGAATTCGCAGTGCTCGAGCAATAGGCGCACCTTGGTGGTCGCGCCCGCGCCGAACTCGACCAGCGCCGCGCCCGCAGGGATGATCGCGGCGATCTCGGCCCCGCGATCGCGCAAGATGCCGAGTTCGGTGCGGGTCGGGTAATATTCCGGCAGCACCGTGATCTGCTCGAACAGCTCCGAGCCGATCGCGTCATAGAAATATTTGGGCGACAGGTGCTTGGGATGTTGCGCGAGATGTCCGATGACATCTTCGGCAAAGGCTGCGGTCTGTTCGTCGAAGGCATAGGCCTTGGCTAAAGCGCGGGCATGCACATTCATGATACTCTCCTGAACGCGCCTTCCCGCGCGCTATGATTTTTGGTTGTTTTTGCGCATGATCGTTTCGGAAAACCGGCATCCGCCTTTCCGGATCATGCTTGAGAACCGATCAGGCGTAATCTGCGAGCCGTAATCCCGTAAATTGCCAGCGGTGGTGCGGATAAAAGAAGTTGCGATAGGTGATACGGCTGTGACCGCTCGGAGTTGCAAGCGAGGAACCGCGCAGCACCAATTGATTGACCATGAACTTGCCGTTGTACTCGCCGAGCGCGCCCTCGATTGCCCGGTAGCCCGGATAGGGTGAGTAGGAGGAGCGGGTCCACTGCCAGACGATGCCGAAGGCGTCGTTGAGCTGGCCGGCGCGTGCGGCGACCTCCCATTCCATCTCGGTCGGCAGGTGTTTGCCAGCCCAGCGGGCGAAGGCGTCGGCCTCGTAGTAACTGACGTGGGATACCGGAGCTGCCGGGTCGATCGGCTGCAGGCCGCCCAAGGTCATGATCTGCCATTGGCCGTCGACGTTGCGCCAGTGGCCGGGCGCCTCCCAGCCTTCCTTTTCGACGGTTGCAAAACCGTCCATCAGCCACAGCGTCGCCGTGCGGTAGCCGCCGTCCTTGATGAAGGCCAGCCAGTCGGCGTTGGTCACAAGGTTTCGCGCCAGTTTGACGGGGCCGACCAGGGCGCGATGGGCCGGCTTTTCATTGTCGAAATGAAAACTGTCGTCTGGATGCCCAATGGTGTGGATACCCTCGTTCAGCGTCACCCATTCCTCGCCGCCGCGCTGCGAGGCCGGGAAGCGCCATGCCGGATCGTAAGCCGGCGGGATCGGGTTCTGCGCGAAGGCGTGCAGGATGTCGGTCCACATCAGTTCCTGATGCTGCTGTTCATGATTGAGGCCGACCTCGACCAGCGGCACCAGCTTTGTCAGTTTCTCCTCGCCCGCGGCCTCGAAGAATTTCACCACGGCATCGTCGACATGGCGGCGATAGGCGGTGACTTCGTCGGCGCTTGGCCGGGTCAGGTGACCGCGCTGGGCGCGGGCATGGCGAGGGCCGGCGCTGACATAATAGGAATTGAAGAGATAGGCGTAGTCCGGATGGAAGGGCTTGTAGCCGTCCTGGTGCTCCCCGAGCAGAAACTGCTCGAAGAACCAGGTGGTATGGGCGCGGTGCCACTTTGCCGGGCTCGCGTCCGGCATGGACTGGATCAGCTGGTCCTCCGCGGACAGGGGAGCGGCCCGGCGTTCGGTTTCATCCCGCACCGCGAGAAACGCCTCCACCAGATCCTGGGACAGGGGACCGGAATCAGAAGCGCGTGATGGGGAGGGTGGCGCAAGGGTGGCGGCAGCGGATGCTGGTTTCGTCACGGGTGTCTCCGAAATGCAGGAGAGAACGTTGCTATACCAAACTGGTTCCCGACGGGCAGTCCGTCCTAGATAGGGGCTCCCGTTCGGGAAAAAAGCCTCTCGCGGTCATGATATTAGTGTCGTCAGACTATGGGCCCGAGGCCCGGCCGCCGCCCGAAAAGGGCCTCATGCATGCCAGCTCACCGCCATTTTGCTTTGGATGCACAACGGTTTGGGCTACATATATCCAGTCGCGGGGTAAGCGGGTCGAGCCGGCCCACCAGCAATGCCGCAAGGGGCGGAGCCCCAAAGGGAAACGAAAATGAGCATCGAACAATTCATCGACAACGAAGTGAAGTCGAACGACGTCGTGCTGTTCATGAAGGGCACGCCGCAATTTCCGCAGTGCGGTTTCTCGGGCCAGGTGGTGCAGATCCTCGACCACATCGGCGTGGGCTATAAGGGCTTGAACGTGCTGGAGTCCGCCGAGCTGCGCGACGGCATTAAGGTCTATTCAAACTGGCCGACTATTCCCCAGCTCTATGTGAAGGGCGAGTTCGTCGGCGGCTGCGACATCATCCGCGAGATGTTCCAGGCCGGCGAGTTGCAGCAGCTTTTCGCCGATAAGGGCGTTCCGGTCGGCGCCGCCGCCTGAGCCTGATGGCGCGCCAGCTCGGCAACACGCGCCTCGAGGTCATCGTTGCCGACATCACCACGTTGCGCGTTGACGCCATCGTCGACGCAGCCAATTCGTCCCTCCTGGGCGGAGGCGGTGTAGATGGCGCGATCCATCGCGCCGCCGGACCCGAATTGCTCGTCGAGTGCCGTACGTTGCGCGGCTGCGCAACCGGCGATGCCAAGATCACACACGGTTATCGGCTTCCCGCCCGGCATGTCATCCACGCCGTGGGGCCGGTCTGGCACGGCGGCGGTCAGGGCGAGGATGGATTGCTCGCCTCCTGCTATCGCCGCGCGCTCGAGCTCTGTCAGGCGAACGGACTTGCTTCGCTGGCATTTCCCGCCATTTCGACCGGCGTCTATCGCTTCCCCGCCGACCGTGCCGCCGGGATTTCGGTCTGGACGGTCGCGGAGGGACTTAGCCAAGCGCCGGCGGTCAACCGGGTGATCTTCTGCTGCTTCTCGGAGGCCAGCGCTCGGCTGCATGAGCAGGCTTTGGCCGGTCTTGACGGCCCTTGTGCTGGTTGAGGCGCCGCCGCTACACTCTCGGCCGAATTCGGGAGGGGTCCAAATGAATTCATTTAAGTTGCTGCGCGTGCTGGCGACAGGCGCGCTGATGCTTGCTGCATGGCCTGCCGCTGGTGCGGAAGGAACCTTCGATATTCCTGCAGGCGCGCATTTCAACCAGGACAAGCTTGCGAAGATCGGAGCGTTCTTCGACAACGAAGTCGCGACCGGTAAGATCCCGGGCGCGATCGTCCTGATCCAGCAGCACGGCAAGCCGGTCTATCACCAGTCCTTCGGCGTGCAGGACGTGGTGAGCAAGGCGCCGATCACCGACAAGACGATCTTCCGCCTGTTTTCGATGACGAAGGCGATCACCGCTTTTGTCTCGGTGCAACTCCTTCAAGAGGGCAAGTTCAAGCTGGATGATCCGGTTGCGAAATACATCCCGTCCTTCGCCAATGTGAAGGTCGGCGTCGAGAAGAAGAACGAGGACGGCAGCAAGACGCTCGAACTGGTGCCGCCGGACCGGCCGATGACTGTGCTCGACCTGATGCGTCACACCTCCGGCATCACCTATGGCTTCTTTGGCGACAGCTTGGTTCGCAAGGCCTATGCATCCTCCAATCTCTATGCCGGCGATTTCGATCTTGCCGAATTTGCCGAGCGGATTGCCAAGCTGCCGCTGCACAATCAGCCGGGTGCGCTCTGGCAATATGGCCACTCCACCGACGTGCTGGCGCGCATCATGGAGATCGTGTCCGGCAAGCCGCTGCTCGCGATCGAGCGGGAGAAGCTGCTCGATCCGCTCGGCATGAACGACACCCGCTTCCTCGTCACCGATCCGGCGAGGCAGAAGCTTTTGGCGCAGCCGATGCCGAATGACAGCAATTTCCGGGTCGGCCGCGAGAACGACCTGA
>NZ_PSRR01000252.1 GCF_004296405.1 Bradyrhizobium sp. Leo170
CAGCTCGCTCGTCCTCGCGATGCTCCCTCCACCCGCACCGATTTCAATGAGATCGATGCTGGCCACCAGGAGCGGAAATCCGCTCCCCTTCTTGAAACGCCGCACGCGCGCGGCCTCGAAAACATGCACAACCGAGGGCGCGCCGGAGAGGATCGTGCAGATTTTGGCGGTGGTGCCGCCCATATCAAAGGCCAGAATGTCCTCGAAACCCGCGGCGCGGCCGGCGTTGGTCGCACTCAACACGCCGCCGGCGGGGCCGGACTCGATCGTGGAGATCGGCACTTCCGCAGCCGCGGTGACGGAACTGGTTCCGCCGCTCGATACCATGATGCGCAAGCTCGCTTCGATTCCCGCCTGCCGCAGCCGGCTCTCCAGCTCACCGAGATATCGCCTGACGATTGGTTGCACGTAAGCATTGGCGATAGTGGTGGTGGTCCGCTCATATTCGCGGATTTCGCCAGCGACCCGCGACGAGAGGCTCACGCACATTCCGGGAAAGGCATCACGAAGCGCCGCGCCAACTTCGTTTTCGTTGGCCGCATTGACGCAGGAATGAAGAAGCGAGACGGCAACGGACTGCACATTGGCCGCCCGCAGCTTCGCGACAAGATCGGCAAGTGCATCTTGGGGGCGCTTCAGAACTGCGCCGTCTGCCGTGGTGCGCTCGGCGATTTCGAAGCGACGCTCGGCAGGAACCAGGGGCTCAGGCATCTCGATATCGAGATCATAAAGATCGTACCGAACCTCGCGCCGTATATCGATCACATCGGCTGTACCCGCGGTGGCGACGAGCGCGGTGGGAACGCCCTTGCGTTCGATAAGGGAATTCGTGACGAGCGTGCTGCCGTGAATCACCTCCGCTACGTCGGCGGAGACACTTCGCTTAGCACGTGCCGCGACCGCCGCGAGCAGGTCATTGACGACATTAGAGAGCGCCTCACCAGGGTCATTTGGGGTCGTCAAACGCTTGGCCAGGTAAACTCGACCGTCGGAAATTTTCTCGATCACGCCGTCGGTAAAGGTCCCACCGATATCCACGGCAATACGATAGCCCATAAACTCCATCCTCCCGGCAAGGCCTTCTATGGAATATTATCAACATAAAAAACAATAGCGTGCAACCCTTCCAGATGCGCTGAATTCGATCAATACTCCAAAATTTTCGCTCTTTTCACGTGCATTCTGCCTCACTTTTCGCCATTTCGTCTCCTGTCACTTCCCAAAGCACCTCTTGCACAATGTTTTTTCTGAATATAAAAGACCATACATCGAGCTGAGATGAACCAGCCCCGGGTGGACGCCCGGTCACGCGCATCGGCGACTTTCGTCGAATGCGATCAAGATCATGAAGGAGATGGTGACGTGGACAATCTGCTGATGCTGCGGGGCGCCCGCAAACTAGTGACGACCTGCGCGAACGTTCAGCCAGGAGAGGAAGTCGTAATCGTAACTGATTTCGCCGGGCATCGTGTCGCCGAAGCGGTCGCTGCGGCCGCACTCGAGCGTACCGACGCGGTCAACATCATCGTCATGCCGCCAAGGTCGATCGACGGAGAAGAGCCAACCAAGACCGTCGCTGCGGCGATGTCTGCGGCCAACGTCCTGTTCACGCCGGTCAAACAGTCAATCACTCACACCTATGCAACCCGCACCGCGATCGGAAATGGCGCGCGAGGCATCATGCTGTCGCAGTTCAATCCGAACATGCTCGTGACCGGTGGCATCAACGCCGATTTCGAAGCGATCCGGCCGCTCTGCTTTAAAGTCGGCGAACTTCTCGCCAACTGCGACAAGGTGCATCTCACCACACCCGCCGGAACGGATTTGCGTCTGAGCCTGAAGGGCCGTCCGTCGAACCCGCATTGCGGCCTGGTTCGCAAACCGGGCGACTTTACGACCGTGCCGAATATCGAATGCAGTTCGTCTCCCATTGAGGGGACTTCAGAGGGCGTCATCATCGTCGACGCGAGCATCCCCTATTACGGCGTCGGCCTCGTGAAGGAGCCGATAAGGTTCGATGTCGCCAACGGTCGCGTGACACGAATCTCTGGCGGCTATCAGGCGGACTTCCTCGATCAACTGTTGGCCCGTCAGGGAGACCCAGCCGTCTACAACATCGCCCAGATATCGTTCGGCCTCAATCCGCATTGTCCTATGGAAGGCGTGATGTTGCACGACGAAGGCGTCTATGGGACGGCCCATATCGGCATCGGAACCAGCGTCCTCCTCGGTGGTGAGGTGAAGACCCTCACTCATTTCGATTCGCTGATGTGGAAGCCGACCCTCTCGCTCGACGGCAAGGTCGTCCTGAAGGACGGCAAGTGGTTGCTGCCGGAAGCCGAGGTCATCCACAGCGGACGAGCCTAGCCCGGATCCGCCGCGATCAAGGTCGCGGCGGATCCTCTCCTTAACATTATTTCCATCATCTCTGGAGAACTCAGATGCACGACTCCGCTCGACAAAGTGCGCCACAGGACCGTCTAGCTCGCTTGAGAATTTCTGGCCGGGCCGGCTTGGGAGATAAATCAGTACGACAGGCGGATCTCGATTTGCTGGCCAAGGCCCCAGCCGGTTTTCTTGACACGACCCATTTCGACACCGTGAGGTTTCCGCCGCCTCCCTGGGCCGTCGAGACATTTGACCGGGCCGCGCGCGATGGAGCTCTCGCCTATACGGGTTACCGCGGACATCCCGATGTCCTCAAGGACGTGGCGGATAGCACGGGCAGGTTTGTCGGGATCACATTGCGTCCCGAGCAGAACGTCATCCTGACACCCGGCACCCAAGGCGGATTGTTCGCGTCTCTGAGCGCCCTGGTTCAGGAAGGCGATCGTGTCGCTCTGATGGAGCCGGACTATCTCTTCAGCGAACGAATCCTTCGCTTTCTCGGCGCAGAGGCGGGCCATGTTCCGCTGCATCTCGATGCCGGCGACCCACATCCGGACTTCGACGTCCTGGAAGCCGAATTTGCGAGCCGCGGCGCTCGGCTGTTCGTATTCTCTCATCCTAACAATCCATCTGGCGCGGCATTTTCGGAGGCCGTGATCGGCCGCATCGCGGAACTGGCAAAGCGCTACGATGTCACTGTTCTGGTGGATGAACTCTATGCCAGACTGATACACGAGGGACCCTTCACTCACTTGGCTGCGCAGCCCGGCATGTTTGAGCGCACGGTGACATTGCTTGGGCCGAGCAAGACCGAATCCTTGAGCGGCTACCGCCTTGGCGTGGTGCTCGCACCGGAGAAGATAGCTACCCGCATTGAGGACGTTCTGTCCGTCACTGCGCTGCGCGCACCTGCTTATGCGCAGCATCTCCTCACGTCATGGCTGCGCGACGACCATGCCTGGCTGGCAGAGCGCATGATCGCCTTCACTGCGCTAAGGAGGCTCACGGAGCAGAAGCTGCGTCAGCTGCCCTGGCTCAAATGGCAGCCGCAACGTGGCACCGCCTATGCATGGGCCGACGTCAGCGCCCTTGAGCTTCCCGGGCCGACGATGGCCGAGACTCTTCTCACGGAGGCTGGCGTATTGGTCAGCCCCGGATACCAATTTGGCCCCGCAAGCGGCGGACATTTTCGGGTTTGCTACGCGCGGGATGAGACCGAGTGGAGCTCGGCGCTAGATCGTATGGTTCGTACGCTGGACAAGCTGAAGAAGAAGCGCGGCGCTTCCGGAGCGGTTGCATGACGACACGCCAGGCGATTTCGACGGTCGCGGCGCCCGCACCGGCGGGTCCGTATTCGCAAGCCATCAGCGCAGAAGGACGCTTCGTCTTTCTAGCCGGCCAAACACCTCGAACAAATGATGGGCGGCGCATCAGCGATGCGCCGTTCGTCGAGCAAGCTCGTCTTGCGCTCGACAACCTCGAAGCCGTGGCGCGTGCAGCAGGTCTTTCGCTTCGGCACGCTGTGAAGATAAATGTCTATCTTCGGTCACTCGGGGACATTCCCGCGTTCAACCAAGTGTTCGCGGAGTATATTGGGGATCCACCACCGGCCCGCACGTTGACTCAGAGCGGCTTCATCGATTTCGACATCGAGATCGATGCCATTTTGCTGGCGTGACAGGACCGACCACGCAGCATTGCGCGATAGCAAGCGCCTGGGCCGAACTCTGGAGCGCATCTTCTTCATCGGTCGCCTCTATCGATCGCATTCGGCCCGAGACATCTCTCCCAAGTTCCCTCCGCGGCGGAGGCTAGATCAATCCCGTAAAGCCGACCTCTATGCTAAAGCCGCCGATGAAATGGCGCGCTCCCCGGCATGAGTGCGTCACCGCTACCAGTAAGCGTACGAAATCGGAGAAAATCGTAGTGCGGCGTAGGAAATCGTAGCCGGTGGTAGCCGGGGAGCGCTACCGCCTTTCCCCACACTCGACCAGCTTACGGTACCTCCTTCAATCATCGGCTTGATGCAGCACGCAAGTGACTGGGTCAACTCAGGTTTTACTCGCGAAACGTACGTGATGAAAGATCAAGACCACCGACATAGTTGGAGAGCAAACAACATCGCAGAAAATCGAACCCGACCCGTGTGTGTACCGAAACCTAAGCTCGAGCGTAGTGGTGGTGAAGTCCGCAGAGGATGGGGAACGATTTGATGCTTCCGGTCCGCTGAACCGGGCGAGAGACCGGCGCATCTTGGTCCAATGATCGATGCGTTCTGATGTCGTTGTAATAGCCTGAGTAGGATCGCAGAATCCGGCGGAGATGCGCCTCACCAAAAACGACGACATGATCGAGACACTCGCGGCGGATTGATCCAATCAGCCGTTCGGCAAAGCCATTCTGCCAAGGCGATGCCGGTGCAGTAGGCTTGTCCCGAATTCCCATGGCCCGCAATCGGCGTGTGACGATGGTGCCATAAATGCAATCCCGGTCTCGGATCATGTAGCCCGGCGCCTCTTCCCAAGGAAAGGCCTCGGTGATTTGGCGGGCAACCCATTCGGCCGTCGGATTCCTTGTGACGTTGATCCAGACCAGGTCTCTGCGGGCCAGTCGGACGACGACGACGGCATAGAGCAGATCGAAGCCTACGGTCGGAACAACGACCAAATCCATGGCGGCAATTTCCGGCGCGTGATTACGCAAGAAGATCCGCCATCCCTGATTGGGCGGCCCTCGCCGCTTGACCATGTATTTGGCGACGCTTGATTGCGCGACCTCAAACCCGAGCTTGAGCAGTTCGCCATGGATGCGCGGCGCGCCCCAAAGTGGGTTCTCGACGCTGATCTGCCGGATCAACGCGCGCAGCCCCACCGCGATCTGGGGGCGGCCTCCCAAAGATCGTGACTTCCACCGCCAATAATAGCGAAAGCCAGACCGGTGCCAGCAGTTGACCGTCTCGGGCCGGATGATGGTAAGAACCTGAAGGATAGACGGGAACCAGCGATACAGCTGGACAAAGAACCAGCGATCGCTATTCGCGAATTTGACACGGCCGGGCAGCCTGCGCCGCAAAACAATCAACTGATGTCGAAGCACCGCGTTCTCAGCCTCAAGCCTCATCTTCGACTTGAATGGCGAGGCGAGGACGGCCAGAGCGAAAAACAATAGCCCGATCATTCCGCCAGCTTAGGTGATTCCGTCACCTCATCAACTCGGATGAGGTTTTCGGTACACACAGGTGGGCGATGGCAGATGAGCCAGGTGGCGAACGCCATCGGTCGGCTTGGCCTTGACGAACTCGTCCCAGAACTGAAACGCCTTTTGGACGAAGACATGTTGCGGCATAGCAAAGCGCAAGCTGCCCGTGCTGACGCTCTGAGGCGCGGCGATATCGTAGCGTCGTCAGACGCGAGCACAAGTTGTGACAATCAGTACAGGGCTGCGTTCATCCGCATCGGAGGAGACGCAGTCGCTCGTGTTGCGGCGCAATACCTAGAGGACAGGTCGTTTGGTGTCTCGGCCGCATTAATCCTCAAATCAATATCCGATCGGCAGTTGAATGTGCCCGAACCAAGCTTTCATCGCCGCTGGCCACAGTTTGACGAAGTGGATACGACCAGGAAGAGACGGGATGCGTCACCTCGACAGGCACCTCCGAATGAACTCGCGACGCCTATTTTTGCGGCTATAGAGCGTCTAGCGAAGCCGGAGGCGGAGAAACAAGATCAGTTGCTCGCGATCAATTTGACGCGTATCGGCTTAGGAATGCCGCATAGCGATCAGGATGACCTCGTTGCTCGCGTTGTGGCGTTGCCACAGCCTCTGTCGACGAAGCAGATGCTCCTCACGGCCATGGTGCTCGATGGATTTGTCATAGATGCAGATCTTGTCATGCGGGCGATTGACGAATGGCTCGAGGATGCCAATCAGGATCGCAATGCTTGGCACAAGCAACAAGAAACGTGGGAGATTGAACCATGGTTAGAGCTGTTACCATTTTCAACGCGCCCGGAGGCTGTCTTTGAAGGCCTGGTAAAAGTAAAAGCTTTCTACGGCCGAGATTGGGCAAAGCGTTGGGAACGCGTGCTGACCGCGGTTGCCGCGGCCATCGGCCCCCAGGGAGATGGCTTGCTGTTACGACTCGCACGAGAACACAAAGACATCGCGGATGACCACACGTGGATGCGGGCATTCTTGGAGCGGGGCACTATTGAGTCCGTACTGACATATGTGGATCTATTCAACGAGCGGGTGTTCGGTCGCGGTCCCAATGGTGTCGACGCGTGGCATGTCGGACGGCAGCTCGCAGCCTATGCTCAGAAATTCTCAGAATTGAATGCCGAGCTGCAGAAGCGGTACGAGACTATTGGCGACGGCCCAGCACGCAGAGTGCTGGAGGAGTTCTTTGGAGAAGCGGGAGGTGGAGACGATCTCATCGCTATGGTGAAGACGTATGCCGCAAGCAGCCGGCGTTACGACGGCCAGATGAGCCGTGCCGTGGAGGCTGTGGCGACAGAAAAGGTACCCATCGGAGAGGACTCTAACACGTACAATATCTATCCGGCTTCGGTAGGCGGATTGCGCAAAGCGCTTTTTGGCATGCTTTATGGCTCGGAGGCCGAAGCCTCCGTCGCTGGAAGATGCTTGGAAGCGATCGATGTGCTGCGGACGAACATGGCATTGCTGCCGACGACCCTCGGCACCCAGATGTCATGTCTGAACGTTCATGGCCACTAGAGGCGCAGATCCTGGTCGATATTTAGAGGCAATAAGGATTTATCTTTGTGAGCCATGCGCTCATTGATGCGGAATTTTGGGATAATCCCGTAATCGTTTTTTCCGACGACGAGGGCCCATAGCCAGATGCCGACCCGTAATTTGTCGAGTCAATCAAGTAACGACCGCATCGGACGGTGACAAATCATTCGCATCTCGAATTTTCGCGTAGGCGACACGAGCTCGACCTTCGAGATCGGAGCTAGCTTCGTTGCATGTCTCACACGCCCGTCCGCCGATCCGGCTCATCGCGGCGCTGAACTCCTTGCTTGGGAAATCAATGGGGGCAGGCCGAACTAGAGCTAGCGATATCAAGGTTATGAGTCTGAACGTCGAGTCTCAACCGCACCAGTTTCGCACCAGAAACAGTGCGAACGAAGCACGACGAATGCGATCGAACCCAAACGAAAACGCAGCAAAATCAACAAAGCTGGTCGATAGGCCGCCGCTCATAACGGTCTGGTTGCACGTTCGAGTCCGCTGACCGGCCAGTGAAATGTGCGCCCTCGTGATGCGCGAGTTCGTTCGCCGCACCGGTTACGCGAACCCCCGAGAGCGGCGGACGAATGTCGGACATGTTAGCACCGGGGCATCCTATTCGTACTCCAAAGAAGCCGAATTCCCTCCGCGCGATGGGGAATGCTTTTCGCCTGTAATCTTATCTGCTCATTTTGCTTCACCAAGACTTCAGTCAAAAGGCCAAGAGCGGCGAGGCATTATGCATTTACGCCCCGAGAGCATGCAGCCACCCTATTCTTCGACCGAGGTCGCGGCCGCGATTGGCATCTCTCTGGATACATTCTATCGCACGCGCCGCCTCAGGCACGAGCGCGATGGCTTGCCTTCGCCGATCAGCGAGCGAGGACCGCTGAAATGGGAATGCACCGGCTTCGATGCTTGGCTTACCCGACATCATCCTATGCGCCCAAAGACGATTGCTAATGACGCATTCGCGCCGCCGCCAGCAGCAAGCGACGAGGATCACCGCGAGCGGCTGCGGAGAGCTTACGGCCAGCACGACTCTTGACAGACTAGATCGCGCTAGATTCCAATGGGTGCCATCTCTTACTGGCACTGAGGCTCTTTATGGCCGATCCCAAGTTTCCCCATGTGAAGTGGCGTGATGGCCGTCCTCGCTCGTCGCACGGCGCTTATACCAGAGCTCTCGGCTTTGTCGATGCCGACTTGCGCCATCCGCCGTACGATGAAAAAGGACGTCCGGTCGGTGCGTGGTTCAATCTCCAAGAAGCATCAGACTTTTCAGACAAACGAAAGTCAGAAATCGAGGCGGCGCGCCGCGCCGGCAAGCTGCCGAAGAAAATTACGATCCGGAAGCGTTCTACGATCGAAGACCTATTGGACGATTGGAGTAAGTCGGTTGAATTCAAGGCGCTATCGTCTGCCTCGCAATCTTCCTATCGCAAATGTATCTCCGCCATCTTGTACCGACCGCAATCACGTGAATCCGCGGCTAGGATGCGTGCCGAGATCCGTGCCGCCAAGCTGCTCGGTGTGGCCGAGCCCGTACGAGAACTCGAGGCGATTGCAACTGCCACTCCGACATCAATCGGCAAACCGGAATTCCGCGCCTTCTATAATTATGCGAAATCGGCTCGCGGCCATCATATGGCGCTCTCGATGATAGCCACGCTCTCAGCGGCATTCACTTGGGGACAGGAAAGCGTCTTGTGGCGCCTCGGACCCAACCCGCGAGAAGGTATGGAGTTCGATCATCCAGACGGACGCATCGTACAGGTTGCGATGTCCGAATTTTCCGCTTGGGTCGCTGCAGCCGATGCGATCGAACGGCCTTCGGTCGGGGACAGCTTCCATCTGGCGTTGTTCACCGGGCAGCGTCAGACTGACCGTCTAATTATGCGCAATGAGAGCGACGTCGAGGGCCGGCACGCGTTCCGGCAGAGCAAGACCGGCGAGCTTGTCGATATCAAAGAGGCGCCACAACTCAGCGCACGACTAAATGCCTCGCGTGCACGAATAAAGGAACTCAAGCTTCGGCTTCAACTGGATAAGGTCCCACCCGAACTCGTGGTCAACGAGGACAATGGTGAGCCTTACGACGAGAGTACCTATCGCCATTGGGTGTCGACCGCCCGAGCCGTCGCAATCTTTGGCTTTCTTGCGTGCGACAACGCGCCCCAGGCAATTGTCCGCGCAGAGCGACTGAACGCCGAACTGATTAAGAACGGCGACAAGCTGTTCGCCCCCTTTCCTCTCGATGAGGAGAATAAGGCGCAGCGCGCTCGAGCGGTCGATCAGCGCAAGCGCGCATTAGCGGAATGGCTGGATGCGCAGACCGCTCGCGACAGCAATGGCCATGGACAGCATGGCGTCTAAAGCCTTGCCCGGCGCTGATGTTCGTCAACGGCGCCGGCGAACTCGACCAAAAGCACGACCAAGACCTACGCGATACCTGCGTCATGCTTCTCGATCGGGCTGGCTGCGACTTGCTGACGATCTGCGACATCACTGGGCATTCATACCGAAGCGCGCAGACTATCGTGAAGCACTACCGCGCCCGCAATGCGGCTCGCGCCGATTCCGGTATCGACAGGCTTGAATTGCAGGTGCGGAAGGAAGGCATGAAGAGCTGAACGCAGACCGGTAGGTCTCATTTGGCTGCGCGTTTCAGCGGTGGATGGGCTTCGGCCCTAATTATCCGACTCGTCGCACGGCGTGCGACGTACGACCATTAAAAGCGTCGCACGAGACCCGGTTTGTTCTGCCGAGGAATTTAAAAAAAGCCCTTGCGGGCCAATCCCTTAAGGATGGTGGGCGCACCAGGGCTCGAACCTGGGACCCGCTGATTAAGAGTCAGCTGCTCTACCAACTGAGCTATGCGCCCGGAAACGGGTCCGGAGGACCTCGTTGCGAGGGCCGTCGTTTAGCAAAGCGCCCCCGCGATGTCCAGCAAGCTGGATGAGGTTTTCCCGTGCTTTGGCAAGGCGCCCGGGACTAGGAAAAACCGACGGATTCCGGCGGCTTTTCCGATGGTTGGTCGATTGCCAATCGGCGAGCTCAGAGCCTGCCGGAGCCGCCCCGGTCAAAGCCGCCGTCGCGGTCGCCCCGATCGTCGCGGTCGAAGCGGTGGCGGCGCCAGCCTTCACCCCCAAAGCGGCGGTCCATGTGGGTCAGGAGGGTGAGCCGGCGCTTCTGGTTGTCGTCGAGCGTCTTGTAGAGCGGATCGGCGGCGTCGGCGATCTTCTTCAGCGCGGCGGCGCTGGCTGCCATGTTGTCGGCGCGCTCGCGCAGCCGGGTGACCGGATCATCCGGCTTCTGCTGCGCATCGGCGTTCTTCTCCGCCTCCATCCGCGCATTGGCCCGGTCGATCCGGAGCTTGGCGAAATCGCGCACCGCGGCCTCGACCGGCGGCCACAGCTTCTCCTGGTCGGCGTTGAGCTTGAGCCCGGCATGGACCGCGGCGATCCGTGCATCGAGCAAGGCCGCGCGGTCCTCCGGGTTCATCCGCATCGGGCCATGCATCCACGGGCGATGCTGGGCGTAGGCGATGGTCGAGCCGGCGATGGCGAGCGCCGCGACGCTGGCGAGCAAAACTTTCTTCATGCGAACCTCCTTTGAAGGTTGCCTGAGGATGAGACCGCCCTGCCCGCGCCGCAACTTACAGTTTGGACAGGGAGCGTTCCCTTACCAAGATGTAATCCCCCATGGTTAAGTCTTCACAACATGCCGAGCGCGCGCGGCAGCCACAGCGAGATCTCGGGAACGTAGGTGACGAGACCGAGGAAGATCAGCATGGTCAAAAGCCACGGCCACACCGCGATCGTCAGTTCCGTGATGCCCATCTTGGCGATGCCGGAAGCGACATAGAGGTTGAGGCCAACCGGCGGATGGCACATGCCGACCTCCATGTTGACCACCATCAGGATGCCGAGATGCACCGGATGGATCCCGAGCTTGACTGCCACCGGAAACAGGATCGGCGCCATGATCAGCACGATCGAGGACGCCTCCATCACGTTGCCGGCGAGCAGCAGCAGCAGATTGACCACCAGCAGGAACATGATCCAGTCGACGCCGGCCGCGGTGATCCATGCCGCGATCTGCTGCGGGATGTTCTCGTTCGCCATCAGGAACGAGAACAGCACGGCGTTGGTGATGATGTAGAGGATCATCGCGCTCATATTGGCCGAGCCGAGCAGCACCTTGGGCACGTCCTTCAGCGACATGTCGCGATAAACGAACACGGCGATGACGAAGGCGTACACCGCGCTGACGGCGGCGGCCTCCGTCGGCGTGAACATGCCGGCGTAGATGCCGCCGAGCACGATCACGATCAGCAACAATCCCCAGACGCAGCGACGGAACGCCGTGAACCGCTCCGCCCAGCTCGCGCGCGGCAGCCGCGGATAATCATTGCGCCAGGCGCGGTAGAACGTCGTGAGCCCCAATAGCGCCGCCAGCATCAGGCCGGGGATCACGCCGGCGATGAACATCTGCCCGACGGACGCCGAGGAGACGCGATGGCCGGCCGGATCGAGCGCGATGCTGCCGCCCGTCGCCACGCAATAGATCACCATCACGATCGAGGGCGGGATCAGGATGCCGAGCGCGCCCGAGTCGTGATCACGCCCGCGCCGAAGCGCTTCGGAAAGCCCTGGGCGACCATCGCCGGCATCATGATCGAGCCGATCGCGATCACGGTCGCCGGCGACGAGCCCGAGACCGCAGCAAACAACGCGCAGGCCATGACGCCGGCGAGCCCGAGCCCGCCGTACCAATGCCCGACCATCGAGGTCGCAAAGGCGATCATGCGGCGGGCGACGCCGCCATGGGTCAGGAAATTCCCGGCCAGGATGAAGAACGGAATCGCCATGATCTCGAAATTGTCGATGCCGGTGAACAATTTCAGCGCCACCGATTCCGTCGGCACCTGCGTCATCGTGAAGATGAAGGTGAGCACGGTCATGCCGAGCGCGATCGAGATCGGCATGCCCGTCAGCATCAGGGCGATGAGCAGCCCGAAGATGAAGAGGCTGGTCATCGCGTCACCTCCGCGACGCCAGCGCCGGGCGCATCGACCTCGACGCCCTCGACACGGGCGTGGTCGTGATGCGGCAGTTGACCGGTCCAGTAATAATGCCAGGCGACCTGCAGAAAGCGGAAGCACATCAAATAGGAGCCGAGCGGAATGCAGAGATAGACGATCCAGCTCGGTATCTCGAGATCAGGCGAGACCTGGTCGGTGTGCATCAGGCCGTAGACGAATTTCGCGCCCATGGTGCCGATCACGGCGGTGAAGAAGGCGCCGCAGAACAGGCCGAACAGCACCACGATGTTGCGCCACGGCGATCTCAACTGGTTGACGACCACGTCGACGCCGACATGGATGCCGGTGCGCACGCCATAGGCCGCGCCGAACTTCGCCACCCACACGAACATGTAGATGCACAGTTCCTGCGCCCAGGACAGGTTGATCGGGAACAGGATCGGATAGAGCAAGGGAATGCCGATCAAATAGCGATGGCATACGGCCACGAAGATGATGAGAGTCGCGGCCGCCATCAGCGTCGCGATCAATATCTCCTCCAGCCGGTCGAGGATGCGGAGCAGGATCAATGTTCCCCCAAGGAGTTTCGCTCGCGGCGCCCTCCCCCCGTTCTTACGGCTAT
>NZ_PSRR01000253.1 GCF_004296405.1 Bradyrhizobium sp. Leo170
CGGCGGGATCGCCGCGCGGCTGCCGCCGCCGTCCTTGCGCGAGGAGGCGCGCTTGAACTCCTCGCGGATCGGCCATTTGGCCTTCTCGGCGGCGACCTGGACGCATTCGATCAACGCGGTGTTCTTGGCCTCGCGGCGATGCGCCTTCATGTCGCCGTCGCGATAGGCGTTGAGGATGCGGAACTCCATCGGGTCCATGCCGACGAGATGCGCGAGCTTGTCCATCTGGCACTCGATCGCGAAATCCATCGCGGTGACGCCGAAGCCGCGCATCGCGGTCGCGGGCGTGCGGTTGGTGAAGACGCAATAGACGTCGCCATAGACATTGGGGATCGTGTAGGGTCCCGGCAGATGCGCGGCGCATTTGACGGCGGCGTAGCTCGACAGCCGCGTATAGGCGCCGCTGTCGAAAAAAGCGCGGATCTTGCGCGCTACGATCCGTCCGTCGCGCATGACGCCGTCCTTGATGTAGATGCGCTCGGCCCCGCGCGGCGGGCCATATTGCATTTCTTCCTCGCGCCCGAACAAATAGCGCACCGGACGTCCCGTCAGCATCGCGCCGAGGATAGAAAGCGGCTCGGTGAGCGTATCGACCTTGCCGCCAAAGCCGCCGCCGACGGTGCCGCCGATGAAATGGAACGTGTTCGAGGGCACGTCGAGAATCTTCGCGCAGGTGTCGAGCGAGAAGAACAGCGCTTGGGTCGAGGTGTAGACGATGTAGCGGCCGTTGGTGTCGGGCGCAGCGATCGAGCCGTTGGTCTCGGTCGGCGCGTGCTCGATCGGCGACATCTGGTAGCGCTGCTCCAGCACATGGTCGGCCGCGGCGAGGCCGCGCTCGACATCACCGAAGCGCAGCTTCTGGTGATCGTAGACATCGTGATAGATGAACGCGTTCTTCGGATAGGTCTCGTTGACAACAGGCGCGCCGGGTTTCAGCGCGTCCTCGACGTCGAACACGGCGGGCAGCGGCTCGTAGTCGATCCTGACCTTCGCCATCGCCTCATAGGCTTCGCGCGGGCTGTCGGCAACGATGGCGACGATCGGCTCGCCCTTGTAGCGCACTTTCTCGACCGCGAGCGACGGCTCGTCGTCCTTGCCGAAATTGATCAGGCTGAGCAGGGTGTTGAGGTTGCGTGGCACGTCGCTGCCGCGGATGATCCGGCGCACGCCCGCGGAGCGCTCGGCCTCGCTGGTGTCGATGCGGCGCAGCCACGCATGGGCATGCGTGCTGCGAACCACCTTCAGGTGCAGCATGCCCTGCAGCTTGTGGTCGTCGAAATAGGTCGAGGTGCCCGTGACATGCCCGAGCATGTCCTGCCGCTGCGTGCCTTTGCCGATTTCCTTCAGATTGTCGTCGCGCTCGTCGGCGAAGAGATCCTTGCGCAATTCCAGCATGGCTTAAGTCCTTCAAGCGCGGGCCCGGCCGGTGGAGGCGGCGGCTAGCACGGCATTGATGATGGGTTCGTAGCCGGTGCAGCGGCAGATATTGCCCGAGATCGCCTCGACGACCTCCGCGCGGCTCGGCTGCGGGTTGCGGTCAAGCAATGCCTTGGCGGCCATCAGCATGCCCGGCGTGCAGTAGCCGCACTGGGCGGCAAAGTTGTCGGCAAAGGCGCGCTGCAGCGGATGCAGGTTCGGGCCGTCCTTGATGCCGTCAAGCGTCTCGACCGAACGGCCGGCGACCGTCTCGGCCAGCGTCAGGCAGGAGAGATGCAATTCGCCGTCGATCAGGACGCTGCAGGCGCCGCAGCCGCCCTGGCCGCAGCCGAATTTCGGCGTCATGTCGCCGATCAATTCGCGCAGCGCGACCAGAAGATTGGTGCCGCCATCGACGAAGATCGCGACGTCGCGGCCGTTGTGTCGGAATTGCAGGGCGGTCTTGGCCATCGTGATCCTCTTGGTGATCCTATTCCTGACCGGACAGCAGACGTCTCAAGTGAACGCCGACGATCTCGCGCCGGTACCAGCCGGAGGCGAGCGCATTGTCGGCGGGCGAGGTGCCCTCGACCGCGGCTGCGGCGGCGGCACCCATCGTCGCAGCGTCGAGCGTGCGTCCTTCCAGCGCCCGCTCGGCGGCACGGGCGCGAATTGGCGTCGGCGCCATCGAGCCGAGCGCGATGCGCGCGCCGGCGATGCGGCCGTTGCTGACAGGCAGATGCGCGGCGAGCGCGATCACGGCGCCGCCCTTCGGCTTGATGCGGGCGATCTTGCGATAGCGGAATGCGTCCGCGGTCGCGGGCTTCTGAAAGGAAACCGCGAGCACGAGCGTGCCGGTCTGCCGGTCGCGCGTCTGTAGGAATTCCTCGATCGGCACGTCGCGGCTGCCAAGGCCGCCCTGCACGGAAATCATGGCGTCGAGCGCGAGTAGCGCGACGGTAAAGTCGCCATATGGATCTGTGGCAAACAGATTGCCGCCGACCGTGCCCATGTTGCGCACCGCCGGCCCTCCGATCGAGCGAGCGGCTGCGTGCAGGAAGGCGAGATCGCGCTCGGCGAGGATGCGGGCAAAGGTGACGCCCGCACCGATCGTGACGCGGGAACCGGTCGCATCGATCCGCGTCAGCGCATGGTCGCTGGCGCGCACGATGGTGGAGATCGAGATGTCGCCTTCGTTCAGCGCGCGCATCACCAGCGTGCCGCCGCCGAGATAGCGCGCGCTGCGGTCGGATGACAGCACAGCGGCGGCCTCGCCGGTTGAGGCAAAGGTCCTTACAGTGACGGTCATGGGCGTTCCTCCGCGCTCATGCAGCCTCCTTCAGATGCCGGCGAATGGCCTCGAAGCCGGCCTGATAGATCTGCTCGGACACCATCTGCGTGATGTCGACGCTGTCCTCGGGCCGCGTGGTGAAGCGCGATTCCCAATGCCAGAAGGTGCGGTCGCCGTCGGTGACGGGCAGCAGGCGGACGTGCGCGACATAGTTGAACATCGGGATCGGCGTATCGAGCAGGCAATAGCTGAAGGACTGTTCAAGGTCGGACAGCGCCAGCAATTGCTCGCGCAGTTCCGCGCCGTCTTTGAGCTTGAAGCGCCTGACGCAGCCGATCTTGTCGGAGCTGTGTGCACGCTCGATCGTGCTGGTCGCAACCGCCGGATGCCAGCGGTCGTGCCCGTTGAAATCGCGGAGCACGCCCCACACCGCGTCGGTCGGCGCATCGATGATCGTGCTCTTGACGATATGCGGCACGCTAGCCTCCGAACGCGCGCTTGAGGGCGTCGAAGCCGCCCTGGAACACGCCGCCGCCGATATTGCCCACGAGCTCGGCCTCCCGCTCCGGCGCGCAGTCGAACTCGGCGGCCCATTCGAGAAACGTCTGGTCGCCGTCGGTCACCGGCGTCAGCCGCAGCGTCGCGACATAATTCTCCACGCCCATCGGCGACTCCAGGATGGAGTAGGTGCAGAACATGTCGTAGTCGGACAGGCCCAAGAGCTTCTCGCGGATGCGGTCGCCATTGCGCAGACGGAAATCACGCACGCATCCGATCTTGTCGGCGGGTTCGCCGCCTTCGATGCGGCTCTCGGCAATTGCCGGATGCCAGTTCGGCAGGCCATTGAAGTCGCGCACGCGGGCCCAGACGCGATCATTGCGGGCATTGACGACGGTGGAGACATAGACCCTGGCCATGGCGCGTGCTCACTCCTTCTTGCGCGGGGGGCGCGGCTCGCCTGTGGCGGGACTTGCGGGCGGCTTGGGTTCACCGCTCTTGCGGGTCGCGGACTCCTTGATGCCCTGCATGTCGCGCGCCTCGCGGATCAGGCCGGGCATCTTGGCAAGGCTGCCGCCCTCGACGCCGATGTCGGACAGGATAGAATCGATCAGCGGCGCCTGCACGCGGTAGCGCAGCGCGGAGTCGATCACCTCGTCGGTGGCGCTGCGGGAGGAGCCATTGCCGTGGCCGTTGCCGTTGAGGCCGTCGACCTGGAGGATGCGGATGCCCTCGATCTTCTCCATCGGCTTGACGCTCTCGCGCACGATGCCCTCGATGCGGTCGAGCAGCTTGCGGCGGAACAGCGAGTAGCGCGCCTGGTCGGTGAGCACGTTCTCGGCTTCGTTGAGCAGCCGCTGCGCTTCGGCCTCCACCGCGGCGCGCACGCGCTCGGCCTCGGCGGCGATCCGCGTCTCCTCGGCCTGTTTCTCTGCGAGCAGCACCTCCACCGTCTTGCGGCGGCGTGCGATCTCGCTCTCGCGTGCGGTGACGACGCGCTCGGCGGCCTCAGTCGCGCGCACCCGTGCGTCTTCCGCCGCCACTTTGGCCGCCGATTCCTCCAGCGACTTCTGATAGAGGGCAATCGCCTTGTCCATCAAGGCGGTCTCGACGTCCTTCTCGCGGTTGACTTCGAGCCGGCGCAGATCGCGCTCGCGGCCGACGCGGGCCTCGTCGAGGCCGCGATCGGAGGCGATGCGGGCGCGCTCGACCTCCTCGCGGGAGGCGATCTCGGCCTCCTGCAGCGACTGGACGCGGGCGACCTCGAGTTGCTCGATGGAACGGCGGCGTTCGAGCCGTGCTGCCTCCAGCGCCTGCTCGCGCGAGACGTCGGTAGTCTCAACTTCCTTGCGCGCCACGATTTCCGCCTGCCTGACCTGGCGGTCAGCATCGATGCGCTCGGAACGCTTCACCGACAGCGCGATCACGCGCTCCTCGTCGGCGATCTCGATCGTCTTCTTCTGGTCGATATTGAGCACCTCGCGTGTCCTGGATGAAGCGATGCGCTCGGATTCCAGCGCAAGTTCCACCCCGATCCGTTGGCGCTCGATCGCATCGCGTCGCTTGAGGTCGGCTGCCTCGATCGCTTGGGTCCGTTCGATTTCGAGGGCCCTCGTCTCGCGTTCGGCCTGGATGCGCTCGGCCGCAACAGCCTTCTCCTGCGCGATGCGTGCAGCCTCGATGGCTTCGCGCGAGGCGATGTCGGCTTCCTCGACGGC
The DNA here is from genome assembly GCF_004296405.1 of Bradyrhizobium sp. Leo170. Classification (GTDB taxonomy): domain Bacteria; phylum Pseudomonadota; class Alphaproteobacteria; order Rhizobiales; family Xanthobacteraceae; genus Bradyrhizobium. Next base: position 4,924 of record NZ_PSRR01000253.1, read on the forward strand.
GCGGTTGCGCGCGATCTCCAGCGAGCGGATGCGTTCTTCCTGGGCGATACGAGAGGCCTCGGTCGTTTCGCGCGCGGCGATGCCGGCGACTTCCAGCGCCTGGTTGCGCTCGATCTCCAATTGCCGCGTATTCTGCTCGGCGGCGATTCTCTCGGCCGCAAGAGTGCGCTCGCGGGCGATGCGCGCTGCTTCCACTGCGCGCTGCGCCTCGATCTCTGCTTCCTGGATGGCGCGCACCTGCTGGATCTCCAGCGCGCGGGTGCGTTCGTCGGAGGCGATGCGCTCGACGTTGACGGTCATGGTCTGGCTGATGCGCGCCTTCTCGGTCGCCTCCTTCGCGGCGATCTCGGCTTCCTCGACCGTGCGCGTGCGCTCGATCTCGCGCCGCCGGGTCTCTTCCTCGTTGGCGATCCGGGCATCGGTGACGACGCGATCCTGCTGGATGCGCGCCTTCTCGATCGCTTCGCGTGCCGCGATCTCGGCTTCCTCCACCGTGCGCATACGCTCGATCTCGCGCTGGCGCACTTCGCGCTCGGAGGCGATCCGCGCGGTGTCGACCGAGCGCTGGTTGGCGATCCTGGCTTTCTCGATCTCCTCGCGGGCCAGCAGTTCCCGTTCCTCGACGGCACGGGTGCGCTCGATCTCCTTCTGTCGGGTCTCGCGTTCGGAGGCGATACGGGCTTCGGTGATCGCCTGCTCGTTGGCGATGCGCGCCTTCTCGATCGCCTCGCGCGCGGTGATCTGGGCTTGCTCCGCCTCGGTCTCGCGCAGTGCACGTTCGCGCGCCACTTCCGTGCGCTGCAGTGCGCGGCGCATCTCGATGTCGCGCTCCTGCTCCAGCCGCGCCGTCTCGCTCTCGCGCTCGATCTCGAGCGCCTGTCGTTCGGCCTCCAAATTGCGGGAGCGAATCTTGATCATCGAGTCCTGCTCGATGTCGTTGCGCAGCTTGCGCTTGGCCTCGATGTCTTCCATCAGGCGCGTGAGGCCCTCGGCGTCGAAGCGGTTCGAGGGATTGAAAAACTCGAGGTCGGTCTGGTCGAGGTCGGTGATCGCGACGGATTCGAGCTCAAGGCCGTTCTGGGCAAGCGCTTCGGCGGCGGCGGCCTTGACGCGGGCGACGTAGTCGCCGCGCTGCTCGTGCATCTGCTCCATCGTCATTTCCGAGGCGACTGAACGGATGGCGGAGACGAACTTGCCGGAGAGGAGCGTATGGAGCTGTTCCGGCTCCATGGTACGGCGGCCGAGCGTGGCTGCCGCGATCGAGACGGCTTCGCGGCTCGGCTGTACGCGGACGTAAAAATCCGCCTCGATATCGACGCGCATGCGGTCGCGGGTGATGACGGCGTCCTGCCTGGAGCGCACGATCCCCATCGGCAGCACGTTCATGTTGACCGGCGTATAGTCGTGGATGAAGGGCAGCACGAACGCGCCGCCATTGATCACGACGCGCTCGCCGAGGAAGCCGGTGCGGACGAAGGACACTTCCTTCGACGAGCGGTGGTACAGCCAGTTGACGATATAAACGATAACGACGATCGCGATGATCGCGATGATGAGCCAGAGGATCAATTCGCCGATCAGAATCCCTGACATCTTAACCTCCCTTGCTCGGCGCTAGCGGGCGCCGATCATCTTGAACTTGCGTACCTGATCCGTGAGCGCCCGCTCGACCGGCAGGCGCTCCATCGAGGAGGCGCCATAGAAGCCGTGGCATTTGCGGGTCTTCTTCATGATGAAATCGGCGTCGGCGGGGTCCGCGATCGGGCCGCCATGCGCGAGCATCAGGATGTGCGGATTGACGCTGAGCGCGGCCTCGGCCCAGGTATCGATGCGGGCCGGGCAGTCCTCGAGCCTGAGCGCGGTCTGCGCCCCGATCGAGCCGCCGGTGGTCAGGCCGAGATGGCAGACGACGATGTCAGCGCCTGCAATCGCCATCGCGGCCGCTTCGGTCTCGCTGAAGACGTAGGGCGTCGTCAGCATGTCCTTGTCATGTGCCTTCGCGATCATCTCGATCTCGAGCGCATAGGACATGCCGGTCTCCTCGAGATTGGCGCGGAATATGCCGTCGATCAGGCCGACGGTCGGAAAGTTCTGTATGCCGGAGAATCCGAGCGCCTTGAGCTGATCCAGGAACAGGTCCATGTCGCGGAACGGATCGGTACCGTTGACGCCGGCGAGCACCGGCGTGTTGGTCACGACCGGCAGCACTTCGCCCGCCATCTCCAGCACGATCGCATTGGCATCGCCATAAGGCATGAGGCCGGCGAGCGAGCCGCGGCCCGCCATGCGATAGCGTCCGGAATTGTAGATCACGATCAGGTCGACGCCGCCGGCCTCTTCGCACTTGGCCGAGAGCCCGGTGCCGGCGCCGCCGCCGACGATCGGCTCGCCCCTGGCCGCCATGTCGCGAAACCTCTTCAACAGCGCCGCGCGTTCAAACCTGGCCATGGGTCACCTCGCCACTCTCCGCCGTCCACCGGCGCGTCCGAGCAGAGGACGGAACGCGGCTACGATTGCAGCCGCAAATTCGGGATCGTTGATGTTGCGCCTGATGCGGATGAGCTGGCGGTTGCCGGTCTGGCGCACGGTCCTCTCCAGCGCCTGGAACAGCGCCGCATCGGCATCCGGGTCCCAGAACGGTTGACCTGCTGCATCGAGCGCGGAGACGCCGCCTTCAGGCAGGAAGAAGCGCACGGGACCATCCATCTGGTTCAGCCGTTCGCCGATCCAGCGGCCCATGCGTTCGTTCTCTTCCACTGTCGTCCGCATCAACGTGACCTGCGGGTTGTGGACGTGGAACTGGCGCTGGCGATAGCGCTCAGGGATGGTGTCGGGCGCACCGAAATTGACCATGTCGAGCGCGCCGACCGAGCCGACATAGGGCACGCGGCTGCGGATGATCGCCCCGAAGCGATCGTCGGTGGCCGGGAAGACGCCGCCCATCAGGAGATCGCAGATTTCGGTGGTGGTCAGATCAATGACGGCAGCGAGTTGGCCGGAATCGACGAGCTTTTCCATCGAGCGGCCGCCGACGCCGGTGGCGTGGAATACGAGACACTCGAAATCGTCCTTCAACTCGGCCGCGATCTTCTGCACGGCAGGCGTGGTCACGCCGAACATGGTGATGCCGACGGCGGGAAGGCCGCTGCCGGTCTCGCGCTGCCGGGCGCCGCGCTCGTCGAGACGTGCTTTCACCATGCCGACCAACGCATTCGCGCCGTTGGAGAGCACCGCGCGCGAGATCGAGTTGAGGCCTTGGACGTCGGTCACCGAATACATCATCATGATGTCGGCCGGCCCGACATAGGGGCCGACGTCGCCCGAGGCGACCGAAGAGATGATGATCTTGGGCACGCCGACGGGCAGGCTGCGCATGGCAGGCGCGACCAGCGAGGCGCCGCCGGAGCCGCCGGCCGAGATGATGCCGGCGACATTGCCCTGGCGGCGCAGCCATTTCGCGAAGGCATCCGCCATTGCGCTGACCGAAGCGCCGCGATCGGCGCCGAACACGCCGGGTCCGCCGCGACCATGATTCAGCGCGATCTCCTGGGCGGAGACATCGCAGGTCGTCTGCTTGCCGCTGGTGGAAACGTCGACCAGGCGGGAGCGCAGCCCGCTTGCCGCGATGATGTCGCGGATGAAGCGCAGTTCCGGTCCCTTGGTGTCGAGCGTGCCGACGACCAGCACGACCGGCGGGCCTGCGGTCTGCGCGGCAGCCGGTTCGCGCCGCCGCCGCGTGCTCTCTTCCAGCCGTGTTACGCCGGCCGAATGCGTTCGCGCGGCTGCCTCGATGCGGGCGATCGGCACCGGCTGCGACCAGCGTGTCGGCAGCGTCGGATTGGAGATGTAGATGCGGACCGGGCCCTTGGCGCGCGCGGGCTGCGAGGCGGCATCCGGCTCCGGCTTTGCAGGGCCCGCGTCGACATCGGCTGCAACATCGCCGTGGAGCCCGACGCCGAGCAGGCGCTGCTGCAGCTCGCGGTCGGCGGCAAGGCGCACGGAATCGATAATGCGGTTGATGCGTCCGTTGACCATGATGGCGACGTTTTTCGAAACCGCCGTTGCCACGCCGATGTTCTGCTCGATCACCAGCACCGACATGTCGCCGTCTTCGCCAAGCCGGATCAGCATCTCCTCGACCTGCGCGACGATCACCGGCGCCAAACCTTCGGTCGGCTCGTCCATGATCAACAGATGCGGGTTGGTGAGAAGCGCGCGCGAGATCGCGAGCATCTGCTGCTCGCCGCCGGAGAGCTGGCTGCCGCCATGCTCCTTGCGTTCGGCAAGGCGCGGGAAGGTGTCGTAGATGCGCTCGACCGTCCACGGGCCGCGGCGCATCCCGCCGGCGAGCTGCAGATGCTCGTCGACGCTGAGCGAGCGCCAGAGGCGCCTGCCTTGCGGCACATAGCCGACGCCAAGCCGCGCGATCCGGGCCGGGCTCATGTGCGTAACGTCCTCGCCGCGAACGCGCACGGAGCCGCCGCTGGCGCGCACCAGGCCCATGATGGTCTTGCATAGCGTGGTCTTGCCCATGCCGTTGCGGCCGACCACCGAGAACACGCCAGAATCCAGCGTCAGGTCGACGCCCTGCAGCGCATGCGAATGGCCGTAGTAGACGTCGAGGCCTCTGACCTCCAAAGCGGGCGCGGCGCGGCGGATCTCACTCATGTCCGCCTCCGAGATAAAGCTCCTGTACTTCAGGGTCGGATTCGATCTCGCGTGGCAGGCCCTCCTTGAAGACGCGGCCGTTGTGCATCATCGTGACGCTCTCGACGACGCGCAGCGCGACGTCCATGTCGTGCTCGATGATGATGTAGCCGATATGGGCGGGAAGGGAGGTCAGGATCTCGATCAGCTCGAGCCGCTCCGCCGGCGACAGGCCCGCCGCCGGCTCGTCGAACAGGATGAAGCGCGGCGCACCAGCAAGCGCGAGCGCGATTTCGAGTTGGCGCTGCTGGCCGTGGGCGAGTTCGGCGACGCGCTGGTCCTTTACCGGTGTCAGGTGCACCGCCTGCACCAGCGTTTCCGTCGCATGCATCAGCGCGTCGTTTGCTCCAGGACGCAGGAAGGAGAAGCGTCCGCGCGAGACGCCGCGGCAGGCGAGGTAGACATTGTCCTGCACGGTGAGGCCGGGGAACAGTGCCGATATCTGGTAGGTGCGGCGCAGGCCGCGGCGGATGCGCTCATAGGGCGGGAAGCGCGTGACGTCCTCGCCGAAGAAGCGGATGGTGCCGGAGGAGGGCAGGAAATCGCCGGTGATGCAGTTGAACAGCGTGGTCTTGCCGGCGCCGTTGGAGCCGAGCACCGCGCGCCGCTCGCCGGGCCGCACGGTCATCGTCACATCGGTCAGCGCGGCGAGCGCACCGAACAACCGCGTCACGCCGCGCAGCTCCAGCGCGGCGCCGGCACCAACCGCGGAGAGACGGTGTGCGACGCTATCCATGGCCGCGCCCCGCGGTGCTGCTTGGAGCGCGTGCGTGGCGGCTGCGCCAGCGCTCCCAGAGGCCGATCACGCCATCCGACGACCAAAATACGATCGCGAGGAAGCCGAGCCCGATCAGGAGCCGGAAGCGGTTGCCGTCGAGCCCGAACTTGATCAGGACGTCGAGCGCGAAGGTGCGCAGGATGACGAAGATCAACGCGCCGATGAAGGGGCCGACCGGCCGGGTGATGCCGCCGACCACGGCGATGATCAGGATGTCGATGCAGCGCTCGACGCCGACCGAGCCGGGCGAGATCTGCCGGTAGTTCCAAACCTGAAGCACGCCGCCGAGCCCGGCAATGAAGGATGCGAACGCATAGGCGGCGACACGGTGCGCGTTGACGTTGAAGCCGAGCGCCGCCATGCGGCGGGGATTGTCGCGCACGCCCCGCAGCGCCAGCCCGAACGGAGCGCGCGAGACGTACTGGACCGCGAAATAGCAGAGAGCGGCGACGCCGAGTATCAGGTAGTAGAAGGGAATATCGGAGCGCCAGTCGACGCTCCAGAACTGCGGCGTAGCGACGGTGTTGATGCCGGTATGGCCGTTGAAGATGGCCCAGTTCTGGTTGGTGAAGTAGTAGAAGGCCGCGCCGATCGCGAGCGTGATCATGATGGTGTAGATGCCCTCGGTGCGAACCGCGAGCGCGCCGCCGAGCGTGCCGAAGATCGTCGCGAGCACGAGCGCCATCGGCGTCGCCAGCCACCACGGCCAGCCGAGGCTGATATTGGCGTTGCCGCTGACGCCGAACACCGCGACCATGTAGCCGGCGAAGCCCGCGATGGTGAGCTGCATCAGGCTGACCATGCCGCCATAGCCGGCGAGGAACATCAGGCTGAGCGCGATGATGCCAAGGATCAGCGTCGTGCCGAAGATCTCGATCAGGAAGAAGCCGTTGGCGATCAACGGCATGATCACGAGGATCAGCGCGACCAGCCACGCGGCGGGATTGTTGAGCTCGGGCCAGGCGCGGAACTTCGGACGTTCCACCGCAGTCGCTGGTGCATGAAGCTGCGTCAACGACATGTCATCGCCTCGCGAGCAGGCCCTGCGGCCGCAGCGCCAGGACCACGACCATGATCAGGAAGGTCACGACGATGGCGTAGGTCGGGATGTAGACCGAGCCGAGCTGCTCGGCGAGGCCGATGATGACGGCGCCGAGCGCCGCGCCCGGGATCGATCCCATGCCGCCGACGATCACCACCACGAGCGAGGCGAGCAGGAAGCGCGTATCCTCGCCCGGCGAAATTGATTGAAATGTGCCGCCGACCACGCCGGCGATGCCGGCTAACCCCGCGCCAAGCGCGAACACCAGCACGAACACGGCCTGGATCTGCACGCCGGTCGCGGCCAGGATGTCGCGATCATCGACGCCCGCGCGCACGATCATGCCGATCCGCGTGCGGTTCAGCGCCAGCCACATCGCGATGCCGATGATGACGGAGGCGGCGAAGATCGCGAGCCGCACCATCGGATATTGCAGATAGACTGGCTCGCCGGAGGATTTGACCGCGGTGATGAACGGAAGCTGCACCGGGCCGATCAGCCAGCTCGGCGTCGGGATCTGGTAGAAGTCGCCGCCGAACACCCACAGCATCAAATCGGCGAACACGATCGCAAGCCCGATCGTCACCATGGTCTGGCGCAAATCCTGGCCCTCCATGCGGCGGAATACCAGGATCTGCAGGAGCACGCCGACGAGCGCGACCGCGAGGAAGGCGACGACGAAGCTCAGGATCCAGGAGCCGGTCCAGGCGCTGATGGCGTATCCGACATAGCCGCCGAAAAGGTAAAGCGAGCCGTGCGCCAAATTGACGTTGCGCATCAAGCCGAAGATCAGCGTGAAGCCGCTCGCCACCAGGAAATAAAGCCCGCCGAGCGTGATGCCGTTGAAGACGGCGTTGAGGAAGACCCGCTTGCGGCCGATCGCCTGCTCCAGGCCCGGCGGCCAGACCGCGAAGACCAGCCACAGCAGGAGCGCGATCGCGACGATCGCGATCAGCGCCCGTGCCGGATGGCGTTCGATGAACCGTGCCATCGACGTGCGTTCCCTCAAGGCCTCGCGATCGTCTTTGCGGATCGCGTTGTTTGCATCCTAGTGCGGGCCGAGGCGGCGGATTTGACCGGGAGTATCTTTTATCGGCGCTGACGATGGGGTCGAATTGCATCCGCAGGCGACGCTGCGCTCCCTCTCCCGCTTGCGGGAGAGGGCTGGGGTGAGGCTGTCTCCGCATTGGGACTCCCCGTGTGGAGAGAACCCTCACCCGGCGCTACGCGCCGACCTCTCCCGCA
>NZ_PSRR01000254.1 GCF_004296405.1 Bradyrhizobium sp. Leo170
CGTTCTTTCCTTCTCCCCTTGTGGGAGAAGGTGGCGCGAAGCGCCGGATGAGAGGTTGTCTCCACGGCGACGGTATGTCCGGAGAGAACCCTCACTCAGCGATCGCCAATCCTAGACGTGCTGGCCACCATTGATGTGGATTTCGGCGCCGTTCACGTAGGAACTGGTTTCCGTGCACAGGACATAGATGATCTTGGCGACTTCGTCGGGCGTGCCCAGGCGATGCATCGGGATCTGCTGCTCGACGATCTTCTCGGTGCCCGGCGACAGGATCGAGGTGTCGATCTCGCCCGGCGCGATCGAGTTGACACGGATGCCGACGCGCCCGAAATCGGACGCCATCTCGCGCGTCAGCGCCGCGAGCGCCGCTTTCGAGGTGGCATAGGCCGCGCCCGCGAAAGGATGCACGCGGGAGCCCGCGATCGAAGTGACGTTCACCACGGCACCCCTGGCGGTCTTCAATTCGTTGATCAGCCCGCGCGCCAGCATGATCGGCGCGAAGAAGTTGACGCGGAAGACATGCAGCCAGGTGTCGATATCGGTGTCCATAGTACCGAGCCGCGTGCCGCCCGGCCCCTTGGGCGAGATCGCGGCATTGTTGACGAGCGCGTGCAGCTCGTCGTTCTCCAGCCGCCTGCGGATTTCTGAGATCGCGCGCACGGTGTCGTCATGGTCGCCGAAATCGACCTCGATGTGATCCTCAGGTCCGGCGCCCCAGGGGCAAACTTCCGGAAAGGCGTGCCGCGAGCAGGTGATGACGCGCCAGCCGGCCGAGGAGAAGCGGATCGCGGTAGCATGGCCGATGCCGCGGCTGGCGCCGGTCAGGAGTAGCGTGCGCCGCGGCGCGTTCGATGTGTTCGGCATTGGACGGCTCTCTCGTTCTTCGTCATGCCCGGCCTTGTGCCGGGCATCCACGTGTTCGGACTGGCTCGAAACTGAGACGTGGATGGCCGGGACAAGCCCGGCCATGACGGTCTGAGTTTTACGGATAAAGCCTTACTTTGGACCAGGCCTGGCTTGGGCCCTCGCGGCGGAATTCGATGCGGTCGTGCAGGCGGTAGGGACGGTCGTGCCAGAACTCGATGCTGACAGGCGTGATGCGCCAGCCGCTCCAGCCTTGCGGGCGCGGCACCTCGCCGATTACATATTTCGCGGCGACTTTCGCGATCGCCTGCTCGAAGGCGAAGCGGCTCTCCAATGGTTGCGACTGCTTGCTGGCCCAGGCGCCGAGCTGCGCCTGCTTCGGGCGCGTCGCGAAATAGTCGTCGGCCTCGGCGTCGCTCACCGGCGACACGTTGCCGCGGATGCGCACCTGACGGCGCAACGATTTCCAGTGAAATAGTAAAGCGGCCTTAGGATTTGCGGCGAGTTCGCGGCCCTTGGCGCTGGCGATGTGGCTGTAGAACACGAAGCCGTCCGCGTCATAGCCTTTCATCAGCACCATCCGCGCGTCCGGCAGCCCGTCGGGATCGACGGTTGCGAGCGCCATCGCGTTGGGATCGTTCGGCTCGGACTTGGCTGCTTCGGCAAACCATTCGGCGAACAGCGCAAATGGTTCTTCCGCGGCGGTAAAATCACCCGATGTTAACGGTGTAGGGTGTTTGATGGAGGTCGTGTCTGTCATGTCAGGAGTCCAGCGTTGCGTCCGTCGGCCTCAGAGCGCGCGTTACTCGCCCTATATAGGACGTCCTTATATAGGGCATGGGGACGCGTTGGCCTATCGGCGATCCGCCCGGCGGGGACGGTGATGACATTGGTTCTAATCGGCCTCGGGGCCGGCGGTTGCGCCCTGTCGCGCGGGGACAGTTTCGCCCGGCTGGACGACAAGGACTTGACGGGTGCGCTCGGCGCGACCCAGGTAAGGGCATCGGCGCCGACCGACAGCGACCTCGCCTTTGCCCGCAACGCCGCCTCCGACGTGCTGACCAAGGGCGACAAGGATTCCAGCCAGGCCTGGGAAAATCCCGAGACCGGCGCGCGCGGCTCGGTGACGCCGCTGTCTCAGGCTTACGCCGCCGAGGACGGACGGACCTGCCGGGATTTCCTGGCGAGCTACGTCAACGGCCGGACCGAAAGCTGGCTGCAGGGCGCCGGCTGCCGGACCGGACGTGGGCGGTGGGAGATCCATAATCTGAAACCTTGGCGATCCTGATCGCTGAAAGCAGTTGCAAAAATGCCACTGCGTCCCCAAATGACACTGAAGTGGGCGACAAGCCCGAAAATTTCAGGTCTGATTTCCCGTGAAGGAGACGTGACGGATGCGCGACCCCTATGAGGTCTTGGGGGTGCCGCGGGGCGCCAGCGCTGCCGCGATCAAGAGCGCCTATCGCAAGCTCGCCAAGAAGCATCATCCCGACAGCAACAAGAACGATCCGAAGGCTGCCGAGCGTTTTGCCGAGATCAACTCGGCCAACGAAATCGTCGGCGATGAGGAGAAGCGCAAGCAATTTGACCGCGGCGAGATCGACGCCGAGGGCAAGCCGCGCTTCCAGGGCTTCCCCGGTGGAGGCTTTGGCGGTGGCGATGCGCGCGGTCATGCTGGTCCGGGCGGGTTCGAAACCTATACGTTCCGCAGCGGCGCCGGCGGCGGCACGGGCGGCGGCGCCGCGGGCTTCGAGGACATCCTCAACAGCATGTTCGGCGGCGGTGCGCGTGCGCGCAGCGGCGGCACCCAGTTTGAATTCGACACCGGTGGTGTCGGCCTCGACCTCGACCTCAGCGTCGCCATGACGGTGTCGCTGGAGGAGGCGGTGAAGGGCGCCGAGAAGCGCGTCCGCCTGCCGACCGGCAAGGAACTCAACGTCAAGATTCCCGCCGGCGTCAGCTCCGGCCAGCAGATCCGGCTGAAGGGGCAGGGCGAGACGGCGCCCGGCCATCGCCCGGGCGATCTCCTGATCACCGTGACGATCGCGCCGCATCCCTTCTTCAAGGTCGACGGCAACGATCTCAGGATCGAGCTGCCCATCACACTGTACGAGGCGGTGCTGGGCGGCAAGGTCCGCGTGCCGACGCTTGGCGGCGCGGTCGAATTGTCGATCCCCAAGAACACCTCAAGCGGGCGCACGTTTAGGCTGAAGGGCAAGGGCCTGCCGAAGTCGGGCGGCGCGGGCGACCTCTATGCCACCACCCGCATTATCCTGCCCGACGGGAACGATGCGGAGCTGGAAGCATTGATGCAGAAGTGGCGCGACCAACATCCTTACAATCCCCGCAGCGATCTTGGCTGAGGGTGCGGCCTCGAGAGGGGGACCAGCGCTATACCAAACCCCAATCGAGGCCGCGAGCGCCGATCGGCGGATCGAGCGCTGCGCGATAACGCGGGAACATCCGGTGCGATTCTGAGACGCGCCGATGTCCTTATTCCAGATTTTCGATGACGGAATTGGGACGTCGGGCGAGTGTGGCTATTGCATCACGAACGTCCGCGAAATGCGGGCGTTTTCGCAAAACCCGGTATCATCCGGTCTTTCGAATCCGTGTACGCGAACTACATAAGGTCGTGCGATGGCGCTTTGCGCTGTCGCAGCCCTCCTTGGGCGTTTCCTCCCTAGACTTGGGCCGCTTGCTGTCGCAGGTGGCCCTTTTTTCTCAGCCCCAGCACACGACCCCGTAGCCCGGATGAAGCGAAGCGCAATCCGGGACCGTTCGATCAGCGCACGATCCGCTAAGTTGCCCCACGCGAACTCGCCCCGGGTTGCGCTACAAGAAGAGCGGTCGTTGGTGTAAGTACGTCATCATGGTCCGGTATCGGCGCAACTTCCTCCCTGGCGGGACCTTTTCTTCACCGTGACGCTGGATGATCGCAGCTCGTCTGCACTGGTGGACCATGCCTCGCTGTTGCGCGCGGCGTTCCGAAAGACCCGCAACGAGCGCCCCGTTTGTTCTCGATGCCGTGGTTGTTCTTCCCGATCACCTGCATGCCATCATGACCCTGCCTGAGGGGGACGCGGATTTCTCGGACCGATGGCGCCGAATCAAGTCAGCCTTCGCAGCGTCGCGGCCGCGGGCGTCCCGCTCTCACGTGACCACCGCGGCGAATACGCTCTTTGGCAGAAGCGCTTCTGGGAGCACACGATCCGCGACGAAAGCGATTTCGAGCGCTGCGCCGATTACATCCATTTCAATCCGGTCAAGCATCGGCTGGTCGGCTCACCAGTCGATTGGCCGTTCTCCTCGCTGCATCGCTATGTTCGCGCTGGAATATTGCCCCGGGACTGGAGCGGATCTGGTGAGGCGGATGGTGGGAACTTTGGAGAGCGAGCGGATTAACCTGCACGCAGCCCCTGTAGCCCGGGTGGAGCGCAGCGCAACCCGGGGCAGGTAGCGCAGCGCGCGACTCCGTTCCCAGGTTGGAGAGGCTATCCCCGGGTTACGCTGCGCTCCACCCGGGCTACAAGGGCGCTCCCGCTCCGAGCTACCCGCCGTTCTTTTCCATCTGGTCGTAGACGGCTTGCGCGATCTGGGTCAGGCGGTTGCGGTCGCTGCCGCCGCTGACGACATAGCCGACGCCGCGGTCGGCCCAGAACAGCGCGCCTTCATTCCCGTGCGTGGCGTAACGCATCTGCGTGGTCTCGGCCTGCGCCTTGGAGGCGTAGACCGTGAAGCGCTCGCCGGAGGCGCTCTCATACATCAGGAAGGAAGCCGGCCGCCCGGTCGGGCCGGGCAGCAGCCGGCCGCCAACCAGCTTCAATCCCGCCGCCGACATATCCGGCGCGCGCACGTCCCAGCCGCAGCGCTTGGTCAGCCAGGCCTGGAGATGGGCGCGCTCATCGCCGGGCACCTCGACCGGATGGCGGACCTCGACCACATAGAGCCGGTGCGCGTCCATCGCATCGAGCGTGAAGCTCTGCAGCGGCGAGGGCGTGGCTGCCGCGCCATGCGCGATCCAGCCGACGCCGCCGCCGGCGATGAACGCCAGCAGCGTCGCGGCAATGGCGCCATAGACCAGCTTGCGCGGCTGACGCACGAGCTGCTCGATCTCGAGCCGCTTCGGCACCGCTTCGTCGGCGACCGAATCGTAGCGCGCGTGCAGCACGTCGGCCATGGCGAGCCACGACCGCACCCGCTCGGCGTCATCAGGGTGCGCTGCCAGCCACGCCTCCACATCGCCGCGGCGCTCCGCCGGCAATTCGTTGTCGACATAGGCGTGCAGCTCGTCCTCGGTGACGGGAATCCTGGGGTTGGTCATCGCAGTCGTCTCTGTCTAATTCTCAAGAAAAGAAATCGCCTCAACCTGATGTCATGGCCATGCACAACGCCTGCCATCACTTCACCCGCCTCAGCGCCGTCGCCCGTTCGCCCTCGAGGAAGGCTTTAACGTGGGCGCGTGCGCGCGCAAGCCGGGACATCACGGTGCCGATCGGCACGCCCTGGATGTCGGCGACCTCGCGGTAACTCAATCCTTCCAGCATCACCAAGAGCAGCGCCGCGCGCTGCTCTTCCACCAGCGTCGCCAGCGCGCGGGCGATGTCGCGGCCTTCGGCTTCCGTGCCGCTGGCGTCCGGATTGTTGTCCAGCAGCGGCATGAATTGCGGCCGCCGGGCCAGCGAGCGGCGGCGGTTCTTGTTGAGGTTGGTCAGGATCGTATAGAGCCAGCTTCTGACGTCGCCGCCGAGGAACAGCCGCTCCGAGCGCAGCGCCCGCACCAAGGTGTCCTGCACCAGGTCGTCGGCGATATCCGCATCGCGCGCGAGCGCCCGCGCGTAGCGGCGCAGCGCCGGGATCATGGCTTCAACACTCTGCCGGAACGCGGTCATGACACCGGAATCTTCATCCTGCTTCGGCTCGGACGCCTACTCAACATAACACCTGAGTGACGTGGCTATTCCTTGTAGCGATTTGTAGCCCCGGGTTGCGTTTCGCTCCACCCGGGCTACAGGATCGGGCAAGATGGCCGTGAAGGGGGCTGTACCGCGGTGGAGCGCTGGTGTACCTCCGAATACCAAATCCAACGCGGGAGTGGACAGCGGATGGCACAGAAATCGGGTCTGATGCAGGGCAAGCGCGGCGTGATCCTTGGCGTCGCCAACAATCGCTCGATCGCCTGGGGGATCGCCAAAGCCTGCCACGACGCCGGCGCAGAGATCGCGCTCACCTGGCAGGGCGATGCCCTGAAGAAGCGGGTCGAGCCCTTGGCGAAGGAATTGAACGCGCTGCTGCTCGGCCATTGCGACGTCACTGACGCTGCGACCATCGACGCGGTGTTCGACGTCGTCAGGGAGAAGTGGGGCAAGATCGATTTCGTCGTGCATGCGATCGCCTTCTCCGACAAGGACCAGCTCGACGGCCGCTACATCGAGACCACGGCGGAGAATTTCTCCAAGTCCATGCTGATCAGTTGCTACTCGCTCACCGCGATCGCGCAGCGGGCCGAGAAGCTCATGACCGACGGCGGCTCGATCATCACGCTGACCTATTACGGCGCCGAGAAGTGGATGCCGCATTACAATGTGATGGGCATCGCAAAGGCGGCGCTGGAAGCGAGCGTGCGCTATCTGGCCGCCGATCTCGGCGAGACGAACATCCGCGTCAACGCGATCTCGGCAGGTCCGATCAAGACGCTTGCGGCCTCCGGCATCGGCGATTTCCGCTACATTCTGAAGTGGAACGAGTACAACGCGCCGATGCGGCGCACGGTCACGATCGAGGAGGTCGGCGACAGCGCGCTCTATCTGTTGTCCGATCTCTCGCGCGGCGTCACCGGCGAGGTGCATCACGTCGATTCCGGCTATCACATTGTCGGCATGAAGCGTCCCGATGCGCCTGACATTTCGTTCGCCAAGGAATAGCTGCGCGTCGATAGCAATGCCAACAATCTACTACATCCGCCATGGCGAGACGGCATGGAACGCGGAAGGCCGGCTTCAGGGCACCCTGGATATTCCGCTGAACGATCGCGGGCGCGCGCAAGCGTCCCATGCCGGCCATGTGCTCGCCGACCTGCTCACGCGCGACGGATATGACAGGGCATCGCTGCCCTACGTTTCGAGTCCGCTCGGACGGGCGCGCCAGACCATGGAGCTGGCGCGCCGCGCGCTGGAATTGCCGCCCGGGGATTATTCGCTCGACGACCGGTTGCGCGAGATCGGCTACGGTGTCTGGGAAGGCTCGACGCTGGCGGAGATGCGACTCGCCGATCCCGAACTCTACGCCAAGCGCCAGACCGCGAAGTGGACGATGGCGCCCGACGGCGGCGAGACCTACGCCGCGGTGCAGCTTCGGGTGCGCGACTGGTACGACTCGCTCCTGGCCGACACCGTCACTGTGGCCCATGGCGGCACCTGCCGCGCCCTGATGGTGTCGCTCGGGATCGAAACCCCTGATAGCGCCGCGGACCTCTACATCGAGCAAGGCGCCGTCTATGTGTTTCGCGACGGCGGGCTGGTGAAGTATAGTTAAGGCGCTCGTAATTGAGCGGTCATTCCGGGGCGGTCCGCAGGACCGAACCCGGAATCTCGAGATTCCGGGTTCGATGCTTTGCATCGCCCCGGAATGACAGCCTGCCGCGTTTGACCGTGGTGTCCCCACGCGTTACGACAAGTCAGTATTGACTTACGAGTTAGGCGACGAATGTCCCATAACACCTTCGGCCATTTGTTCCGGGTCACGACCTTTGGCGAGAGCCACGGGGTCGCGATCGGCTGCGTGGTCGACGGCTGTCCGCCGCTGATCCCGCTGACGGTTGAGGACATCCAGCGCGATCTCGACCGCCGCCGCCCGGGGCAGTCCCGCTTCACCACCCAGCGCCAGGAGCTGGATGTGGTGAAGATCCTGTCCGGCGTGATGGCCCATCCGGAGACCGGCGTGCAGGTGACGACGGGCACGCCGATCGGCCTCCTGATCGAGAACACCGATCAGCGCTCGAAGGACTATTCCGAGATCAAGGACAAGTTCCGCCCCGGCCATGCCGACTTCACCTATGAGGCCAAATACGGCCTGCGCGATTATCGCGGTGGCGGCCGCTCCTCGGCGCGCGAGACCGCGACCCGCGTCGCCGCCGGCGCGATCGCGCGAAAGGTCCTGCCGGAGATCAAGATCCGCGGCGCGCTGGTGCAGATGGGCCCGCACAAGATCGATCGCGACAAGTGGGATTGGGACGAGATTGGCTGTAACCCGTTCTTCTGCCCGGACAAGGACAAGGCGGCGTTCTTCGAAGACTATCTCGATGGCGTCAGGAAAAAGGGTTCATCGATCGGCGCGGTGATCGAGGTCGTGGCCGAGGGCGTGCCGCCCGGGCTCGGCGCGCCGATCTACGCCAAGCTCGATAGCGAGCTGCGGCCGCGATGATGAGCATCAATGCGGTGAAGGGCGTCGAGATCGGCGCCGGGTTCGGCGCGGCCGAATTGTCGGGCGAGGAGAACGCCGACGAGATGCGCACCGGCAATAACGGCGTGCGTTTCCTGTCCAACAACGCCGGCGGCATCCTGGGCGGCATCTCCACCGGCCAGCCGGTGGTGGTACGTTTTGCGGTGAAGCCGACCTCCTCGATCCTGTCGCCGCGGCTGACCGTGGACCGCAGCGGCACCGACACCGATATCATGACCAAGGGCCGCCACGACCCCTGCGTCGGCATTCGCGCCGTGCCGGTGGGCGAGGCGATGATGGCCTGCGTGCTCGCCGATCATTTCCTGCGGCACCGGGGACAGGTTGGATAGAACCTGACAAGACAGAGGCCGTGATGCAGATCGACATCAGGGGGATCGCGGACTGGCTGATCGACGGCGCGAGGTCGACCCCTGTTGTCACCGACATGATCTCCGAACTGTGCGGGCGCCTGGTCGCGGCCGGCATCCCGCTGTGGCGGGTCGGATTCTTCATCCGGACGCTGCACCCCGAAATCTATGGGCGCAACTTCATCTGGAAGCCCGGCGAGGCCGTCGTCGTCGGCTCGGTTGACTACGACATCAAGCAAACGCCGGAGTTCATCGCAAGCCCACTTGCGATCGTCTTCGGCGAGGTCAGGGAGGTGCGGTGCCGAACCGACGATCCCGAAAGCCGGCGATTTCCCTTCCTCGACGACATGCGCGCGGAAGGCGTGACCGACTATGTGGCGATCCCGCTGCGATTCATCGACGGCCGCACGCACGCCTCGAGTTGGACCACCAAGCAGGCGGGCGGATTTACCGACGAGCAGCTCACCGCACTGCGATCGGTCCTGCCGGCGCTGACGCGTCTGATCGAGGTGATCGGCCTTCGCCGCGTCGCTGCGACCTTGCTCGACACTTATGTCGGCAACCGCGCGGGTGCGCGCATCCTCGATGGTCAGATCCGGCGCGGGCACGGCGAGACCATGCACGCGGCGATCTGGCTGTCGGACTTGCGCGGCTTCACTGCATTATCGGATCGGCTTCCGGCCGAGACCGTCGTCGACATGCTCAACCGCTATTTCGACTGCCAGGTCGCCTCGATCCGCGCCCGTGATGGCGAGGTGCTGAAATATATGGGCGATGGATTGCTCGCGGTTTTCCCGATCGATGAGTATGTCGGGGATGCGCAACAGGTCTGTTCGCACGTGTTGGAAGCCGCGCAGGACATGCGGGCCAGCGTCGAGGCGCTGCGGTATCCGGTCGGCGACGTCGTCGAGCGCTTCCGTTTCGGCGTTGCGCTGCATGTCGGAACAATTCTCTATGGCAATATCGGCGGCGGCAACCGGCTCGACTTCACCTGCATTGGCCCTGCGGTGAATCTTGCCGCGCGACTGGAGAAGATCGCCGGCCGGCTCGGCCGCACCGTCGTGGCCTCCGAAGGCTTCGCCGGCATCTGCCGCGGCGGCTGGGATGATCTCGGCGAATTTCCGATCGCAGGCTTCTCAAAGGCCCAGCGCGTCTATGGCCTGGCGGGCGATGCGTCGCAAATTCATTCGTAGCCCGGGTTGCGCTGCGCTCCACCCGGCTACGTCTGCGGCTGGCAGCAAGCTATTCCTCCGGCTCGGTCGTAAACAACAGCGGATAGCCCTTAGCGCGGCCGGCATCGGTGGCGCGTGTCGCCTTTGTCTCGGCGACGTCCTTGGTGAAGACCGCAACCACGCAGACGCCGCGCTGGTGTGCGGTGAGCATCACCTTAAAGGCCTGGTCCTCGGTCATGCGGAATTCCGCCTTCAGCACGGTGACGACGAATTCGCGCGGCGTGTAATCGTCGTTGATCAGGATAACCTTGTGCAGGCGCGGCCGTTCGACCTTGGTCTTGACCTTGGTTTTCGGGGTGGTGACGGTGTCGCTCATGGCGCGGCACTTCCTGCTGCTCTGCGAACAGAAAAGAATATCGCCTTCCCGGCAATCCCGGAACCGGCGGTTTTTGCACAGGCTCCTTGCAGGAGCGGGACGATCGCGGGCAAACGACAAAACCTCGCCAAAATCGGGGCAAGCACAAGGCCAAGCTTTAGATTTGGACGGAAGGCTAACCTGAATGTGAAGGACAAATGATGTTCGCCCTTTGCGCGGCGCAGTTTGCGTGTCACCATTGTTGACGTTCGACGGGAGGGCAGCTCATGCGCTGGTATGTCTCGATCGGGGTTGTGCTTGTCGCAGGCTGGCTTGTCGGCGGCGATGGGGCCGGCATCGCCGCGCCCGGGCCGGGCAACCAGGGCACCCGCCCGGTGGCGGAGAAGGACGCGAACCCCACCGTCGATGTCGAACTGATACTGGCCGTCGACGTCTCCTATTCCATGGACATGGACGAACTCGCGATCCAGCGCGAGGGCTACGCGCAGGCAATCGTATCGAAGGAATTCCTGCAGGCACTGAAGGCCGGTCCGAACGGCAAGATCTCGGTGACCTATTTCGAATGGGCCGCTTCCTCTGATCAGAAGATCATCATCCCCTGGCGGCTGATCGACGGCCCGGAAACCGCCGATGCCGTTGCCGCCGAGATCATGAAGACGCCGATCCGCCGGGCGTCGCGGACCTCGATCTCGGGTGCGATCAATTTCGCGGTGCCGCTGTTCGACGAAGATCCGTATCGCGGCCTCAGGCGCGTGATCGACATTTCCGGCGACGGCCCCAACAACAACGGCGCGCCGGTCTCGACCGCGCGCGACGCGGCGCTGGAGAAGGGCATCGTCATCAACGGCCTGCCGATCATGGTGAAGGAGCCGTCCTATTCCACCATGGATATCGACAATCTCGATCAATATTACGAGGACTGCGTGATCGGCGGTCCCGGCTCTTTCGTGGTGACGATCAAGGAGCGTGAAAAATTCAAGGAAGCGATCCGCACCAAGCTGCTGATGGAGGTCGCCGGCCGCACGCCGGAGCGCAAGATCGTGCCGGTGGCCGAAAAGGAGCCGCGCGTGAGCTGCATGATCGGGGAAAAGATCTGGCAGGATCGGTGGGGAAGGTAGGTTTTCTTCCGTAGGGTGGGCGAAGCGCAGCGTGCCCACCATCCACGTTCGGTGCAAGAACGGTGGGCACGCTGCGCTTTGCCCACCCTACGATTCTATGACGCCTCGCGCATCACCTGTTCGGGTGCACGGCGCAGCGAGTTCGGCAGGGCGGGGCCTGTGCCGAAGCGCATGATGATGTCCGGGCGCCGCTCGCCAAGCCCCATGACCGCAGCGAATTGCGAGCGGACCGCGGCCACCTCGACCGGTTGATTGACGAACGCATATTTCAGTCCGAGCGCGGTCGCCTGCAGTCCGAAACGCTGGCAGGCGCGGCCGACCGCGATCCAGTGAGCCTTGTCGCTGGCATCGGATGCAAGGACGACGACACCCGCTGAACTTACGATCTGCTCGCGGTACTTCTTGTTCTCTCCCTCTTCGGTCAGGAAGAAGCCGAGAAGCGGTCGGGCAATCCACGCGGGCAGCGCGGGATTTCCGGAGCAGCGCGAGAACAGTCCGTCCATCCTCGCCATGGCGTCGGCTTCGCTGAAGCGCAGCCAGCGTCGCAGTTCGTCCATGAATGCCTTGTCGCGCATCTGTGCCGAGTTGCCCTGAACGACGTAATCGGCGACGTCTGCGATCCCGGCCCGGTCGCTTATCATGATGGTCGAGACGCCGGGCTCCCGACATGCGCTCTCCAGCAGGCGCAGCGTCTCGGGTGAAACGGGCTTGCCGTCATAGATCGTGCGGCTGCTCTGGCGAACCGTGATCGCCTCGGCGAGCGGCGAGCGCGAGGAGGGGGCTGCTTCCAGATCGATCACGATCTCGTCGCCCTCGGCGACAGCATTCGCCTTGAGTCCAAGCATCGAGGCTGCCAGCACGAGGTTTTCCGCGGCGCATCCCAGGCTGACGAAGAGATGGTGGTCGTCCGGATCGACCACGGCGCATCTCCGCGTGAAGTCCGGCGCAATGACGATTCTGTCGGCAGCCGCGGTGAAGGTCCAGGGCTGCGTGTTGTGGCTGTTGGCTGCCAGGCTCGCAAAGCGCACGAGTTCTCGGTTTCGCGGCGTGGACCGCAACGGCGCTCTGACGATGCCGGCCGCCTCCTCATACGTCATTGCTGCTGCTCCTGCCTGCGACGACGGGCCTATGATCGCCGCCGCGCCAAGCCCAAGCGCGGTTCCGAAGATCTGTCGTCTATCGATGAGCATCGACCCGCTTCCAACCAAATTTCGCACGGAAGCAGTTAGCGCAACCGGGAGCCGGGGCCGTTGACCGAGGTCAAGAGTTCGTTGTGCTACTACGCAAAGGAGCCCGCGGCATTTCTTCCCTTCTCCCCTTGGCGTGCATGCAATGCGCGAC
>NZ_PSRR01000255.1 GCF_004296405.1 Bradyrhizobium sp. Leo170
GCCAGCGGGCCACGCACCCGCAGCCGCCCGCGCCGCAGGAGCCGTATGGCTCAAGCTCGCAGAAAAGTGAGGAGGTCAGGGACTGACCGGTGTAACGTCGCAACCGGGTGCGCCGTATCTGACAGCGAACAATCGTCCGCCTCCACGGAGACCATCATGATTGACCGCCGTTTCCTGCTCGCGTCCGTCGCCGGCCTGTTCAGCCTCGCCGCTTTCCGCTGGCTGCGCGGTTCGCCGGCGAAGGCCGCCGAGAAATTCGAGATCGAGAAAACCGACGCCGAGTGGCGCGCGCAGCTCACGCCGCAGCAATATGAGATCCTGCGCAAGCAGGGCACGGAGCGGCCCTGGTCCAGCCCGCTGCTGAAGGAGCATCGCAAGGGCACGTTCGCCTGCGCGGGTTGCGACCTGCCGCTGTTCTCCTCCGACACCAAGTTCGAAAGCGGTACCGGCTGGCCAAGTTTCTATCAACCGCTCGAAAACGCCGTCGGCACCACCGAGGACCGCACCTTTGGCATGGCACGCACGGAGGTGCATTGCCGGCGCTGCGGCGGCCATCTCGGCCACGTCTTCGACGACGGTCCGAAGCCGACGGGCCTGCGCTACTGCATGGACGGTTTTGCGCTGGTCTTCCACCCGGCGACCGCGTCAGCCACCTGAATCTATCTTCATCACGCGAGATGTAACGAGCACAAAAAAAGGCCTCCCTCTCGGAGGCCTTTTTTCCTTGATCGCGCGATCGCCTTACGCCGACTTGCGCTCGTCCTCCTGCGCGGGGGCATTGAGCTTCCTTGCGCTTTCCAGCAGCGCCTCCTCGTGGGCGATCAGCTTCTTCGATTCCTTCAGCGCGTGATAGAGGTCGCCGTTGAGGATATGGTTGTTGATGCCCTCGATAAACGGCCAGCCGCTGGGCATGGCCGTGATGATGTCGCGCACCAGGCTGAAATAGGTCGGATGGTGCGCCATCGGATCGGGCGAGAGATACATGAGCTGCACCGCGAGATAGATCAGCTTGGCCGGCGTGTCGGCCGTCTCCGGCGTCAGAATGTCCTTCTCGCGCAGGATCGGAATCTTGTCGCCGTCGATCAGGAGGCGGGCCCGCTGATCGGTGTTGGTGACCACGCAGGAGCCGATGATAATCCGCTCGTTTGGCTTCAGCTCGACCTTCAATGCCATTCCCGTTCTCCTCTGCCGCCATCCGCGCGATGCGTCGTTGCGACGAAATCGAATCATGTCTGGCTCGCATCCGCCGTTAAGACCGATGGCGGCCGATCGCGCCGCAATCCTTTCCGATCATGGTTAACGGTTGGTAAACGCCGTTCCTGCTGTGCTTGCCCTTCTGTCCGAAGGCGCAGCCAGTTCAGTAGTATTCCGGAGCATCTGTGTCGCCGCGTAGCATTTTCACGCTGTTTGCGGGCCAGAAATGCGACCGAGAAGATTCATTTTTTCTTAGGAGACTTGGTTCCAAGGTGAGCCGTCGTCCGATCAAAAACGATTGGAAGCGACTTGTTCCTGTTTCACACCAGAAAGGTATGAAAAATGTCCGGCATTGTTCTTTCGTCTTCGGTTCGCCAGAACCTCCTCTCGCTGCAGTCGACTGCCGACCTGCTCGCCACCACCCAAAGCCGTCTTTCCACCGGAAAGAAGGTCAACTCGGCCCTCGATAACCCCACCAACTTCTTCACCGCCGCCGCGCTCGACAATCGCGCCAGCGACATCAACAACCTGCTTGATGGCATCGGCAACGGCGTGCAGGTGCTGCAGGCGGCCAACACCGGCATCACCTCGCTGCAGAAGCTGGTCGACGGCGCCAAGTCGGTCGCGACCCAGGCCTTGCAGTCGACTGTCGGCTATTCCGCCAAGTCCAGCGTGAGCGTTCAGATCAACGGCGCCACCGCCTCGAATCTGCTCGGCACCGGCGCCGCGATCGATACCACGGTCCAGGGCACGCTCGCGGTCAACAACAATCTGACCAGCTACAGCGCCAATTCGGCCGACGGCACGCGCGTCAATGCCACGCACCAGACCGCATACACCAACAGCCTGGCCACCTTGGGTACCCAGATCAATGCCGCGTCGGACGCAACCTCGGTTCTGAGCACTGCGGCTGGTGGCGCCCTGACCGCCGGTGCTGCCTTCTCGGTCAACGGCAAGACCATCACCTTCCAGGCCACGGGCGCCGCGGCGGTCGATGGCAGCGGCAACTACACGATCGGTGTCGACCAGACACTGGGCGACCTGCTGGGCGCGATCGACGCGATCACCGGCAATACCGGCACCGGCGGTGCTGTTGCATCCAGCATTAGTGGCGGCGCGATCCAGCTCAGCACTGGTCTCGCCCACGACATCGACATCGAGGACGGTACCGGTGGCGCCGCTGGCACTCTGGCCAAGCTCGGCCTTTCGGCCACGGCCCAGGATGTGACCCGCACCAGCACCACCAACACCACGACCCCGATCACGGCGGCGACCAAGCTTTCCGGTCCCCAGGTTGCCGGTGGTGCGGACGCCTTGGTCGGAGCGGGCGCGGCCTTCACGAACTCCGATGTCCTCGTGATCAACGGCAAGACGATCGCGTTCAACAACGGCGGCGGCACCTCCGGTTCGGTGGCCAACAACGATCTTTCGATCGACGTCTCTACCGGCACTATTGGCGATATCCTCACCGCCATTAACGGCGCCTCTGGAGCCACCGCCAGCATCGGAACCGGTGCCGATGTCGGCAAGATCCATATTCTGACGAGCGCAACGCAGGACGTGGACTTCTCGGGCTCCAATGCTGCCACCCTGGCCAAGCTTGGGCTTAGCGGCCTCACCGACAACAAGGTGAGCCGCACGCCCACGGCCGGCGCCGTGCAGATCACCGGTGCTACCAAGCTGTCGGGCACTGCCGCCGCTCTCAGCGACGCGATCACCACCGGCTTCCAGACCGGTGATACGATCACGGTCAACGGCAAGACCATCACCTTCGTGGACAATGGCGCGGCCGACAACAACCACATCAACAAGGACGACAGCATCGATACGCTGCTGCACAAGATCGACGCCCTGACCGGTGCGGCCCCGAACTCTTCATCGGTGTCCGGCGGCCAGATTACGCTGCATACCGGCACCACCAGCGATCTGACGATCACCAGCTCGAACACGGCCGCGATGGCCGCCCTCGGCTTTGCTGGCCCGATCAGCAAGACCCGTGACCACGGCCCGTCGCCGCTCGACGGCCAGACGTTGTCGATTGGCTCTACGGGCGGCGGCACCGCGACCAGCATCACCTTCGGTGGTACCGGTCCGGGTCACGTCACCTCGTTGAACGATCTCAATGCAGAGCTGAAGTCGAACAACCTCCAGGCCACGCTGGCGCAGGACGGCACGCTGACGATCACCACCGCGAACGACGCGGCTTCGGCTACGATCGGCTTGATCAGCGGCACCGCGGCGGTGTCGGGCCAGTTGTTCTTTAACAAGACCCCGAGCGATCCGGTGGTCGATGCGTCGGCGAGCGCCGCCCGCGACGCGCTCGTCACCCAGTACAACAACATCTTGAACCAGATCACGACCACGGCGCAGGATGCTTCCTTCAACGGCGTCAACCTGCTCACCGGCGACACGCTGCGGCTGACCTTCAACGAAACCGGCAAGTCGACGCTGGCGATCTCCGGCGTCAACTTCAACTCCGCGGGCCTTGGCCTTGCGGCGCTGTCGTCCGGCGACTTCAAGGACAACGACTCCGTGCAGAAGGTGGTGAGCGGCCTGACCAACGCCAGCAGCACGCTGCGCGCCCAGGCGTCGTCCTTCGGTTCGAACCTGTCGATCGTGCAGATCCGCCAGGACTTCTCGAAGAACCTGATCAACGTGCTGCAGACCGGCTCGTCCAACCTGACGCTGGCCGACACCAACGAGGAAGCGGCCAACAGCCAGGCGCTGTCGACCCGCCAGTCGATCGCGGTCTCCGCGCTCGCGCTCGCCAACCAGAGCCAGCAGAGCGTGCTGCAGTTGCTCCGCTAAGCGTAGCTTCACCAAATCAAGAACGGCGCGAGACGGCGGGGGGAACCCCGCCGTCTTCGTTTTAGTTAAGGCGTGGCGTGGCGGCTTCTGCCGGAAAACGGACACATTTGGTAACCGTTGCTAACCATATTTAAAGGCACGGTCTGTATGAAAGTTGGGCACTTTTTGAGACCCCGCGGTCCAAACCGCTCCCACCGAGGTTCGTGAATGTCAAATGCAGCTCAGGCCTACGCACGCACGTCAACCACGACGGCGTCCCCCCGTGAAATCGAAGCGCAGGCGCTGCTAAAAGCTGCACGACAGCTTCAGGAAGTCCAGACGAACTGGAGTGGGCCGGACAAGGCGATGCAGAACGCGCTGCTGTTCAATCGCCGCCTGTGGTCGATCTTCATGAGCGCCGCGCAGGCCAATGACAATCCGCAGCCGCTCGAAGTCCGCCAGAACATCACCAATATCGGCGTGTTCGTGATGAAGCAGACCGTCGAGATGCAGATCAATCCGGATCCGGCGAAGCTGAAGTCGCTGATCGACATCAACTGCAACCTCGCCGCCGGCCTCGCCGGCCGCGGCTAGGCAAAGTGGAGCGGCTCGAATGGCCGACATGATGGGCATCCTGGCGGCCAACTACAAGGCCGTCGGGCTGAACGTTCCCTCCAAGACGCCCTATGTGGCTGTTGATCCTGAGCTCTACGAGGGCAGTTGGACCGGCAAATACGCCAACAACAAGTCGTTCAAGATCCAGGTCACGAACGTCACGGGCTTCCGCGCCAAGGTGCACTACCAGAGCGAGGGCACCAGCAAATACCAGGACGTCCTGATCAAGGATCAGTCGTTCCGGGTCGGCGATACCAAGTTTACGCTGACTTCGGTCGGCACGGCGCTGATCAAGAATGTCGTCAACGATCCTGCGACCGGGGGAACGTATCTCGACCAGGCCTACGCGAAGCGCCAGGGCTGAGCGCCGTACCTGAAGCGTCAGGCCCTGCGGTCGGTGGCGCCGAGACGTGTCGGCGTTTCCTTGGTCAGGTCGAGCGTGCGGAAATAGGCGCGCCGGCGCAGCACGGCCTCTTCAGGAAACTGCCTCACGACCTGGCTCGTGCGGTTGTCGACGACTTGAAAGACGACGGACGCGGCGTCGCGATCGATAATGACTTGGTTGGAAACGGAAGCGTTGACGACGTTGGAATTGATGCTGGCGCGCGCGCCTGCATCCGCCGCGGTGACGCTCCGGCTCGGCGGCAGCTCGGTTGAGACGGCATTCCGCGCCGCCTCGCTGACGGGAGCGGTGATCGGTGCCGCAACCGGTACCCCGACCGGCTTGATGCTGAAATCTGTACTCATCACGCCTCCTAGTGCGTGCGCACTAGCTAATGCTTCGAGTCAAATCCCAACCCTCCATGAACCGCAACTATAGGCCACACCTCTCAACAGGTTGTTAGGGAATGCGCTGAATGCCGCGCTTACGCTCGCGCGACAATTTTAACGAATTAGAGCGACCGGCTGACCGCGAGCGGCGTGATGTGGCGCGGTCCAGGCGCAGCGCGCCGGCCGGCCGCGGTGTAGGTATTCGGCACGTTGCGGCGCTGGATCTCGCTATTGACGCCGCGCACGATGCCCTCCGACACCGCATGCGCGGTGGCGAGAACGGTGAGGTTGACCTGCAGCATCGCGCGGAAGGTGTCGTGATGGCGGCGCAGCGTGTTCAGGAGATCGGGCGCCGCCTGTGACAGCTGCTTTTGCGCAGCCTTCACGTTCTCGACCGCGACCATGTAGCGACGCGACAATTCCGATTTCTGCGCTTCCAGTTGCATCGCTTCGCGTACCTTGCCGGCGCGTACCAGCTCTGTCTCGCGCTCGGTGATGCCGAGCAGGGCGCTCATCACGTCCATCAGGTCTTCCGCGAGCTTGCGAATTTCGGCAGGTGTCGAGCTTGCAGACTTCACGGCTTGCGCCGGCGCCGGCCGCGATTGAAGACGCTGGTTCATCTTGTCCTGATCTCCTCAAGCTTGGCTGGCGCCGCCTGCCTGCTGCAGGATCAGTGTGCGGAACACTTCGTTGGAAATGCCGACGCCGCCGGATTTCGCGAACGATTTCGAATATTCTTCCGTCAGCATCGAACGCCACACGCCGGTGCCGGGCGTATCGCCAAACGGGCCTTCGCCCTTGATGCCGCTGGTCATCTGCGAAAACATCGAATTGAGGAACAGCGCCTCGAAATCCTGCGCCTTCGCGCGGGCCTTCGCCTGCATTTCCGGCGAGACCTTCGTCAGCGCGTCCGCGAGTTGCGGATCGTTGCGGCCGTTGCCGCGCGGCGCCCGATAGGGACTGGTGATGGCGTCGACGAATCCGCTCTGCATCACATCACCTCGATGTCGGCCTGGATCGCACCGGCGGCCTTGATCGCCTGCAGGATGCTGATCAGGTCGCGCGGGCCGATCCCGAGCCCGTTCAGTCCGTCGACGAGTTGCTGCAGCGAGACGCCGTCTTTCACCACGGCGAATTTCTTGCCGTCTTCGGTAACCTGCACATTCGAGCGCGGCGTCACCACCGTTCGTCCCCGCGACAGCGGGTTGGGCTGGCTCACTTGCGGGCTCTCGGAGATCGACACCGTGAGATTGCCTTGCGCGACCGCCACGGTGGCGACGCGAACGTCGCGGCCCATCACGATGATGCCGGAGCGCTCGTCGATCACGATCTTGGCGGCAAGATCCGGGTCGACCTGCAGTTGCTCGATCTCGGTCAGGAAGGCGACGACGTTGCCCTTGAACTCCGGCGGGATGTTGAGCTGCACGGTCGAGGGATCGATCGGCTCGGCGGTCTTGACCCCGAGGAAATCGTTCACCGCCGCCGCAATGCGCTTTGCGGTGGTGAAGTCGGCGTTGCGCAGCGCGAGCCGGACGTTAGGCAGGCGGTTGAGCGTGAACTCGATCTCGCGCTCGATGATCGCGCCGTTGGCAATGCGGCCGACGGTCGGCACGCCGCGCACGATCTTGGCGGCTTCGCCTTCGGCCTGGAACCCGGAGATCGCGAGCGTGCCCTGCGCGACCGCGTAGACATTGCCGTCGGCGCCGAGCAGGGGGGTGACGAGCAGGGTGCCGCCACGCAAATCCTTGGCGTCGCCGAGCGCGGACACCGTGACATCCATCCGCGTGCCCTGCGTGCCGAAGGCCGGCAGATTGCCGGTGACCATCACGGCGGCGACGTTGCCGGTGCGGATGGTGGCGCCGCGGATGTTGACGCCCATCCGTTCCAGCATCGCCTGCAGCGATTGCTTGGTGAAGGGGATGTTGTTGAGCGTATCGCCGGTGCCGTTGAGGCCGACCACGAGGCCATAGCCGATCAACTGGTTCTGCCGCACGCCTTCGATATTGGCGAGGTCCTTGATCCGCGACGTCGCGCCGGCCGGCAAAGCGGTCAGCGCGAGCACGAGCCACGCGGCGCAGGCGGCTGCGAAAAAATGTGCCGAACGGATGCCGGGCATCCCTGTGCTCCCCTCGAGGTCTTCCATCGGACCGGCACGCCACTCCCATAGCGGGCGATCCGCTCCTTCACTATGCGAGCCCTGTGCCATAGCGGGGTGATGCATCAAATAACTGATATCTTTAGTGAAATTTCGTGATCGCTGTTCGCGCTCCGTTTGCCGGCGGAGTCGAAACTGCCGGCCGGCGGCAGATTTTGCCGGGTCGTTTACGGACCATTAACCATAAGGGGGCGAAGGTTCCGCCCAGCACGCCCGCGGGATCATCGACGATGCGCATCTCAGGACCGAACGGCACCACGCTTGGAACGCCCGCGAGCAGCACGCGGCGGAACAACTCGAGCAGCTTCGCGCTGCCGGAACCCTCGACGGAAGCGGGCGAGGTCCGTTCCGGCGCCGCGCCGAAAGCCGCCGCGAATATCGATGCGCTGCTTGCGCTGCAAGGTGTCGAGGACCCCACGGAACGCCGCAAGCGCTCGGTCGCGCGGGGCCGCGGCGCGCTCGATGTGCTCGACGAGCTCAAGATCGGCCTGTTGGCCGGCAATCTGGAAGCGACAACCGTCGCGCGGCTGCGCGATGCCGCCGCCAGCCTGAAATCTTCCTCGGGCGATCCCGGCCTCGATGCGGTCCTGTCCGAAATCGAGCTTCGCGTCGAAGTCGAGCTCGCCAAGGCCGGGCAGGCCTAAGGTCGTTTGCCTCGGCCGCGATTCGCCCGGTCTGGTCAGCGCGGATTTAATTCCCGTCGGCCGGGCAAAAAGGACTGATCCGGACCCTTCATGCTCGGGGCTGTTGGCGCCGGATGAGCCCACTGACCGGTCCTGGCGGAACGGGGCCAACTTGCCTGTGTAAGGGGGCGGAAATGGCGGTTCGAAGCGGTTGCGCCGATATTGTCTGTCACATGAGGTAGCTATATAAGGCGCCGCGCGGATGACCCATTTTCGTCCGCCTGACAGGGACATGGACTGCCTTTGGAAAAGCTGAAGAACTACCGGCCTTCTGAAAAAGAGCCTTTCATGAACGAGCGTCAGCGCGACTATTTCCGCGCCAAGCTGCTGGCCTGGAAGGATGAGATCCTCCGCGAATCGAAGCTCACGCTGCAGACCTTGCAGGAAGAGAACGTCAACCACCCCGACCTTGCCGACCGTGCTTCCTCCGAGACCGACCGTGCGATCGAGCTGCGCGCCCGCGACCGCCAGCGCAAGCTGATCTCCAAGATCGATGCCGCACTGCAGCGCATCGAGGACAACACCTACGGCTATTGCGAGGAGACCGGCGAGCCGATCTCCCTCAAGCGGCTCGAGGCGCGTCCGATCGCAACGCTCTCGGTCGAGGCCCAGGAACGCCACGAGAAGCGCGAAAAAGTTTATCGCGACGAATAGGGGTAGGCTCGCGGCGGTGCCATTGAAACCGCCATCCGGCGGAGGTAGTTTCGCGCCGCCATGATGAAATCCATTCTCAACTTCGCTTCGGTCTTCTTGCTGGGTCGCTGATCCCAGCCGCCGCTGCCTGCGGCACTCCATTGGACCGATTGAGCCGGACCGCCGCTGCATGACGCAGCGCAATAACGTCTGGCGCCAGCTTGAGAGATCATCATCATGACCGACCACGAACGCGCGCGTTCGCTCAGCGACGCGCAAATTGCCCAATTCATCGAACACGGCTTTGTCAGGATCGACGACGCTTTTCCGCGCGAGCTCGCGGAGGAGGCGTGCGCCATCCTGTGGCGCGACTTGCCATGCCGCGAGCACGCGCCCGCAACATGGACACGTCCGGTGGTGCGACTGGGCTTCTATGGCCAGCCACCGTTCCGGCAGGCGATCAACACGCCCGTCCTGCATGCGGTGCTCGACCAGATCGTCGGCAGAGGCCGCTGGTGGCCGCGACAGGATATTGGCACCTTTCCGGTACGCTTTCCGCATCCGGACGATCCCGGCGACGCCGGCTGGCACGTCGACCTCAGCTTCCCCGGCGAGGATTGCGATCCGAATGAGCGGCAGGATTTCTCGGCCTGGCGCGTCAATGTCACCTCGCGCGGGCGCGCATTGCTGATGCTGTTCCTGTTCTCCGACGTCGGCGAACAGGACGCGCCGACGCGCATCAGGGTCGGCTCGCACCAGCCGATGGCGCGCTATCTCGCACCAGCGGGCGAGGCCGGCCGTGCCCGCATGGCGCTGGACGAGATGGGCGCCGATTGCCCGATTGCGCTCGCGACCGGCGCGGCCGGCACGGTCTATCTCTGCCATCCCTTCCTGGTTCACGCCGCCCAACGGCACCAGGGCAGGGGGCCTCGCTTCATGGCACAGCCCGCGCTGCCATTGAGGGAGCCCTATCGGCTCGAGCGTCCCGACGGCGCCTATTCGCCGGTCGAGATCGCGATCCGGCGGGCGCTGGGAATGACGGGATAACGTAAAGCTGCGAAGCGACATTCAGGCGAGTTCGGCGCCGAGTGTCGCTTCGCGCGCGGTCGCATCGCCGCGTGCGCCATAGGTCTTCGACCAGGCGAGCAGTTCGCGGAACGCCGGCAGCAGGCCGTAAGCGGCGTCGGTCAATTCGTACTCCACCCGCAGCGGCTTTTCGGCAAGCACGGTACGAAGGACCAGGCCGTCGCGCTCGAGCTCGCGCAACTGCGCGGTCAGCATGTGCTGGGTGATGCCTCGAAGCGAGCGGCGCAGGGCGCCGAAGCGGATTGCGCCGTTCATCAGCGCAAAAAGGATTTCGAGTTTCCATTTGCCGCCGAGTGCGTGAATGGCGTGCTTGAAATCGCCGAGCAGTGCCGGGTCGGGTGCGCAATCTGCGCATTCGGCGGAATCGCAGGGCGACATGGTATTGTTTTCCATACCGGTCTCGAATTTCATCCTACTTGTCCTCTCGCAGATAGTGGCCCAGATGCGGTTGTTGCAGGCCGGCGAAGCGAATTTCCGCGCCGAGGCCGAAGATTTGGGAAAGGCTTTGTCGGATGAGCACCGTTTTGGTTACGGGCGGATCGGGCTTCATCGGGGTGCACACCATCCTGCAGTTGCTGGTCGAGGGCCATCAGGTGCGCACCACGGTGCGCCGGCCGGAGCGCAGCAAGGATGTGCTCGCGATGCTGCACCAGGGCAATGCGCCATCGCCCGAGAGCGTATCGTTCTTCACTGCCGATCTCACGCAGGATGCCGGCTGGCGCGAGGCGGTGGGGGGTTGCGATTACGTGCTGCATGTCGCGTCTCCGCTCAGCAGCAGCGTGCCCAGGGACGAGAACGAGATGATCATTCCCGCGCGCGACGGGACTCTGCGGGTGCTGCGCGCCGCGCGCGATGCCGGCGTCAAGCGTGTCGTCGTCACGTCGTCGATGGGGGCGATCGGCTACGGCCACCCGCCGCAGGCGCAGCCGTTCGACGAGACGAGCTGGACCGACCTCGATGGCGATGACGTGTTCGCCTACGTCAAGTCGAAGACGCTCGCCGAGCGCGCGGCCTGGGATTTCATTGCGAAGGAGGGCGGCGGACTGGAGCTTTCCGTCATCAATCCCGTCGGCGTGTTCGGGCCGGTCCTGGGGCCGGATTTCTCCGGCTCGATCGACATCATCAAGATGCTGCTCAACGGCGCGATGCCGGCGGTGCCGCGGATCTATTTCGCCGTGGTCGACGTGCGTGACGTGGCGGACCTGCATCTGCGCGCGATGACCTCGCCGGCGGCGCGCGGCGAACGCTTCATCGCGGTTGCCGGAGATCCGATGTCGATGCTCGATATCGCAAATCTCCTGCGGCGCGAGCTCGGTTCCGCCGCCCGGCGGGTGCCGCGCTTCCAGGCGCCGGACTGGGTGGTGCGGCTGGCCGCAACGGGCGTTCCCGTGCTGCGCTATGCCGTGCCGATGCTCGGCAAGGTCCGCCGCTCCACCAGCGCGAAGGCCCGCGAAAAGCTCGATTGGACGCCGCGCCGCGATGACGAGACGATCCTTGCGACCGCCGAAAGCCTGATCAGGCTCGGCCTTGTCAAGGCGTGAGCGCGTATGTGACGCGCTTGTCAAGCGCGCGCCGTGGTGCTGAATTGCCATCTCGACAACGCAATCCGGGAGGTGGCCATGGACAGGACCGCAGCGGCCGCAAAGGCCATCGCCACCGCTCGCCGTAACCGCGCGCCGCTGGCGGCGCTGCCGGCGGATCTGGTGCCGGCCGATGAGGAGGAGGGCTATCAGGTCCAGCGCGCGGTGCATGACCTCTTGCTGCCGAAGGTCGGCGCGCTCGTCGGCTACAAGATCGGCTGCACCAGTGCGGTGATGCAGGACTATCTCGGCATCGCCCATCCTTGCGGCGGCGGCGTGTTCGAGAAGGGCGTGTATGAGAGCGGTGCCGAGCTCAAGATGGCCGACTATGTCCGCGTCGGCGTCGAATGCGAGATCGCGGTGAAGCTGGCGCGCGATCTGGCGCCGGGCGAGGCGCCGTTCACCGCCGAATGGGTCGCGGAGGCGGTTGCGGAGTATCATCCCGCGATCGAGATCGTCGACGACCGCTATGCGAAATGGGAGGCGATGGGCGCGCGACGCTGATCGCGGACGACTTTTTCGCCGCCGGTTGCGTGCTGGGCACGGCAGTGCCACGCATCACCGCACCCGATCTGCACGACGTCAAGGGCCGCGCGCTCATCAATGGCGAGGAGGTGGCGAGCGGCACCGGCGCCGACGTGCTCGGTCATCCCCATAACGCACTCGCCTGGCTCGCCAACCATCTCGCCGCCGAAGGCAAGGGCCTGCACGCCGGACAGGTGGTGCTGACGGGCAGCCTGGTGAGGACGATATGGCTCAATGCCGGCGACAGCGTCGTGATGGAGCTCGCGGGTCTGGGCAAGGTGAAGGCCACGTTCGCGTGATGCGGTAGATAGGTTCGCGCGTCTCGCACTGCTGTCGTCCCTGCGAAAGCAAGGACCCATGACCACAGGGAGTTGTTGTGGCGCGAGCAAGCGGTTGCGGCGGAGCCGGAGCCGTAGGGTGGGCAAAGGCGCACTTGCGCCGTGCCCACCATCTAGCGCCGTGCTCGCGATGGTGGGCACGCTTCGCTTTGCCCACCCTACAGCATCGCCGCGAGTCATGATTCAATTTTCAAACAGCACAGGGCATGTGAGTCCGCATTCTCGCGGCGTATCACGCCCGAGCTTTGCTTCACTTTCCACCCTCTCATTGAGCAGAGGGCGCAGGGAAAGCCGGGTGCCGGTTGCA
>NZ_PSRR01000256.1 GCF_004296405.1 Bradyrhizobium sp. Leo170
GGTGGGTATCGGCCCGGCTGGCGCGGCGGCTATGGTCACCGCGGCTACGGAGTTTGGCCCGGCGTTGCTGCAGGCGCCGTGATCGGCGGCGCGCTCGCGTCGAGCGCCTATTACGACGACTATTATGGCGGCTATGGATACGGAGCGGGCTACTACGACGACGGCTACTACGATGACAGCGCTGCGGTTGCGGTCGCGCCTGGCGGCGGTGACGTCGCCTACTGCCAGCAGCGCTACAAGTCCTACGACCCGGCGTCGGGCACCTATCTCGGCTATGACGGTCAGCGTCATCCCTGCCCCTGACCGGCTGATTCTTCTTGCGTGAGAGAGGGCGGCGAAAGCCGCCCTTTTTTGTTGAGAGGTTGCCTTCAGTTTCGCGAACGTGAATTAGCTCGCAAGCGAATCTCATATGCACGGCATCTTGCAGACGTGCTATCGCGCTTGCGCCTTAATCAACGAGTCGGCCGTGCGGGTCGGCATCCGCAGATATCATCTCAACAAAAGGATCCGTCGTGCCGCGCGTTCTCGTGGTCGATGATGACCCCATGGTGTGCGCCGCCATCGAGGTCTGTCTGAAGCGCAAGGGTTTTGACGTCACCGTCGCCGACAGCGGCGAGGCCGGGATGGTCGCGCTCGAGGATCGAGGCTTCGATGTGATGCTGATCGATGTCTTCATGCCGCATATGAGCGGCTTCGAATCGATCCGGATCTTTCATGAGCGCGCGCCCGACATCCCGATCATCGCGATGTCCGGCTACGCCTTCGCCAACGCCGAGCGAGCGCCGGATTTCCTGCGCATGACCCTCGAGCTCGGCGCCGCGCGCTGCCTGCGCAAGCCATTCACACCGGAGGCGCTGATCACCACCGTCAACGAATGCCTCGCTCAATCAGCGGCATCGTCCCGCCTCTTGAAGTAACGACACAAGGCGGTCGATCAGCTAGAGCATGATCCGGAAAAGTGGACACCGGTTTTCCGAAAAGATCATGCTCAAGCAAAAAGATAGAGCGGGGTGATGATTCGAAGAAAGATCATCACGCTCTAGGACCGTGTGGCCAGCACGACGGCGGCGAGCGTGAAGACGAGCGCTGCGACCTGCGTCGGCCCGAGCGGCTCGCCCAGCGCGATTGCGGACGCCACCACGCCGATCACGGGGACCGCCATGGTGCCGATCGCCGCGATCGAGGCCGGCAACCGCCTGAGCGCGGCGAACCAGCTCACATAGGCGATGCAGAACTGGATCAGGATTGAATAGACGAGCAGCCACCAGCCGAGTGTCGTCACGCGATCAAGATGCGAGGTCTCGATGAGAAGACCGACCACGGCCACCGGCAGGCAGCCGAGCCCAATCTGCCAGGCCGCCGCCGGGATCGGCTCCATCTTCAACGGCAATTTCTTCGCGAGCACCGCGCCGAGCGCAAAGCCGAAGGCGCCGATAATCGCCATGATGATCCCCGGCAGCTTTTCGCGGCTCGCAGCAATTCCGTTGCTGCCCATGATGGCGGCGAGCCCGGCAAACGCCATCAGCAGCGCGATCGTGCGGAGCAGCGTCGGCCGTTCGCCAAGCACCGGCCAGGCCAGCAACGAGGCCCAGACCGGCATGGTGTAGGCGATCAGCGCGGCTTCGCTGGCCGGCAGCCAGAGCAGCGCGAGCCCCATCAGCACCATCCAGCCGGTGACGTTCAGTAGCGACGCCAGCATCAAGCGCAGCCACATCGCGCGCCCGACCGACAGGCTCTGCCCGCGAACGACCGCAAGCACGGCCAGCAGCACGGCCCCGACCACGCCGGTCGCGCCGCGCAGCGTCAGCGGCGGCAGCTCGCTCAGCAGGTACTTCGTCACCGGCCAGTTGAAGCCCCAGCCCACCGAAGTGACGGCGAGGAACAGGAAGCCCGCAGGCGCGAGTCGGCCGCGCGCGGTCGGTTTTGATTCTGTCATGGAGCCCGGCAGGGAATGGAATCGGCGGCGACCATGCCTTCGATTTGGGCGGCGGACCACGGGCCCGCCAGCATGCCTGCCCGTAGTTTCTCCGTAAGCTCACGTGAGTCTTCGGAATTCAATCCATCAGGCGCCAAAAATACCTGCCCTGTGAAAAGCGGGCGAAGCCGTTGTTCCACAGCACCCATGAGATTTTTTTCTCTTGGGAATCCCTGAGGACTCACTGATACTTGGCCGGATCACAGGCGCGGCATGCCCCCTGTTTTCCTCCCTTTTCCACCATATTTAGTATTTGATTCAGAAACTCGTACTAATCCTTGACGAGCGTCACGGACTTGGCCTAGCTTTCTTTTTGTTCGGCGCGAGTGTGTTTCGGGTCCCCGCCGGTCGCTCCCAAAAGGGTCCAGAACGACCACTCCGTCAGCCGAACAGGCTGCGGGTGAAGGGCTTTGCTGCCCGCGATTTCGGAAATTCCTCCCGGAATTTCCCGGGCATTTTGGGACGCCAATAACGGGCCGGAAGAGGCCCATTGGTGACCTGTCGCGTTACGAGTTTTGAGGCGTTGAACGCATGACCCGAACGGTCCGCTTGGGCCGGTCAGGGACATGCCGTCGCCGGATCGGTACCAGCCGATACCGGCGATCGAGAGAAACAGGCCGGTCCACCGGCTGAGCTTGCGGGGCTCTGGCCCCCCACCCTTTGGACGGAAGGATGGGACCAGGGGCTCGCTCTAGGAATAACATTTCCGGATCACCCCTGCGGCAATGGGGGCCGGGCAGAAGACGGGGCACGACGCATGCTTATCGAACGGCGCAACACCACGGCCGGACAATCTCCCTACGCCGGGATCAATTTCAGGCTGACCACGTCTGAGATCCGCAATCCCGATGGCTCCATCGTGTTCCGTGCGGAGAATGTCGAGGTGCCCGAGTTCTGGTCGCAGGTCGCCTCCGACGTGCTCGCCCAGAAATATTTCCGTAAAGCCGGCGTCGCTGCGCGCCTGAAGAAGGTCGAGGAGGAGACTGTCCCTGCCTTCCTGTGGCGCTCGGTGCCCGACACCGAGGCGCTGACGCTGTTGCCTGAGAGCGAGCGCTATGTCGGCGAGACCTCGGCCAAGCAGGTGTTCGATCGCCTCGCTGGCTGCTGGACCTATTGGGGCTGGAAGGGCGGCTATTTCTCCTCGGATGAAGACGCCCAAGCCTTCTTCGACGAGATCCGCTACCAGCTCGCAAAGCAGATGGTGGCGCCGAACTCGCCCCAATGGTTCAACACCGGCTTGCACTGGGCCTACGGCATCGATGGCCCCGGCCAGGGCCACTATTACGTCGACTACAAGACCGGCAAGCTGACCAAATCCAAGTCGGCTTACGAGCATCCGCAGCCGCACGCCTGCTTCATCCAGGGCATCGAGGACGACCTTGTCAACGACGGCGGCATCATGGACCTCTGGGTGCGCGAGGCGCGCCTGTTCAAATACGGCTCCGGCACCGGCTCGAACTTCTCGCGCCTGCGCGGCGAAGGTGAGAGGCTGTCCGGCGGCGGCCGCTCGTCGGGCCTGATGAGCTTCCTCAAGATCGGCGACCGCGCCGCCGGCGCGATCAAGTCTGGCGGTACCACCCGCCGCGCGGCCAAGATGGTCGTGGTCGATATCGATCACCCCGACATCGAGACCTATATCGACTGGAAGGTGAAGGAGGAGCAGAAGGTCGCCGCCCTCGTCACCGGCTCCAAGATCAACCAGAAGCACCTGAAGGCGGTGCTGAAGGCCTGCGTCAACTGCGAAGGAAGCGGCGACGACTGCTTCGATCCCGAGAAGAACCCTGCCCTGCGCCGTGAGATCAAGCTCGCGCGCCGCGCCATGGTGCCCGACAACTACATCAAGCGGGTGATCCAGTTCGCCAGGCAAGGCTACAAGGACATCCAGTTCGACGTTTACGACACCGACTGGGATTCGGAGGCCTATCTCACCGTCTCCGGCCAGAACTCCAACAACTCGGTGTCGCTGAAGGATGATTTCCTGCGCGCTGTCGAGACCGACGGCGACTGGAACCTGATCGCTCGTACCAACAGGAAGGTGACGAAGACGCTGAAGGCGCGCGATCTCTGGGAGAAGATCGGCTACGCCGCCTGGGCCTCGGCCGATCCGGGCCTGCACTTCAACACCACGATGAACGACTGGCACACCTGCAAGGCGTCCGGCGACATCCGTGCGTCCAATCCGTGCTCGGAATACATGTTCCTGGACGACACCGCCTGCAACCTGGCGTCCGCGAACCTGCTCACCTTCTACAGCACCACGACCAAGCGCTTCGACATCGAGTCGTACGAGCATCTGTGCCGGCTCTGGACCATCGTGCTCGAGATTTCGGTCTTGATGGCGCAATTCCCCTCGAAGGCGATCGCGGAGCTCTCCTACGAATTCCGCACGCTGGGCCTCGGCTTCGCCAATATCGGCGGCCTCTTGATGACCATGGGCCTCCCCTATGACTCCAAGGAAGGCCGCGCGCTCTGCGGCGCCTTGACCGCCGTGATGACCGGCATCGCCTACAAGACTTCGGCCGAGATGGCGGGCGAGCTCGGCACCTTCCCCGGCTACAAGAAGAACGCGGCCCACATGCTGCGGGTGATCCGCAACCACCGCCGCGCCGCGCATGGCAACGCGGCCGGCTATGAGGCGCTCGCGGTCAACCCGGTGCCGCTCGACCACGCCTCCTGCCCGCAAGCCGACATCGTCACGCATGCGACCAGGGCCTGGGACGATGCGCTCGCCCTCGGCGAGATCAACGGCTATCGCAACGCCCAGACCACGGTGGTGGCGCCGACCGGCACCATCGGCCTGGTGATGGATTGCGACACCACCGGCATCGAGCCCGATTTCGCGCTGGTGAAGTTCAAGAAGCTCGCCGGTGGCGGCTACTTCAAGATCATCAACCAGGCGGTGCCCGCCGCGCTGCGCGCGCTCGGCTATCGCGAGAGCGAGATCGCGGAGATCGAGGCTTACGCCGTCGGCCACGGCTCGCTGTCCAACGCGCCGGGCATCAATGCCTCCACGCTGAAAGCCAAGGGGTTCACCGACGAGGCGATTGCGAAGGTCGAGAAGGCGCTGCCGACCGCCTTCGACATCAAGTTCGCCTTCAACAAGTGGACATTCGGCGAGGACTTCATCCGCGACACGCTCGGCATCGGCGCGGAGGCGATTGCCACCCCCGGCTTCACCTGCTCTCGGCGATCGGCTTCTCCAAGCGCGAGATCGAGGCGGCGAACGTCCACATCTGCGGCGCGATGACGGTGGAAGGCGCCCCGCATCTGAAGGCCGAGCACTATCCGGTGTTCGACTGCGCCAACCCCTGTGGCAAGATCGGCAAGCGCTATCTCTCGGTCGAGAGCCACATCCGCATGATGGCGGCAGCGCAGCCGTTCATCTCGGGCGCGATCTCCAAGACCATCAACATGCCGAACGACGCCACGGTCGAGGACTGCAAGTCCGCCTACCTGTTGTCCTGGAAGCTGGCGCTGAAGGCCAACGCGCTCTACCGCGACGGCTCAAAACTGTCGCAGCCGCTCAACTCGCAGCTCATCTCTGATGATGAGGACGAGGACGATGCGGTGGAGGCGCTCTACGAGAAGCCGATGGCCGCGCGCGCCGCGCAGGTGTCCGAGAAGATCGTCGAGAAGCTGGTCGAGCGCATCGTCGTGATGCGCGAGCGCGAGAAGATGCCGGACCGCCGCAAGGGCTACACCCAGAAGGCGGTGGTCGGCGGCCACAAGGTCTATCTCCGTACCGGCGAATATGACGACGGCCGCCTCGGCGAGATCTTCATCGACATGCACAAGGAAGGCGCCGCGCTCCGCTCGTTCATCAACAACTTCGCGATCGCGGTCTCGCTCGGCCTGCAATACGGCGTGCCGCTCGATGAATATGTCGACGCCTTCACCTTCACCCGCTTCGAGCCCGCGGGCCCGGTGCAGGGCAACGACTCCATCAAGTACGCGACCTCGATCCTCGACTATGTCTTCCGCGAGCTCGCGGTGAGCTATCTCGCCCGCTTCGACCTCGCCCATGTCGATCCCAACGAGAGCGGCTTCGACGCGCTCGGCAAGGGCGTCGAGGAAGGCAAGGACCCGGAGGGCCCGCAGCACCAGGCGACGAAGTACCTGTCACGCGGCCTCACCCGCTCGCGCACCGACAACCTCGTCGTCATGCGCGGCGGCTCGACCGCAGTCAGCCAGACCACCGACAACGCCCCCGCCGGCGGCTCCCGCGTCACCGCCCTCTCCTCGCAAGGCGCGACGTCCCGCATCTCCGACACCCTCGAAGGCGCGGTGGCGCTGAAGCAGGAGACGGAGCACGACCTCTCGCCGGCGGAAAAGGTGGGGCACTGGAGCAAGGCCGGCACCGCCGCTGCCGTCGCCCCGACGAAGGCGGAACGCCGCGCTGAGGCGAAGGCCAAGGGCTACGAAGGCGAGATGTGCTCGGAGTGCGGCAACTTCACGCTGGTGCGGAATGGGACGTGTATGAAGTGCGACACGTGCGGCAGCACGACGGGGTGTAGCTGACTAGGATGCAAGAAGAAGAACGGCGCAACTTAGCGCCGTTCTTTATTCGAGCGAACAAAACGAGAAAATCGTAAAGGGCGTAAGTCAACGATCGGGGCTGAAGATGTCTAAGGCATTCATATCGTACTCCCATCGCGATGAAAAAGCGCTGCAGCGACTCCACGTTCATCTCGCAACTTTGAGACGAGAGAAGAAAATCTCGGCTTGGTACGATCGTGAAATCTTGGCTGGCGCAAGCATCGATGACGAAATCATTTTGAACCTAAGCGAAGCGGATATCTTTCTGCCTCTTGTGAGTCCGGACTTTCTCGCTTCGAACTATTGTTACGAGCAAGAAATGGAAAGGGCTCTTGAGCGTCACGCCGCGAGCACTTTGCGTGTTATTCCGGTCATTCTTGAACCTTGCGACTGGAAATCAACTCCGCTTAGCAAGCTTAAGGCACTTCCAAAAGACGGGATCCCGATTTCCACCTGGACGAACGAAAACGTTGCCTATCTTGATGTAGTAACAGAATTACGGCGCCTCTGTTCGACGCAAAAGCCGTCGAAATTAGGCGTTGCCGATGAAGGTGAGTCCCCACCCATGGCTCCGCCTCGTGAGCCGAGACGCTATCGACTAAAGAAGGAATTCGATGCCATTGATCGCGACGAATTTCGCGAGCAGGCATTCAGATCAATTCGAGACTTTTTTCGGCAGTCGATCGATGAACTCAATGGCATCGATGATTCCATTCGAGCCCGCTTTGAGCAAATGAACGATCTGTCATTCTCTTGCACCATCCTCAACAAGGGAAATCGAGACCGCGAAGCTCACATCACTATTCATGCGGATACTGGCGAGTCATTCGGTGGAGAGATTTCATACTCGTACGGACGTCGCGCACCAGCAAATACAGCTAATGGATTTGTTTACGTAATGGCCAGCGAATACGAACTTTATCTAAGACTTGATACCTTCATGACTCGATCGAGGGACGACGAGCAACTCTCAGCTGCTCAAGTTGCGGACGCATTGTGGCGTGAATTCACATCTCAAGCGGGAATCGATCATGAGTAGGCTAATCAGATATCATTGCCTTGAATACAGAGAGAAAAATCGTCCGTATGGAGCGGTGTCCAAAGTGCGGACGTTCCGGCCTCAGGCGCGAATGAAGGGATAGACATGGTAGATGTATTCCCGGCTCCTTCAACCGTTTCATTGAAGGACGCCACGGCCGGTTCTATCGTTGGGATCGCGCGGTATGACGGCGTCAAGTGGGCGTTGGTCACAGACCATTCCTCCAATGGAGT
Organism: Bradyrhizobium sp. Leo170; assembly: GCF_004296405.1. Lineage (GTDB taxonomy): Bacteria > Pseudomonadota > Alphaproteobacteria > Rhizobiales > Xanthobacteraceae > Bradyrhizobium. The sequence goes on from NZ_PSRR01000256.1 coordinate 7,784, forward strand.
TCGATCGTTCGTTTGGTTGAACGCAACGTTTCAGGATCGTTCGCCAGTGATATTTGCTGAGAATTGGCAGAACAATCCGTCCGTTCTGCAATACGCATCGAACGCGCGTTTCGAACTCGATGATAAGTTAGACCCTACAGGTCACAACTCATGGGAAACTCCCGGCGTCATCGTATCGATTGGAAGCGAGCTGCTTATTCGTGCGGCTCCCCACGATAATTTCTACGGCGGCAACTACAGACTGGTCAATATTCGAAGCGGGTCTGTGTACTCAGATCCTCTCCCCAACCCTTTGTGGACGTTTCTATCTTGGCAGCTATGGCAGAGGGACCCGGAACGCCGGCACGACCTGAAGCTCACTGAGTTCAACGCGACAGCAAAACGCGCGACCTAACTGGAGATTTCGGTCGACATCGCCTCGCGGTACGCACGCAGAGCATCGCGACGTCGTAGGGGCTTGTCACGATAACCACGGGGCTTCTTGCTTGCTAAGCCATTTTCTCGCGTGCATTGCTGCAACTTCTAAGGAAAACATCTGGGGGATTCGTGGCCGAGTCGCTAAATATCCGCAAAATCATTGAGGAGCTATCGGCGGGGCGCATGCGCGTCCCAAACTTCCAGCGCGGTTTCGTCTGGGATCCGGAACGCGTCGCCTACCTGATGGATAGCATCTACAAGAGCTACTGTAAGAGGATGGGCGACGACATCGAGGACATCGAAGAGGCAAATTTCCTCCCAGCCTCGACATGGGAGGACAACTTCGAGAAGTTCGTCGAAGACCGCTCGGTTCTTCTGGGCACCTACACCGCACAACTGCTCAATGGTGGGACAGTGCCTAAGAAGAAGAAAGGCGCGTAAGCATCCGCCCCTCCGGTCGAAAAAGCGTGCCACGCCTTCAGCCGGACCGGCGATCCGGCGACCAGCGAATTCGGAGACGCCAAGCCGATCCGCAAATTCGGCGACTTACCGGACGATCTGAGCGCACTGCGAGACCGCGAAGCTCGACTGGGTGCTCAACGAGATCGCCCCATGCGCGGACAGATCCGCGCCCAGGAGCGCGAGATACGGATGCTACAGCGGGCCTGCGTCCCGACGGCGGCGGAGCTCCTGCTGTCACGCATGCGGGCGAAAGTCGACGACCTCTGTCGGGAGCGCGACGCGCTGCGAGAAGGTGCGCCCTCACTTCTCGGGCGGTCTTAGTGGGCTGTTCACCCACCCTCGGGCGGCTGGGTCTTGCAACGGGTCATCACAACTCGTGCAGACGTACCGCTCATGGCCTCTCTCGTCGGCGACCAGCTTCATCGGCTTGCCGCACGCTGGATACGGCTTCCGACCGGATAGGCCGCCACCATCGTGGATTTCCCCTGCATCCGGAGTCTAGTACGGTTGCCCAGGAGTTGAAGCGGATCGCGGAAAGTTGCTGTGTGACACGGGCGCTCGGGCGCCTGCAGGCGCGGAGTTGGGCCACCCTAGCGCCCATCGCCCACCGAGGAACGAATCCTCGTCTTGCGGCCTTTCTTGCTGGGAACAAACCTTCAGCGGGTGCGCGAATGAGCCTCATGCGTGTTCTGTTCGAAACTCTCGTCAAGGCGGCCCTGTTCATCGGGCTCGATCTCTTCCTGCGCCGATTCCTTGGGCCGGCCGCCAGCAATCTTTGCGCCGTGGCCGGGTTCGGGTTGTGCGAGGTCGTCCGGCACGCCGGAATCGATTGCGTCGTCAATTTCCTCGCGAAGAACCGGCGTGAGATAGGCGAGTTCTTGGTCGGAATCGCGGTGTTTACGCTCGCCATCTGGGCAGGAATTCTGCTGTTGTGGTTGCAGCTCCCGTACCTCGCGTGGCCGCTCATGTTCTTCGGCGAAGCCGCGATACTCGCCTGGATGTTCGAGAAGAAACGGGAGGATATCATCGGGTTCTCGTTCGGAATTCCGATGGTTACGGCCCCTCTTTGGGTGGGAGGTCTGCTGTTGTGGCACCAGCACCCGTTCATTGCATGGCCGCTCATCTTCGTTGGCGAGCCCGCGATGCTGGTTTGGGTGGCGAACCTTCCCGACCCCAAGAAGGGCTCGAAACCGCCTTCGACGGGCGGGCCTGCTGGCCCGCCGGACGCCGGGACGCCGGGCGCCGTGGCGCCCGCATGAGCGGGCCACTCAAGGCTATTCCACCGTCTCCCCCGTCACGTCGTCCTCGCCGAGCGCAGCCCGTAGGGCGGATTAGCGTCAGCGTAATCCGCCGCTCACTCTCCGTACGTCGGCGGGTTACGCTTCGCTAACCCGCCCTACGCACTGAGGCTCAGTCCCAGGGAACCCCTCTGCGTCGGAGGCGTTTGAAGCAACGGGCGGGCGGGAGCCGTATCACGACCTCATCGTCGCTTCGGCAAGACAGGAGAGCACGATGAAACGAATGCTCATCCTTGCGGTCACCCTGTGGCTTGGCGTGTCTGCCACCGCTCACGCGCAAGTGAGTTCGTCGGTGGGCACGCAGCCGACCCCTCAGGTCAGTGCTCAAACCGGCGCGCAGGTCAACTCCCCGACCAACGCGGTGAGCACGGCGACCGGGGCGATCGTGCCATCCGGCCAGGGAGTGACCGGGGCAACGGGAGGAAGCTTCAGTAGCGTTGCGCCCGTGGCGGTGCCCTGTCCGGCCGGCGTATCGCTGAGCGCCAATCTGACAGCGTTCGGCTGCGCGTCCGATCCGCTCGGCGCCCCAACCTACCAGATTCCGGCGGAGGCAGGCGCTACCGCGGTGACAACGGGACCAGTGGGCGGCATTGGCGCCAACACGCGAACCGTCACGCCCAACGCCACGTCAGGCGCGGGTGGCGCTGGCGGCGGTGCCTCATCGAGCTCGCGCTGTCTGGGCGCGATACCGTCAACGGCCGGCACCGCCGGCTCAGCCGATCTCTTCGGCGGCATCGGCGGATGTTAGGCGCGTTCTCGTAAACCGGATTCCGCCGCTCACTCTTCTCAGGTCGGCAGGTTACGCGGAGCCTGTCATCGGGCCGCGCCAAGCGCGGACCCGGTGGCTAACCCGCCTGACGCTGGCGTTGCCGCTGACGGCCGCAAAAGGCAACCCGATCATCCCGGTCCTGAACCACTGCAAGTGTATCGGGTGCAGTCCTGGTAGACGCCCCGACACTCGAACGATGGTAGCTGTTTCAGATGACGGCAGTCGCGATATCGCGCACGACAGGCATTCACGCATTGCTGCTTGGCGATCTGAGCGGTTGCCAATGTATCAGCGCCTAGGGCGGATTAGCGCAGCGCAATCCGCCGTTATCAGCCAAAGCGGCAGATTGCGCCTTCGGCTAATCTGCCTGCGCCCTCTACCGCTGCCGCTGCGCCAGATAGAATCCGGACAGCACCACGACCAGCCCCGTCGCCTGTAGCGCGGTTGGAGGTTCGCCGAGCAGGAGCCAGCCGACGAGCAGGGTCAGCGCCGGCACCATCGCCGGGAAGACGGCGGCGCGGGCGACGCCGAGAAGCTGGACCGAGAATGCGAACAGATACAGCGCCGCGGGGCCGGCCAAGATCCCCTGCCCCAGGGCCTGCAGCGCGTTTTCGCCGAGGCCCAGCGCCACCACGCGGCCGAGCCCGCCGGATGCCGCATAGACCGGCAGCAGCAGGAGCGACAGCACGCTGATGACGGTGGCCGCGGAGAAGGCGGAGACGCGCCAACGGCGCAGCAGCGTGGCGAAGACCGCGAACATCAATCCGGTCAGAACGAAGATCAGGTCGCCCAGCACGCCGTCGGGCCCGATATGGCCGATCGATTCAGCCCCGATCACGGCAAGGCCGCCGACGATGACGACCGCCCCCAACACCCGCGAAAACGAAACCCGCTCCTTCAGCAAGGCGGCGGCGAGAAACAGGCCGCCGAGCGTCGCGCAGGAAGGCTGGATGAGGCTGCCATGCCCCAGCGGCACGAACAGGAATCCGGTATAGCTGATGATCGACATCACGGGTCCGCCGAGCACCATCAGCACCAGTCCACGGCCCCATCCGATGCCGCAGAGATTGCCTAGTCCGGCGCGAAGCACGAGCGGCAGGAACGCGATGCCCGACCACACGTAGCGATGCATCAGCAGGTCCGCAGGCGTGAATCCGACTTTGAGCCCGTGCCGTGTCGAGACGAAGCCGAGCGCCCAGCACAACGCCGCACCAAGGCCGCAGGCGACCCCGAGCAGGGCCGGTTTCGCATCCGATTTCTGGGTTGGAGCATTGGCGCCGATGGTCGGCTTGGTCATCGCCGACGCTTACGTCAGCCGCCACAGCGGATCAACCCACGGCCATGCAAGGCTGACGGGCGCATGGGCCGATTGGCGCCCTGCTATCGTCATCGTCATTGCGCGGAGCGCAGCGACGAAGCAATCCACGCCTCCGCTTGCGGAGCTGTGGATTGCTTCGAGGAGCCTGCCATCGGGCGGCGCTGCGCGCCGTCCTGGTGGCTCGCAATGACGATGTGGTTGCGTTGGGTGCGACATAACAACCCGACGGGCAAATCAGGACGAAAGTCTGTCCAGCCCTGACGCGAAAAACATTCCGCTTCCGTCGTCGGGCAAATCAATGATTTAACTCCGCGCGTCTCACCCGATGAGAGGGGCGTTGCGCAACGTCACGAACGCGCGGTGAGATGCGGTGGACGCGACGGCTCGCGAAAGACGAGCGCGGTTGTTCGCGGACGATGAAGTCGCGTGGTCCTGGCGCCCCGACGCTGGCGCTAAGTCCTTTCGGGATGGAAACATCGCTGA
>NZ_PSRR01000257.1 GCF_004296405.1 Bradyrhizobium sp. Leo170
CGAGCCGGTTGCGCGCGTCGGTCAGGCGGATGGTCTCCAGCACTTTCTGGATGCGCTCGGTCTCGGCCCTGCTCTCGCGCCAGAACAGCGTGCCCCTGACGCTGTGGTCGACATTGAGTGCGAGCAGGAGATTGTCCTGCACGGTCTGGCTTTCGAACACCGTCGGCTTCTGGAATTTGCGGCCGATGCCGAGCTCGGCGATGCGGGTCTCGTCCAGCCGGGTCAGGTCGGTGACCCCATCGAACAGCACGGTGCCCTCGTCCGGCTTGGTCTTGCCGGTGATGATGTCCATCATCGTGGTCTTGCCGGCGCCGTTCGGGCCGATGATCGCGCGCATCTCGCCCGGCTCGAGCGCGATCGAGAGGTTGTTGATGGCGTGGAAGCCATCGAAGGAGACGTGCACGCCATCGAGATACAGCATCGCGGAAGTGGCACGGGTGTCCATCACGTTCATCGCGCCTGCTCCGCCGGATTGGGTTCGCTGATGCCGTCTTCGCGTGCGGCGCTTTCCGCGGCCGCGTCGCGCTGCGCCCTCCATGGCTCCCACCAGGAATTGAAGGTGCCGACGATGCCCTTGGGCAGCAGCAGCGTCACCAGGATGAACAGCGCGCCCAGCATGAACAGCCAGTACGGCGCAAGCGGGCCTGAGGTGAAGAAGGTCTTGGCATAGTTGACGACGACGGCGCCGAGCGCAGCGCCGACGAGCGTGCCACGGCCGCCGACCGCGACCCAGATCACCGCCTCAATTGAATTGCCCGGCGCGAATTCGCTTGGATTGATGATGCCGACCTGCGGCACATAGAGCGCACCGGCGACGCCGGCCATGCAGGCCGACAGCGTGAACACGAACAGCTTGTAGGATTCGACGCGATAGCCGAGGAAGCGGGTGCGGCTTTCGGCGTCGCGCACCGCGATCAAGACCTTGCCAAGCTTCGAGGTCACGATCGCCCGACAGATCAGGAAACCAACAATTAGCGCAAGACAGCTCAGCGCGAACAAGGCGGCGCGCGTGCCGTCGGCCTGGACGTTGAAGCCCAGGATGTCCTTGAAGTCGGTCAGGCCATTGTTGCCGCCGAAGCCGAAATCATTGCGGAAGAAGGCAAGCAGCAGCGCATAGGTCATCGCCTGGGTGATGATCGAGAGATAGACGCCGGTGACGCGGGAGCGGAAGGCGAGCCAGCCGAAGCAGATGGCGAGCAGGCCCGGCACCACCAGCACCATCAGGGCCGCGAAGGGGAACATGTCGAAGCCGTACCAGTACCAGGGCAGCTTGTCCCAGTTCAGGAACACCATGAAATCAGGCAGGATCGGGTTGCCATAGACGCCGCGGCTGCCGATCTGGCGCATCAGGTACATGCCCATGGCGTAACCGCCGAGCGCGAAGAAGGCGCCATGGCCGAGCGAGAGGATGCCGCAATAGCCCCAGATCAGATCGATGGAGAGCGCCAGGATCGCGTAGCAGACATATTTGCCCCAGAGCGCGACCAGATAGGTCGGCACCTGCAGGAACGAGCCTTGAGGCAGCAGCAGGTTCGACAGCGGGATCAGGATGCCGGCGGCCGCGACGATAAGGATGAAGGCGGTCGCGGCGCGGTCCAGCGAGCGGGTGAGGATATGCGCGCTCATGCTTCCACCGCCCGCCCTTTCAGCGCGAACAGGCCGCGTGGCCGCTTCTGGATGAACAGGATGATCAGGACCAGGATGGCGATCTTGCCGAGCACGGCGCCGGCGACCGGCTCCAGGAACTTGTTGGCGATCCCCAGCGTGAAGGCGCCGACCAGCGTGCCCCAGAGATTGCCGACACCGCCGAATACGACGACCATGAAACTGTCGATGATGTAGCTCTGGCCGAGATTGGGGCTGACATTGTCGATCTGCGACAGCGCCACGCCCGCGATGCCGGCAATCCCCGAGCCGAGGCCGAAGGTCAGCGCGTCGACGCGCGAGGTGGCGATACCCATCGAGGCCGCCATCCGGCGGTTCTGGGTCACCGCGCGCATCTCGAGCCCGAGCGCGGTGTAGCGCAGCATCGCAAGCAGGATCACGAACACCGCGAGCGTGAAGCAGAGGATCCAGAGCCGGTTATAGGTGATGGTGATCTGGCCGAGCTCGAAGGCGCCGCTCATCCAGGAGGGATTGCCGACTTCGCGATTGGTCGGGCCGAACATTGTGCGCACCGCCTGCTGCAGCACCAGCGACAGGCCCCAGGTCGCCAGCAGCGTCTCCAGCGGACGACCATAGAGGAAGCGGATGATGCTGCGCTCGATCAGGACTCCGATCCCGCCCGCGACCAGGAAGGCGAGCGGCACCGCGATCAGGAGCGAATAGTCGAACAGGCCGGGATAGCGCGTCCGGATCACCTCCTGCACCACGAAGGTGGTGTAGGCGCCCAGCATCACCATCTCGCCATGGGCCATGTTGATGACGCCCATCACGCCGAAGGTGATGGCAAGCCCGATCGCCGCCAGCAGCAGCACCGAGCCGAGCGACAGGCCATACCAGGCGTTCTGCACCGCCGACCACATCGCCAGATTGCTCTGGATCGAGGAGATCGCGCCGGTGATGGCTTGCGCCACCAGCGGCGGCTGGTCGGGGCCGGCGCTGGTCAATAGCGCCAGCGCTTCCTGGTCGCCGCGCGACTTGATGACCCCGACCGCCTCGAGCTTGTCGTTGTCGGAGGCGTCAGACTTGAACAGGATGATCGCCGCACGGGCCTCGGTGAATGCCTGCTTGGCCGCCTTGTCGGTCTCCTTCGCGAGCGCGCCCTCGACCACGGAGAGTGCGTTCTCGTCATGGCTCTTGAAGACGGATTGCGCGGCGGCAACGCGCTTGGCGGGATCGGGCGAGAGCAGCGTCAGGCTGCCGAGTGCGGCCTCCACCGTGCGGCGCAGGCGGTTGTTGAGACGGACGGACGCCGCATTGTCCGGCAGCTTGTCGACGGCGGCACCGGTGGCGGCATCGATGATCTTGCCGTCCGTTTGCGTGATGAAGACTTTCTTGCTCTCGGGATCGGCCGACAGCCGCTCCTCCTGGAGCGCCGAGATGATCGGGAAGGCGAGCGGATTGCCCGAGCTTGCGACCGCCTCGATCGCTGCTTCGGTATCGGAAAATTCGTCATTGGCGAATTTGGCGACCGCGTCCTCGAACGGACCCGCGAAGGCCGGCAGCGCGAAGCAGGCAATCAGCAAGACTGAAAGGACGATCGCGCGAAAACGATCAAGGAAATAGCCAAACACGTGACGACCCCGGCAGGAGTGGTGAGGAGAAGGCGGCGAACGCCGCCGCCTTCTCCAGTCTCTTGGAAGACTGTTTAAATGGACGGCTTAGATCAGGAGCCCTGACCGCCGCACTTGTTGGTCTTGGTGTTCCAGTTGCCGCACTTCTTGCCGACCCAGTCACCGATCAGGTCCCTGGAGCCTTCCAGCTCCTTCGACCAGGCATCGCCCGCGACGAGGCCGGGGGTCTTCCACACCACATCGAACTGGCCGTTGCCCTTGATCTCGCCGATGAACACCGGCTTGGTGATGTGGTGGTTCGGCAGCATCTTGGAGACGCCACCGGTCAGGTTCGGCGCCTCGGTGCCGGGCAGCGCGTCGATCACCTTGTCCGGATCGGTCGACTTCGCCTTCTCAACTGCCTTCACCCACATGTTGAAGCCGATGTAGTGCGCTTCCATCGGGTCGTTGGTCACGCGCTTCGGATTCTTGGTGTAGGCCTGCCAATCCTTGATGAACTTCTCGTTGGCGGGCGTCTTGATCGACTCGAAGTAGTTCCAGGCGGCGAGATGGCCGACCAGCGGCTTGGTGTCGATGCCGGCGAGCTCTTCCTCACCGACCGAGAACGCCACCACCGGGATGTCGGTCGCCTTGATGCCCTGGTTGCCGAGCTCCTTGTAGAAGGGAACGTTGGCGTCACCGTTGATGGTGGAGACCACCGCCGTCTTCTTGCCGGCCGAGCCGAACTTCTTGATGTCGGCCACGATCGTCTGCCAGTCGCTATGACCGAACGGCGTGTAGTTGATCATGATGTCTTCCTGCTTGACGCCCTTCGACTTCAAGTAGGCTTCCAGGATCTTGTTGGTGGTGCGCGGATAGACATAGTCGGTGCCCGCCAGCACCCAGCGCTTCACCTTCTCGTCCTTCATCAGGTAGTCGACCGCGGGGATCGCCTGCTGGTTCGGAGCGGCGCCGGTGTAGAACACGTTGCGCTCGGACTCTTCGCCCTCGTACTGCACGGGGTAGAACAGGATGTTGTTCAGCTCCTTGAACACCGGAAGCACGGATTTGCGCGACACCGAGGTCCAGCAGCCGAACACGACCGCGACCTTGTCCTTGGTGATGAGTTCGCGCGCCTTTTCCGCGAACAGCGGCCAGTTCGATGCGGGATCGACGACGACAGCCTCGAGCTTCTTGCCGAGCACGCCGCCTTTCTTGTTCTGCTCGTCGATCAGGAAGAGAATCGTATCCTTCAGCGTGGTCTCGCTGATGGCCATGGTGCCGGAGAGTGAATGCAGGACGCCGATCTTGATGGTGTCGTCGGCGGCTTTGGCCGGAGAAAATGGCGACGACGCCAGGCCCAAAACCAGACCCGCGGCGGCAGCGAGCCAGCCACGGCGGCTCAGCGTCGCTATATCGTGAGTAAGCTGTGTGATCATGAAATGTCATCTCCCTGACGCAGGCGTGAACGCATGCGAACGGCCCCACGGCCGCCTGCGGTCAAGGAATCGCAAGAACCATGCCACGGTCGAAGCACCGCTTAAGCCATTGCTAGCGCACAGCAATTTGGCATTTCCGGGAAAACATAGAGCATCGTCGCCTAATTATTAGGCGCTAGAAATGTATGCCAAAGCGGCAATCAGTTCATTTTTTGAGCAATCAGACCGATTTGGCTAAATTTCCGGCAGCTAATTGTGACGCTGTCACGACATCGGGCTCGCGCCCTGCAATAGCGACTTCGCTCCTGCGGCCGGCCGAATTCGAGGAGAGTTTACCTTGAAAGCGCCGCGTTCATGTTCCATATGGTTGCCATGACCCGCGCGAATCGCCGGGTCGGCGCAAGCTTGCGTGTTCTAAGCCGCCTTGGTTCCAACCAGCCTCGGCGGCTTTTGGCTTGCCTTTGATCAGCCAACAGCACCGATGCCCCAAACACGAGGGTATCACCGATGCCCTCACGCGCCCGGCCGGCATGGCCGGCGCGCCTGACGTTTTGATGGAAAGACCTCCCTTTTGACCTCCTTTCAGGATTTCGGCCTTGCCGATCCCATCGCCCGCGCACTTCGGGAAGAGAACTACGTCACCCCCACTCCGATCCAGGCCCAGACCATTCCGCTCGCGCTCGAAGGCCGCGACGTGATCGGCATTGCGCAAACCGGCACCGGCAAGACCGCGTCCTTTGCGCTGCCGATCCTCAACCGCCTGCTGCAGAACCGCACCAAGGTGCAGCCGAAGTCGTGCCGCGTGCTGGTGCTGTCGCCGACCCGCGAATTGTCGGGCCAGATCCTCGACAGCTTCAATGCCTATGGCCGCCACATCCGCCTTTCTTCCGCACTCGCGATCGGCGGCGTACCGATGGGCCGGCAGGTCCGCTCGGTGATGCAGGGAGTCGAGGTCATGGTCGCCACCCCCGGCCGCCTGCTCGACCTCGTGCAGAGCAACGGCTTGAAGCTCAATCAGGTCGAGTTCCTGGTGCTCGATGAAGCCGACCGCATGCTCGACATGGGCTTCATCAATGACATCAGGAAGATCGTCGCCAAGCTGCCGCAGAGGCGACAGACGCTGTTCTTCTCGGCGACGATGCCGAAGGATATCGCCGAGCTCGCCGAAGCGATGCTGCGTGATCCGGCCCGCGTGGCGGTGACACCGGTGTCCTCGACCGCCGAGCGCGTCACACAGCGCATCATCCAGGTCGATTTCACCGCCAAGCCCGCCATACTGGCGCAACTGTTGAAGCAGGAACCGGTCAACCGCGCGCTGGTGTTCACCCGCACCAAGCACGGTGCCGACAAGGTGGTGAAGGGGCTGGAGAAGGCCGGCATCGCGGCTAACGCGATTCACGGCAACAAGTCGCAGAATCACCGCGAGCGCACGCTAGCGGCCTTTCGTTCCGGCGAAATCCGCACCTTGGTCGCGACCGACATCGCCGCGCGCGCATCGACGTCGACGGCATCAGCCATGTCGTCAATTACGACCTGCCCAACGTGCCGGAGACTTATGTGCACCGCATCGGCCGCACCGCACGCGCCGGCGCCGACGGCGTTGCGATCTCGCTGATCGCGGGCGCAGAGGAGATGGGATATCTGCGCGACATCGAACGGCTGATCCGGGTGGCGCTGCCGCGCGAAGATCGCCGTACACCGGGCAATCGCGAGCAGGCGCCTGCCGCCGCCGCCGCCCCGCATCGGGCGGCTGGACGAGCGGCGCAGCGGCCCCATATGGCCAAGGGAAATGAATCGCCTCAGGCAGCAAAAGGCCCTCGCCGCCGCCGCCGTGGAGGTGGTAAGAATGGCGCGCCACAGGCGAACCGGGGCGAGTCGCCACGTCCGCCGCAGATCGGCAAGAGCGAGGGCAACCAGGGCAGCGGCATTCAAGGCGTCGCCTTCTTGCACCGCGAAAGCCGGGCGAAACCGCAGCCCAAACGCAACAACCAAACGCAGCACTAGCCGTCAATCGATTCTGGAGAACCACATGGCTAAGGAAGAGCTGATCCAGTTCGAGGGGCTGGTGACCGAAATCCTCCCCGACGCACGCTATCGCGTGCAACTCGATACCGGACACGAGATTGTCGCCTATACGGCCGGCAAGATGAAGAAGAACCGCATCAAGACGCTGGCCGGCGACCGGGTTACGATTGAAATGTCGCCCTACGATCTCGAGAAGGGGCGGCTGATTTTCCGTCACAAGGACGAACGTCCGAGTTCGCCCGGCGGCCCGCCGCGCGGCCAGGCGCCGCGGGGCGGCCAGTTCCGCCGCCGCTGACGTGCCCCGAAGCCGTCCGGAATCGCGCACGACGCCCTGACGTCTTGCGCGATCCCGGCGGTTTGCACGTTCGAACGAAATCCGCGCACGTCAGGATTGTTTTAGGGCCGTTTTTCGCATAATATCGGGCTAATCGATTTTCGGCCGGACGACATTAGCCATCCACCGGTATCCCGGTTCAGGTGCTGACGACCCTTCCAAAATTCGATCCACCAGCCTGCCAGAAGCGGGCTTTGACTTGTCTATCTGAGAAGGGACTATCCCGTGAGCATGGGAACCGTGAAGTGGTTTAACGCAACCAAGGGCTACGGCTTCATTCAGCCCGATGACGGCGGCAGCGACGTGTTCGTGCACATCAGCGCAGTCGAGCGCGCTGGCCTGGGCACGCTGCGCGAAGGCCAGAAGATCTCCTACGAGATCGTGTCCGATCGTCGCTCCGGCAAATCCGCCGCCGACAATCTGCGCTCGGCGGGCTGACCGACGACGGGCCTGCGTCCGCAGCGTTAGCGACTGAAGCAAACGCTCCGAAGCAGGAGCACCGAATAAGAAAGAAGCCGCGCTCACCGCGCGGCTTCTTGTTTTAGGTTGCGCGCCAACGTCGCGCTGCTAAGAAACCGGCGTGCAGCTATTGCTTGATCCGGTGAGCTGCGGATAGTCGACGCAGGTCGAGTGCCTCGGGCGGGTATAAGCCTCGTCATCCATCGGAAGACCAGTCTTGAGCACATAGCCGACCGTCGGCGTGTAGGTGTAACTGACCTCGCTCCAGATCAGCCAGGTGTTCGGTATCAGCAACCCCTCCGGAACCGTCGCCGTATCGTTTGGCTTGTGCGGCGAAGCCATGAGCGCCGCCTGTGGCGAGCCGCTGACCATTGCGACGGTGGCCGACTGGCTCCACTGGATCTTCGCGATCTTGTTCTTGTCGATGAATATTTCCGAGACGGTCGCGGACAACGGCGTCAGCGAATAGGGCAGCATGATTGCCCCGCTCGAGGCGAAGGCATTCTGCATATCCGTGTTCTTGACGCTGTCCAGCGATTGCGAGGTCAGGTCGGAGGCCGCGTGTGCCACCAGTGCCAGCTTGCGCTTGATGGCGATGGCAGAGCTGAGCTCGACCGTTCCGAAGAACAGCACCAGCATGATGGGCACGATCATCGCGAATTCGACAGCCGCCACGCCGCGGCAATCGCGCACGAGATCGCCGATCTTGCGGCGCACGCGCCACGTCGATGAGAGCAAACTCTTTCTCATTGCTTCGCTCATGAGCACGTCACCCCACCAGTCGGAAAGGGCTCGTTCTTGAAGACCGCCGTTCCCGACAACAGGCGTTTGCTGCCGCTCAGATTGGACAGGTCGTATTCGAGATTGTATCCGACGTTGAGGATTTTGATGATGTAGACCGGCCACTGATAGAACAGCCTGACCACGACGATATTGCTGTCCTGGCCAGGACAATATCTCATGTCATTGATGAAGGTGCTGCTTCCATTGATCTGGTTGGGAATCTTGACCACGTTCGCCTGCGCGTAGCTGCGAACGTCGACATAGATGCCGTTTCTGCAGTCGAACATAAAACTGAGCGTGTGGCCGCAAACCAGATCCTTGAATTGCGCCTGACTGAGCGAACCGCTTTGGGCCTGGCCGGTCTGGACCAGCCGCGCGGTATCCTGGGTGATCGTCTCGAGCACCTGGCTGGCGAAGAAGACCAGCGCGGTCTCGATGATCGCGAACAGCAGCGCGAAGAACACCGGCGCGACGAAGGCGAATTCAACGGCGGTTACACCGCGACGATCGCGGCGAAACCGGCGCAACAAGTTCCGGAAAGAGCCAAGGGGCTGCGGCATCGGGGGAGTCTCGCGGGAATGACCCCGCAAGGACTAACCGAAACTGATTGTCGAAATGTTTCGCCGGACCGAGACGGCACGACCCGCTCCGTTAGGCCGGCGTTAAGCATGGGCGGACAGCGCAACGACGCCGCCGCCAACGCCTCTGCAGCTTTCGTCAGTTGGACGATTTGTCAGTTGGACGATTTGGAGGCGGACCCGCCCTGCCCGCTTGCCTGGGTGCTGAGCGTGCCGGCCTGATCGATCGCGGACTTGAAGTAGTTCTCGCCATCGCCGAGCGTCACGCGGCGCTGGCAGATCGGCATACAGCTATAGGATTCCCGCTCGATGCCGCGATAGACGGTGACGAGTTGGTCGCTCGGGCCCTGGACCTGGATCTGGCGATCGACCAGCACCTGGCCGTTGCGGTCCATCGCGATGAAATTGGTGGCACCATAACCCTTGCCGGTGACGACCACGACGCCGCCGGTCTGCAGCGTCACGTCGGCGATCATGGGGTTGCCGACCACGATGGTGGCGATGCCGGTCGGGAGCTTGACGAGCTTGGCCTGGTCGACATTGACCTCGATCCGATCAGGGTCGGCCGCGGCAAAGCTTGCAGAAGGCCAGGCCGTGACGGCGGCTGCGAGAAGGCTGAAGGCGAGACCCGCCAACGTACGGATACGGTCTGACTTGAACGACATGCTCTACCCCGGGACACTGACAAGCCGGCAACCGCGATACGCAGCGGAAGCGGCGCCCGACAGAGCTAAACTGACAACAATTCATGAACGAAGTGCAAAAAGCGCTTCCGCAATTGCACCCGCATTCGTTTCCGGAGTGGACGGGCGACTTGCCTGCTGCATCGCCGCGGCCGCCTACCCAATCCTCTCGTAACCGAGCGCACCTCGATACGGGGTTTGATCCAATCACGTCGGCATCCAAAAGATTCAAGTTTTACCGAACGTCTTAAGCCCGCGTTGACTCTGGGTCGGAACTGTCAAATTTGGGGCGATCTTTCTGCAATCGAATTAACTGCTGCGCAATTGTCGCACCCCTACGGTCGCGTGCATGGTCACGGTGCTGAGAACGCCGGTGTGACCAAACGATAGTTCGACCAGCCACGTGCACACCAGGAGTAATCTATGAAGAACCTCGTTTCGCGTTTCATTAAGGACGAGTCCGGCGCGACCGCCATCGAGTACGGTCTGATCGCCGCGCTCATTGCCGTCGTGATCATTGGTGTCCTCACCACCATCGGCACCAACCTCAACGCCAGGTTGCAGCAGGTGTCAGACGGACTGACGCCGAAGGGGTAACTAACTCTCGCGGCCAGCGACAAAGGCCCCGGCAATCCGGGGCCTTTGTTCTATTTGTCGAGTAGGACGGCGAAGCATGCGTAGGTTACCTGTTCCACGAGTTGCGGCAACCAAGGCGTACTTTCGGGCCGACAATAGCAACGGCGCGTCCGCGCACATCATCTGCGTCGCCCTGGCACTTGCGGTTTTCACGCTTGCCTGCCGAATAGCGGCAGTCTGGTGAGCTGCCCCTGCCTTCGCCGATTGTTCATCTCTCGCGGCTAGATTCGAGACGACCTCATTTGGACCGCACGGGCTGCGTAATCACATGATCCTCGACATTCTTCGCCTGCTGCTGTTTCCCGCACTGATGGCATTCGCCGCCGCAAGCGACCTTGTCAGTATGACGATTTCGAACCGCGTGTCATTGGCGCTGGTTGCGGGCTTTGTTGTGCTCGCGCTCGCAAGCGGCATGGGACTCCACGAGATGCTTTCGCATGCCGGAGCCGGCGCCCTCGTGCTCGCGGCGGGATTTGCCTGCTTTGCGTTCGGCTGGATTGGCGGCGGGGACGCCAAGGTCGCCGCCGGCGCCGCGCTGTGGTTCGGCTTCGACCATCTGCTTTTCTACTTGCTCTATGCGTCCCTGTTCGGCGGCGCGCTGACGCTGCTTTTGCTCCAGTTTCGACGGTGGCCGCTGCCTTACCCGCTGCTGGGCCAGGCCTGGCTGTTGCGGCTGCATGCCAAGGAGACCGGCATCCCCTATGGCGTCGCGCTCGCACTTGGCGCGCTCGTGATCTATCCCGAGACCGAATGGATGAAGGCGGTCGACTTCGCGCATTTCGTAATGCGTTGAACGGGTGGAAGTAACTGCCCGTTAAGGCGATTTAGATACGCCTCATTAACCATGCTTTGACGAATAGCTGGTCAACTGCCGATCACAGCGGCGGGAACCGTCGCGTCGTCCTGTGGAAAGTGAAGCGTAATGAATACCGCCCGCATCGTGGTCCTGGCTATTGCCGGCGTTGCCGGCCTCGCGGCGCTGTATCTGGCGAGCGGAGGCGGCGACCGACCCGCTCCCAAGACCGAACCGGTGGCACAACTGCCGACCGTCGACATACTGGTCGCGAAGTCCGATATCGGCCTCGGCCAGTCGGTCAAGGCCGACGACTTGCAGTGGCAGAGCTGGCCGGCCGCGACGGCGAGCGGCACCTTCATGCGGCGCGACGGCAAACCCGAGGCGATGAAGGAGGTCGTTGGCTCAATTGCGCGCGCGCCCTTTATCGCCGGCGAGCCGATCCGCGAACAGAAGTTGGTGAAGGCCGATGGCAGCGGCTTCATGGCCGCGATCCTGCCGTCCGGCATGCGCGCGATCTCGACCGAAATCTCGCCGGAGACCGCTGCCGGCGGCTTCATCCTGCCGAACGACCGGGTCGACGTCATTCTCTCCAAACGCAGCAAGAATCCGGACAGCAATGGCCCCGACGTCGTCAATTCGGAGATCATCCTGAGCAATGTCCGCGTGCTTGCGATCGACCAGGCGCCGAAGGAAAAGGACGGCACCAGCGCGCTGATCGGCAAGACCGTGACACTCGAGCTCAAGCCCGAACAGGCGGAGACGCTGGCACGTGCCCGCCAGAGCGGCACGCTGACGCTGGCGCTGCGCAGCATCGCCGACGTCAATATCGTCGAAGCCAACGCCGACAATCAAATGCGCAGGCGCGGCCAAACCATCAACGTCATCCGCTACGGCATCGCCAGTCCGCAAACGGTACAGAAGTGAGCGAAAGGGCGCGGGGAATGAGAGGCTGGGGGAATCGATCGATGCTGCGAGCTTTCGTCGTTCGCGCCCTATCGTTTTCGGCCGCTGTCGCCTTTACGCTAAACCCGGCTCTGACGCCGGTGGTGGCGAGCGATTACCGCGTCACGGCACCGCCAACGGCGGACGGCAAGGCCAACGCGCGCTTCCTGTCGCTCGGGGTCGGCAAATCGGTCGTGGTCGACCTGCCCCGCGATATCAAGGATGTACTGGTGGCCGATCCCAAGATCGCCAATGCCGTGATCCGCTCGTCGCAGCGCGCCTATATCATCGGCGCCGCGGTCGGCCAGACCAACATCGTGTTCTTCGACTCCACCGGCGCGCAGATCGCCGCCTATGATATCGCCGTAAAGCGCGATCTCAACGGTGTGCGCGCTGCGCTCCGCCAGTCGCTGCCGAATGCCGACATCCAGATCGACGGCGTCGGCGATGGCGTGGTGCTGACCGGCACGGCTTCGAGCCCGATCGAGGCGCAGCAGGCCGGCGATCTCGCCGCGCGGCTTGCCGGCGGCCCCGAA
>NZ_PSRR01000258.1 GCF_004296405.1 Bradyrhizobium sp. Leo170
GATAATCCTGTTCAGTTTAGGAGACGGGCAGGTTAGCTCGGCAATGCGCTAAGCCGCTCGACTCTTGGCGAAGCGCAAACAAACAAGGTCCGATCCACGGGCCGGTATCGAACGGGCACCGGGAGGCCGTTGAAATGAAGCTTGATTCATCAATCTTGATCGATTCCTACGCCAGCCACCTGCAAGACTGGCCTCCAGTTGAGCAACGCCGTGCCCGTGGCGTGTCGCCCGGGGCGGCAATGACCAAAGCGCGCCAGACTTCCGCTGAAGACGCTTGCATTGAAGACGGGCCGACGTTGTCTGCGAAAAAGTCCGGTCAGGTCTCATCCCGCCGATTGGAAAGCGTCATGCCTGATCCGGCTTTAGCTTCCAAAGGTTCGGTTCGCGCTGCGCGAGGACGCACAAAGCAACAAAGCGGTGATCGTTGTCGGTCCAATTCGAAAAGGGGCGATGCACTGCCGGCCGAGTGCTCTTATCAGCCCGTCGAAGCCGCGCAGCGGGTACTGCGCGTGCTTCGCGCGATGAATTCACTGCGCTCCGCGTCGGTCGCCGAGCTTCACACGATCACAGGGCTTTCGAAATCAACCATCGTCAGGATGCTCGATACGCTCATCCATGAAGGCTATGTCATGCGTGACAATTTCATCGGCGGATATCGAGTTACTTCCGAGGCGCAGCACCTCAGCAATGGATTCCGAGGGCTTCCACTCGTTATCGAGGCGTCGCGGCCATGGGCAGTGAAACTCACGGAACGGATCAAGTGGCCGGTCAGCGTCGCCACGGTCCACCACGGCAAACTCAGCGTTGATTTCACGACCTCGGCCATCAGTCCATGGGCGTTTCCATTTGCCACCCTGCACCGTCAATTGAGCTTGGCGAATAGCGCGTTGGGACGCTGCTATCTGGCCTTCTGCTCCCAGAGGGAACAGGAAGATTTGCTGCGTGGCCTGGGAACGAGCGGAAAAGCTGAAGAGAAATTCGATCCCGTGGTCCTTGACCACGCGCTGAAAGCGGCTCGCCAAAATGGATTCGCCGTCGAGGACGGGATGCGCGGCTCTCGGAAATTCCAATTTATCGGCGTTCCCGTTTTCAACGAGGGCGTGTGCGTTGCGTGTCTCGGTGTGGGATTCTACGCCACGGCACCGGCGGCGGCGCATATCGTATCCGACGTTTACACTCCGACACGCGAAGCGGCGGATATGATCGAAAAGGGCATCGCGCGATTGCGCGCTTGGTCGGTTGAATAAGCTTGGAAATCCAAGAGGCAGTTTCATGAAGCGTAAGGTCATAGTCACGTGTGCGGTAACCGGGGCAAGCGCACTCACGAGCAATAGCAGATACGTGCCGATCACGCCGAAGCAGATCGCCGACGAGATCGTCAACGCCGCCAAAGCCGGCGCTGCCATTGCCCACGTGCATGTTCGCGATCCGCAAACGGGAGCACCTTCCAGCGATCTGGATCTCTACGAGGAGACCGTCGACAGAGTTCGATCCTCCGCAATCGACATTGTTCTCAATTTAACCGGCGGTCCGGGAGCAGGTTATGATCCACCGGTCGAAGATGGGGGCGAGATTGTGTGTGTGGTTTCGCCCGCCAAACGGACGCAGCACATCGTGCAGCTACGGCCCGAAGTCTGCACCCTCGATGTCGCAACAATGAATTTCGGGTCGCGGGCCATTGTCAATACACCAACCCATCTGAAGTTCATGGCGGCGAGAATGGTCGCGGCCGGCGTAAAGCCCGAGTTGGAAGTTTTCGACCTCGGTCACTTGCGCCTCGCCCTTCAATTGCAGAAGGAGGGGCACCTGCCAACACCCTCGTTGTTCCAGTTCTGTCTCGGAATTCCCGGCGGTGCGCCAGCCAATACGGAAGCAATGCTGCTCATGAGAAGCATGGTTGAGGCGGGCACGACCTGGTCGGCGTTTGGCATATCGCGGGCGCAGTTTCCGATGGCAGCGCAATCCATCATTCTCGGCGGGCACGTTCGTGTTGGACTGGAGGATAACCTTTTCCTCTCGGAGGGCGAACTTTCGCCGGGCAACGCTCCGCTGGTAGAGCGCGCGTGCGCCATTGTGGATTCGCTTGGCTGTTCGGTGGCCACACCCAAGGAAGCCAGAGAGCTGTTGTCCCTTACGGCCAGGTGAGTCGTTGGGGGCCGCTTATTCCGCGAATATCCACAACTCCCGAATCGGGTGCGAATACGTCAAGTTCGCAAAACAGCGCGTCGGGTCATGGCCCGGCAAATCAGGAGGTCGTCGTTGGAAGGTGCAGGCAACAAGAAACATCCCGACCCTTCATCGCAGGGGTGGATGATACGGCCAGGAAAAATCTCCACCCTTGTCGGACCGTTCTGGGAGCGACGCGTTGGCGGCAACGTACAGATTGGAATCGTTTGCGACCCCCGCCACGACAACGGCAAGGGCAAGATGCACGGCGGCCTGTTGATGACGCTGGCTGACATGGGCATGGGAGCGGTCATTCGTTCAACCGGCGACGATGTCCAGTGTGTCACCGTTCAACTCGACGTCGCGTTCCTGCAAGCGGTCGACATTGGCGACTTCGTTACGACCGAATGTCACATCCAGCACAGGACGAGCGGTACGATCTTCGTGTCGGGTACGCTCAAAACAGGTGAAAAAGCGGTCGCCAGTGCTCAAGGCGTCTTCAAGTCGTTAGCCAATGTCGGGTTGGCGTGGCAGGGGGGCTAACGTTTCAGCGAGCGAAAACATCGAAATACGTTCTTTCAATCCTCGGCGAAATTGGTCTGATTGGCAGACTTTCGCACGCCGGCTGCAAAGCCACATCGCTGCTAAAATCGGAGAAAAGCCGTGTACGCCGCAGACGATCCAAGGAGCACCATGCCTCAAGCGGGGACGACCGCGAACGCCGCCAGAATGTTCAAAGGGGCGGAATATGCCCGCTGGTACGAGCAAGCTCCACAGGAGCAAGGTCCGGGAGCGCAGACCTGGTACACCCGCGGCCAAAACATGATCGTGACATACACTAAGGCAGATGGGGGGGCAGTGCTCGCGCGCGATGCCCAGCCGGACGAGTACATGCTGCTTCTTCCGTCGAAAGACAGTGTCGTGCAAGTCACGGCCGGTGAACAGAGCAAGACCGTGCCCGGCTATTCCGTCGTGGTGGTGCCGCCAGGACGAAGTTCGATAGAGGTCAAGGCCGCTGGCCCGATCGTTCGAATCCTTTCGACGAACGCGCTGGACCTCCTTCCGAAATGCTCCAATGCGGAATCATACGCCACGGAGCCAGACCCAAACGTCAAGCCGTTCGCTGCATGGCCTGATCCGCCGGGCGGCTTCGCAATCCGCAGCTACAGCCTGGATATTCCCAAAAGTCCCACCCGGTTTGGCCGGCTGTTCCGCTGCTCGACGATCATGATCAATTGCATTCATCCGTCCCCGCCGCGCGATACGAAAAATCTCTCGCCTCATCACCACGCCGACTTTGAACAGGGATCGCTTTGTTTGGAGGGAGCTTACACCCACTATCTCCGCTGGCCGTGGGTGACCGATAAGGCGGCATGGCGGGCAGACGCCGCTGAACTCTGTCGTGCGCCGTCTCTTTGCATCATTCCGCCGCCCGCAATTCATACGTCGCAGTCGATGGACGACACCAACGTGCTGGTCGATATTTTCGCGCCCCCGCGCGCCGACTTTTCGTCGAAGCCAGGTTGGGTTTTGAATGCGGACGAATACCCAATGCCTGCTTCAGCTACATGAAGCAACGAGCTTCCGAACCCGGAAACGCCAAGGAGAACGCAATGAACGTGGCGACAGCACAGGTCGAAGACAGCAGCATCTCGGAACAGGTTTCCGCCCTCATGATTGGTGCGGTGGACCTTCACTGTCACAGTGGCCCAGCAGCCATGCCGCGGATGCTCGATCATCATGAAGCGATGCTGGACGCCGCTGCGGCCGGCTTTGAAGCGTTGCTTTATAAGGACCATTATTACGCCGGCATGGCGCACGCCAAGATCCTCCAAAACCTCGTGCCCTACGTCGAGACGCGCCTCTATTCCGGCATTGCCCTTAACAATGCCAGCGGCGGGATAAATCCATACGCAGTCGACCATGCCATCAAGCTGGGCGGAAAAATCGTATGGATGCCAACCTTCTCCGCTGCGAACCACATCGATAAGAGTAGCACTGAGGCGAAAACCTTCCCGAAATCCATCAAACCCATGCTGACGCCGACGCCGCTTTCCGTTCTCGGTGTGGATGGAAAACTGACTGAAGAGACGCAGCAGATCCTGGATCTTATCGCGGAGGCGGACATCATTCTGGCAGGCGGGCATCTCAGTGCGCGTGAGCAGATCATCATGTTTGAGGAAGCCAAGCGGCGAGGTGTCAAGAAGATGCTTGTCAATCATCCGACCTACGTCATTGGCTGTTCGGATGACGATATTCGCCGCCTCGTCAGCCTTGGCGTCTACATGGAACACTCGATTTGCATGTTCATCCAGATTGAGGGTCGAGAGCAAAAGCGCGACGTCAATGATCTTTCGCGCATCATTCAGGTTGCAGGTGTGGACCAGACCATACTCGGCTCAGACCTTGGCCTTGTCGGGATGCCCCGGCCGGTAGAGGGTTATAGACGGATAATCGGCGATCTCCTTCGCATCCAGTATGGTGAAAGGGATATTCGCAAGCTCGTTGGAGGCAATGCGGCGGGGCTGCTCTGATCGGACATCGCCTTCCATTGCACTGATGTCCTGATAAAGCGGGCAACGGCGCAGTGGCCACGGAGATCATATGAAGATCGCAGCGGGTTCGCTGAAACCGGATCTGGAGCAAGGGCGGCGTGTCGCCCTTGCTCCGATTCTGGCGAGACGCATCGTCAAGTCATTCGGGATGGTTGCAATTCCATTTGGTGAAACGTCGGTCGATAAACATAGTCAGCTAACGAATTCAAGTTCAGCTTCAACTGGACAACAAGCGGGGCTCACTAAAAGCCGACTCCTTCGTGGGGCAGCCCGCAGTAACTCCTGAGGAAGCGCACATGAATGAGAGCATCGGAGCATTGACCCCCGCCCTCGATCCGGATTTCCGAAAGAAAAGAAAGCGAGCGATCCTAAGCGCCTGGGCTGGATTCGCCTTGGATTCATATTCCATCTTCATTGTGGTATCGACGCTCCTGCCTGCGCTGGTCTACTTCCAAGGCGATATGTCGGCGCAGGAAAGGTCGATATTCGCCGGAATGACTCTCGCTGTGACGCTGCTCGGTCGACCTTCTTGGCCGACAGAGAATCGGCGCTATTACGATCTTCGGATTCGGCACCATTTCGCTGTTGATCGGATGCCTGCCAGGCGCGGAGCTGGTTGGGGCAACGGTGGCCACCACATTGCTGATCGGCCTCCGGTTCATTGAAGGGATATTTTTGGGCGGCGAATATACCGCTGCCACTCCGATGGCGCTCGAGTATGCACCGCCGTCACGCAGGGGATTCATCGGTGGATTGATCCAGTGCTCGGCCAGTGGGGGAGGATTTATTGTCGCGGTTCTCAATAGTCTGGTCCTGATGGTGGCAGTCAATGACGGGCTTCATTCGCCTTACGTCCAATGGGGCTGGCGAATACCGTTCATCCTGGGCTTCGTCCTGTCTTTCGCAGTGGCCTGGTTTCTGCGGCGCAACGTCGAAGACTCCGCAGTCTGGAAAAGCGTGGATGCATCGAGCAAGAAGAGCTCTCCCCTGAAGGAGCTGTTGAAAGGCAGGTCCGGGAGGGCGTTCATCCAGTCGTGGGTGATGATGACTGGTGTTTTCTTCCTCATCAATATCGGAAGCAGCGTGCTGAATCAGTTCCTGCTCCACAACAACGCAGGATACACCGCGGCCGATCTGGCTCATACGCTGCTCGTGGTGCCGCTGTTCGGAATGACATCCTATGTCTTCTTTGGCTGGCTCAGCGATCATATCGGCCGCAAGCCAACTCTATACATTTCCGGCGTGCTCATTGTCCTGCTGACGCCGGTGACCATGGCGTTGATCGGCGGCGGATCGGTGCAAGGATGGCTCAATCTGACGCTCCTGGCCGCCGCCACGCAGATGCTGTTTGTCGGTCCCCTGGGTGTGGTGCCAGCCTATATCAACGAGCGTTTTGCGACGTCGGTTCGCTCGTCCGGGTGGGGCGTTGCCTACAGCGCCGCTGTGATCATCCCTTCTTTTTTTCCTTACTACATGATCTGGCTTAGCCATTTCATGACGTTTGCCAATGCGGCAGGTTTCCTCATGGCATTCGGCGGCATCATCATCCTGGCGGCGACGGCTTGCGGGCCGGAGACGCGCGGGGTTGATTTGAGAACTGCGGGTCTGAAAGCGGACCCGCCCGCCGCCACCGTCGAATCGCCCGGAAACGTCGTCGTGCAGGCGACCGGCTCTATGACCTAGGCCAGATCAGCTCGTGATGGCCGCATCGCGATCGGCGCTTTCATTGTGCGCCCGCTGTGCAGCTTCCTCGAAGGCTGCAAGTGCAAGAGCCGCGAAACCGGAAACTTGCTTCAGCAAATAGACGCCGCAGGTATGGGCCAGACGATCCTTTGCTCGGATCTCGGCCAGACCAGCACGTTCGGCCCGCGCGAAGGATTCCGCGTTGGCATCAAGCTCTGCATGAACCTCGGCTACGACGACGAGCGGATCCGCGAGATGATCTCGGCCAACACCGCGCACTCGGCATCGAGGTTCTTCGCCAAGACCAAATGCAATTTCACATAGGGCTGTCTGGGAACGGCCGATAAGGGGGAGACGTAATGAGTTCTAGATCTTGGTTTGCTGGAAGGTTCATCGGCAGTGTGGGGAAAGGCTTGGTGTGCGCTACCGCGTCGGCGGGTCTTGCCGCGAGCGCGAGCGCGGCGGACGTGGGCGGCTTGTTGAAAGCGCCGCCGGTGGTGCCGGACCTCACCTGGCAGGGGGTGACCGTTTTTGGCACCTATGACATTGGCGGGCAATATGAGTCGCACGGAGCGCCGACCGGGGGCAACGGCGCGGCGGGGATCATCACCGGGATGAATCGAGGCCCGCAATGGCTGTTGGTCCCCAACCAATCGTCGCAAACCGCCGTGGGCATCAAAGTCGACAGAAATATAACCGAACAATTGCATTTCATCGCTCGGTTTGAGACAGGATTCAATTCGACCACTGGCGAACTGTCAGACTCGCTCAAGGGCATGCAAAAGAACAACGGCATTCCGTTGAATCAGCAGACCGTGAACGGCGGCGGTCCTCGCGCCGGGCAGCTCATCAATGGTGAGGCCTGGGCGGGCTTCGAAGACAAGACTTGGGGGACGTTGCATATCGGCCGAAATAATGTGGTTTCGACCGACATGGTTGGTGCTTACGACCCGCTTGCCTCATACGGCTTCTCCCTCCTCGGTTACTTCGGCCTTCTCGCGGGGCAGGGGAGTTCGGATACCGCTCGTATCGACCAGTCGATCAAATACTACAATAATTACAGTCCGTGGCGGATGTCGGCGATCTACGGGAAACCAGGGACAAACGTCAACGATTTCTATCAGGGGTCGGTTGGTGTGGTGGGCCCGAATTTTTCGGTCGATCTCGTCGCTGGGCACGGCTCCGATATTGTGTCGACATTCGCACTATCAGGTCCGGCTAATCTCAATTCCAAATACCTGGGTGCCAAGGTATTTGACACCGACATGTATGGAATATTCGGCAAGTATGTCTTCGACCTCGGTCGAAACGGCCTGCAGGATCCAGCCGAGCAGAAATTTACGGTGACCGGAGGCTACAGCAGGATCGATTTCTCCAACCCGGCCGGTGGAGGGTTTGCGCCCGGACATTCAACGATTGGCGGCTATGAGATCGGGCCAATATTATCAACGAACGGGTCGACCGGGTCTGGTATCGTCAATTACGCTTTCACCGGCGGTGACCGTTTGGTGAATATCAGTTTCATTACGGGCAAATATCAACACGATGCGCAATGGTCGGTCGCAGTCGGATACTATCGCTACGATCAGAAGTCCTACGGATTGGGCGTCAACAGCATTCCGGGCATCGTGGCGCCAGGGTATTCGAGGACGGCGTGCTCTAGCAGCACCTACATCAACTGCGCCGGCGCGGAGCAAGTGGTGTCGTTTCGAATAGATTACGATTGGACCAAGAACTTCCGGATCTATGCCGGCGTCGCGTACTCCCAGGTCAGCGGAGGGTTTGCGTTCTCATATCTCAATACGTCTGAATACAACCCAACTGTAGGTATGAGGTTCACGTTCTAGTCAATGAAGCGAAGGGGTGAGCTGCGATGCAGCCCACCCCTTGTTTCCTTCAGCCGGCTTCAACGCCTCTTGCCGGTCGAAATACGCAATTCTCCCATTCCGGTTGACGTGGAAATTCACCCGACGGCCACTTGCTTCAAGGCTGGAGGGCGTCTGGTTGAGGCTTGACGAAGCCGAGCACCGCGCCGGCCTTGCCGGCGGCACGACGCGCACTATCGAAGGTCCGCTCTATGTCGCCGGTGCGCCGCTCTCGAAGGGCGAAGCCCGGCTCGACGACGGCACCGATGATGGCGAGATACTGCTCATGGAAGGCCAGGTGTTCGACACGGAGGGCAGGCCGATTTCCGGCGCGATTGTCGATGTCTGGCACGCCAATTCGTTCGGCTTCTATTCGTTCTTCGGCCCGCCCCAGTCGTCCTACAATCTGCGCCGCCGGATCGAAACCGACCTCGACGGCCGCTATCGCTTCTGTTCGATCATGCCGTCGGGCTATGGCTGCCCGCCCGGCTCCAACACCGAGAGGCTGCTCGCGAAGATGGGGCGCCATGGCCAGCGGCCGGCGCACATCCATTTCTTCATCACCGCGTCAGGCTATCGGCAGCTCACCACCCAGATCAACATCGACGGCGACAAATACCTGCACGACGATTTTGCTTTCGGCACCCGCGACGACCTGATCCCACCGGTCGTACGCGCAACGGAAGCCACCGAAATCCGGGAGGCGGAGCTCAACAGGCCATTCGCGCGGATCGGATTCGACTTCAAGGTCACCCGCGAGGTCGCGGGCGCTCCGGCGACCGTTGTGCACCGCGAGCACGCGGTGGCGGCGTAACTCGAGGTGTTAACAGCACTGCGCGAACGTTCCGATCCATGGGGAATCGTGCAGCCGTCTGATGCGTGTGAATCCGCGTGGCTCGCCGGGCACGCAGCTGGATTTCTGCCGGTGGCAGCTGACGCGGTGCCAGGATCTGCGGAACTGCTTGGCCAGCGGCCCTTGAAGTTGGACTCGCTCTCGCGCCCATGAACAGCGTCAGGCGGAAGATTGGATAAGATATCGCAGGCTCGGTTGGTGTGGGGAAACGCGGTAGCGCTCCCCCGCCACCAGATCTGCGAATTTACACGCCAGACTACATCTCGCACAAGCGGTGCTTTTTTACCGCTGTAAGGCTTGATACTGCGCCGCGCATCAAGCACCCAAAATCGATGATTAGTTCGGGATGAGACGACGCCTTTCGAGTAAGCGACGGCCTTAGCATTGGGTGACACTAGGTCCGTAGTCGAGGCGTGTCACAATACCGTCTTGCGCAGCGTCGTAAGTTGGGAGGAGTTTCTGATTGACCGGCGTCTGGTTCAATTCGTAACGGATCGATCCGCAGCCATCCGTGAGTCTCGTGTTTGCCAAGGTGAACCAGCATTTCATGAACATCGTCAGATGGTGGAAGTGTGTGATCACGCGCGATCTTGCCGCTGTTGTCGCGCATTTGATGATGGTTTCGGCTCTGTGGCACGCATCGCCGGCGGGGGCGACTTCCTTCGACATCCCCGCGCAACCTCTGGCGTCTGCCATAGACGCGTTCTGCGCGGCGACCGGGACCGAGGTGTATTACGACGGCGCAGCGGCGATCGGACAGCGATCTTCTGCGGTGACCGGCGCCCTTGCGCGTGACGATGCTCTCAGAAACTTGCTCGCAGGGACGCAACTCGTCCCACTGCGCGCGCGCGAAAACAGCTACTTGCTAATTCATCCCGGCGACGATACGGCGCATGCGTTCGCTACGGCACGGATCGCCCAGGATGGTCAATATCAGCGCTATTTCGCCGTGGTGCAAGACGACATCCTGCGCATTCTGTGCCGGTATCCTGACACGCGCCCCGTGAGTTATCGGCTGGTGATCAAGTTGTGGATCGGTTCGTCGGGATTGGTGCAGCGCGCAGAACTCGAAGGATCGGCCGGCGAACAGGCAAGTCACCGGATGCTGTTGGCGACGCTTGGCAAGTCACGCATGACCGAACCGCCACCGGCGCAGATGCCGCAGCCGATCACCATGGTTGCACTGCCGGGGGGAGCGGCCGACGCGAGGCTCTGCGCATCACCCGTCGACCAGAAGGCCGGGCGCTAGCATGTCGGTGCGCGAGACAGCGGGCGCGTACGATGCTCACGGGACAAGGGTCCAGGGTCGCGATTCCGCATGACCCACAGCAGCCGCGCCGAATTGCGCCGTTTTTTGACACTCTGCTATGATGATTTGCGAGCCAAGTTGGCCCGTCGATTGAATTCGGTGGAGCTTGCCGGTGACGCCTTGCAGGACACGTATATGGAGCTTTGCCGGGGCGCGGATCTGCCGCCGGTGCAGCGGCCGCGCTCTTACTTGCTGCGCATGGCCAAAAATATCGCGCTGAGGAAACTGCACTCGGAAAAATACACAGTTTCGCTCGATGACGCGAAGATCGCCTTCGACATTGCCGATGAAACGCCCGGTCCCCAACGAAGTCTGGAAGCGAAGATCGAGCTCGAAGCCTTTCAACATGCGATCAGGGAATTAACCCCGCGACGGCGCGTTATCCTGCATGCAGCGCGCGTCGAAGGAAAACCCCTGCACGCAATTGCAGCACAGTTGGAGATATCACAAAGACTGGTTGAGATCGAGTTGAAGCATGCGTTAGCCCATTGCGCGCTTCGTCTGGATCGGCAACTCGTGCAAAGATTCGGCCCTCAGCCCGTTCAGCAATCGCGTGGACAGAGGGCCGACAAGCGTGTTGATGACAGGGATGACCGATAGCCCGCCCGAAAAGTTGGACCGGATCGAGCGCGAAGCGCACGATTGGCTGGTCCGTTTCACCTCGGGGGAAGCAGGACCTGCGGACCTGCGGGAAGGCAAGATGTGGATCGAGCGCGATCCGGCGCATCGTACCGCGTTTATGAAGGCCACCCGGATGTGGGAGGCCTTGGGGCCGGAGGCATTTGAGGGGGATCGCCCAGCCGCGCGGACGTTCGCCTCTATCTCGATGTCACGTCGTGCCGTGCTCGGCGGCGGGGCCGCCGCCATCGCCGCGAGCGCGGCGTATCTCGTCGTGCAGCCGCCGCTCGGCCTCTGGCCATCCTGGTCGGAAATGGCGGCCGACTATCGGACGCACACCGGCGAGCGGCGGCGTATTGTGGTGGCCGACACGACTTTCGTCGAGATGAATACCCAGACCAGCATTGCGCTGCGCCAGGTCGCGAAGGAGGCCGCGGGGATCGAGTTGATCTCGGGCGAGGCGCTGGTCGCGACGCCATCCGGTGCGGGGCCGGCCTTTGTCGTGACGTCCAGTCAAGGCCAAACCAGCGGAATTGAAGCGAAATTCAACATACGGAATGATGGGCACGCGGTTTGCGTGACCTGCGTCGAGGGGAACGTTCACGTCTCGTACGGCGCGGCGATAGCGTCGTTGCGCGCCCGCGAGCAGATCACCTATGATCGATCAGGCTTGGGGAAGCCCGCGTTCGTCGATGCAGCGATCGTGACCGCCTGGCAAGACGATCTGTTGATCTTCCACTCCAAGCCGCTACGTGAAGTCATCACGGAAATCAATCGTTATCGTTCCGGAAAAATCATCGTCGTGAATTCTGCGCTCGGCGCGCGGTTGTTCAGCGCCAATTTCCGGGTTCGCAACGTCGATGCGGTCCTCGAGCAAGTCGAGAAACTGTTTGGCGCGACCGTCACATCCTTGCCGGGCGGCATCGTCCTGCTGAGCTAAACGCCGTCGATCGCTCGGGAATTCCTGACCTCAAATTATTTCTTACTTTTTTTTCGGTGCCGCGCTTCGGCATGTCTCTACGCAGAGGGAAAGCGTCGCTTCGAGTGACGTCATCCACGTGAAATCAGCTTCACGTCAAAGTCTTTGCCGAGAGATCAAGCCATGTCCGTCCAGCCTGCCGCCTGCCGATTCCGCCGCGCTACCCTCAAGAACAACTTGCTCGTTGGGGTCAGTGCCGCTGCTCTGCTGCTCGGCAGCATTGCGGGGGCGGAGGCGCGCAGCCTGGGGAGCGCAAGCACGGGTTCGGGTTCGGGTTCGGCTACGGCAGCCGCTGCCGCGGCCGCGCAGTTGGCCACCCAGCAGTCG
>NZ_PSRR01000259.1 GCF_004296405.1 Bradyrhizobium sp. Leo170
CGCGGGTCGCGCGCACCGCGGCGAGCGCCACCACGTCGATCGCGGCCCCGGCAAATTCGGCGCGGTCGGCGGCCTTCGCCACCGTCCGCCGCAGGATCGCTTCCAGCCGGTCATGGCTCTGGTGATGCAGATGATCGGCCTTGGTCGCTGCAAACAGGATACGGTCGATCCGCGGCCGGAACAGCGCACTCAGGATCGTGCTGCGGCCGATGCGGAAGCAATCCAGGATGCCGGCAAGCGCGGCTTCGAGATCGTGCAGCGCCTCGGGCCCGGCATTGAAGGCGGCGAGCGCATCGACCAGCACGATCTGGCGATCGAGGCGCGCAAAATGATCGCGGAAGAATGGGCGGACCACGACGTCCTTGTAGGCCTCATAGCGCCGCCGCATCATCGCCCATAGCGAGCCGTCGGGCGCGGTGCCGCCTGTGGGAACTTCGAGCGGCGCAAAGGTCAGCGCCGGTGAGCCGGCGAGGCCGCCCGGCATCAGGAAGCGGCCGGGCGGCAACAAGCTCATGGCAAAGCGTTCGTCGCGGCAGGCGCGCAAATAGTCGGTGAAGAGTTTCGCTGCCTTAAGCGCCGCCTGCTCGTCCTCGCGGCCTTCGGCATCGAGCGTCTTCAGATGCTGATGCCAGGGCGCGGCGAGTTCGGCGCGCAGCGGCTCGCGTGACAACGCGAGGCTCTCAGTCGACCATTGCTCGAAACTCTTGCTGAGCAGCGGCAGGTCGAGCAGCCACTCGCCGGGATAGTCGACGATATCGAGGGTGAGCGTGCGGTCCGCGCCATTTTGCCGCTGGTAGTCGATGACGAGGCGAAGCTCGCTGATATCAGTGGTCGAGTTCGGCCAGCGCCGTTCCTCGACGAGGGTGCGGACATGGTTCTCGTAGTCGAAGCGCGGCACCGCATCGTCGGGCTGCGGCTCCAGACGGGCGCGTGCGATCCGGCCCGAGGCATAGGCCTCGAAGACGGGAAAGCGGCCGCCGCGGGTTAATCCATGGATCAGCGCCGTGATGAACACCGTCTTGCCGGCGCGCGACAGTCCGGTGACGCCGAGCCGAACGGTCGGGTTGAAGAAGCTGTCGCCATAATCCCAGAGCGCCCGCGCCGACAGACGCGCTTCCTCGACGATATCGGTGAGATTGAGGGCCATGCAGGCGAGGAGCAACCCGGGCGGGAGGAGGGCAATGGGCGAACAATTATCCGCAAAATGGCAATTGATGGGCCAAAATCAAGCACTTCGTCAGGCAGGTCAGGGCGGCGCCGTTCATCGCCGGTTCAAAAAACAGCCACGACGATGGGATAGTAGATCGGCTAACCTCCCAACGCCGATGTCCCCTCGCTTCTACCGATGCGCGCCAACTGGTCATGACGATATTCCGACTGAAGCAACTCGCCTCCAATTCGTTCCATGCGGCCGGTGCCGTGATCTGGAACTACGATCGCGCCGAACTGATCGCCGACGGCATCGTCCATGTCGTCGGCATCTGTTTCGGCTTGATCGCCGCCACCGTGCTGATCGTGCTGACCGCCATCTACGCGACGCCGGGCGATGTCGCGGTGGTCTCGGTCTATGTCGCGGGCCTCTTGGCCATGCTGGTGCTGTCGGCGACCTATAATCTCTGGCCGGTGTCGCGCGCCAAATGGGTGTTGCGTCGGTTCGACCATTCGGCGATCTATGTCCTGATCGCCGCGACCTATACGCCCTTCATCATGGAATTGAGGGAGAGCTATTTTGCGCTAGCGCTCCTGATCGGCGTCTGGTGCGTCGCGATCGTCGGCATCGTGCTGAAACTGACGCTGCCGGGCCGCTTCGACCGCCTGTCGGTCGGGCTCTATCTTGCCATGGGCTGGAGCGGGGCGATGCTCTATGATGCGGTGGTGAAGGTGCTGCCGGCGATGGCGCTGTGGTTCGTGGTCGCGGGCGGCGTCTTGTACAGTCTCGGTGTGGTATTCCACGCGTGGCAGCGGCTGCGCTTCCAGAACGCGATCTGGCACTGTTTTGTCTTGCTTGGCGCGGCCTGCCATTATACGGCGATCCTCGACCTCGTGCTCGCGAGCTGAGGCGCTGACAAACACACATCGGGAGGGGGCCATGCAGGTGGCAGAAAAAGTCGTGGTCGTCACCGGCGGCGGCAATGGCATCGGCAAGGCGCTGTGCGAGGCGTTCCATCGCGCGGGTGCCGCGAAGGTGGTGGTGGTTGATCTCGACCATGCGGCCGCTGAGAAGGTCGCGGCCTCAGTGGGCGGCGCGGCGTTCAAATGCGATGTCGGGCAGGAGAAGAATGTCCTGCATGTGATCGAGGCGACCGAGCGAATGTTCGGCCCGATCGCGCTGTTCTGCTCCAATGCCGGCATTGGCGGCGGCTTCGATCCGCTCTCCGTGAATGCGGGCGGCACCTCGGACGAGCCCTGGGCACGGAGCTGGGCGATTCATGTGATGGCCCATGTCTATGCCGCGCGGCATCTGATCCCGCGCATGAAGACGCGCGGCGGCGGCTATTTCCTCAACACGATTTCCGCGGCCGGTCTGTTGTCGCAGGTCGGCAGCCCAGCTTATTCCACCACCAAGCATGCGGCGGTCGGCTTCGCCGAAAACCTCGCGATCTCCCATCGCGCCGACGGCATCAAGGTCTCGATTCTCTGCCCGCAGGGCGTCGACACCAACATGCTGCGCTCGATCCCGAAGGGCCCGCAATCCGGCGACGGCGACCTCACGGCAGAACAGGTTGCGCAGGACGCATTGCGTGGCATCGAGCAGGAAACCTTCCTGATCCTGCCGCACGCGCAGGTGCTCGGCTACATGCGCAAGAAGACCGAGAACTACGACCGCTGGATCGGCGGCATGGCCAAGATCCAGGCCAAGATGCGCGAAGAGCACGGGAAATAGGCGCAGGCGGTGCAATCCCCACCGTCATTGCGAGGAGCGAAGCGACGAAGCAATCCACGCCTCCACAAGCGGTGAAATGGATTGCTTCGTCGCTTCGCTCCTCGCAATGACGTGGAAAGAACGGCGCACTCCGCACGATCCTTCTGTTTGGATGAGGTCTTTCCACGGTTACAGATGTAGCCACGCCCGGCTTGACCCGGGCATCCACGCGGGAGTTGAGTAGAGCGAAAACGGAAATTTGCGAGGACGTCATGGATTTCGTCACGGTGCGGAACGGATCGATCAACCTCAATGTGGCCGTCGCCGGCCGCGGCCCCCTGATCGTCTGCGTTCACGGGTTTCCCGAGCTCTGGTACTCATGGCGTCACCAGATCGGTTATTTCTCCGAGCGGGGCTACAAGGTGGCGGCGCTTGATGTGCGCGGCTACGGGCAGAGCTCCAAGCCGCAGGAGATTGCCGCCTACAGCATTCGCAATCTGGCCTCAGATATCGCCGCCGTGATCGATCAATTGGGTGACGGCAAGGCGATCCTGTTCGGCCACGATTGGGGCGCGCCGATGGTTTGGAATACCGCGCTGCTCTACCCGAACAAGGTGACGGCGGTCGCCGGGTTGAGCGTCCCGTATATCCCCAGACGACCTGCGCCGCTTCTCGACATGTTCAAGGCCGTCTACAAGGACCGCTTCTTCTATCAGCTCTATTTCCAGGACGAAGGCGTGGCTGAGAAAGAGCTCGAGGCCGACATCCCTGTCGCCCTGCGAAAACTCTATTTCGCCATCTCAGGTAACGCCCCGCTCAACAAGTGGCTCGACCATAAGCCGGTGGATGCGAAACTGCTCGACGGGATGATCGATCCGCAGCCGTTTCCGGATTGGATGAGCGAGAAGGACTTGCAGGTCTATGTCGACGCATTTCGCGCCGGCGGCTTGCGCGGGCCGCTCAACCGCTACCGCGCGCAGGGCATCGATTTTCAGGACCTGGCGGAGTTCGCCGAAAAGCCCGTGACGCAGCCATCGTATTTTGTGGCCGGCGAGCGCGACGCGGTTCGCGCGTTCATCCCCGGCATGGATCTCTATGCGAACCCCGGGATTGGCTGCACCGACTTTCGCGGATCGGTCATCCTCCCAGGCATCGGCCACTGGGTGCAGCAGGAAGCGCCGGCCGAAACCAACGCAGCATTGGAGCGGTTCCTCGACGGGCCTTAAGGGTACGGAGAGTAAGTGAGGTCCATGGGACCCCGCGTGGGCGGAGATTTTCGGTTAAGGGCCAATATCCGTGCCCTCTATCGTCGCGCCTTCGTCTGCGTGGGCTTCTTCTTCACCCTCCGAGTGAGCTTTTCTTCTTCAATACCTTTACGAGCCGCGCGCGCCCTGAGCTTCGCCTCTTGTAGAGGCGGCGTGCCGCTTGGCGAGACGACGCCGTCGTCGACCTTATGCTTGTGACGGCCGCGCTCGGCGTGGGACAGCCGCCAGCGAACCAAATCGTCTGCACCGGGGCCTTCTTTGATTGCGAGATCCAGGGCGCTTAGCTGCTCGCCAGTGTTCTTGTCGATGAAACTCCACCCGACGTCGGCCCCGGTTTTTCGATTCACAAACTTCAGCGGCGGCGCTGAAGCGCCAGAGACGTCGCAGCGATCCCCGATCTGCGCGAGCACCGGCATCACGGAAGCGATTTGCCAGCCCTTTTGGGTCAACAGATATCCAAATCGTTCTGGATTTACCTGATAGCGCCGCCGCTCGATCAGGCCATTGGCCTCCAGGTGTTTCAGCCGGTCGCTCAGCGTCGCATTGGTCACGCCAGACGAATGGCGAAAGTCCTCGTATCGGTTGAGACCGAAGACGAGGTCGCGCAGGATCAGCAGACCCCAACGATCGCCGATCACCGCCATCACGCCGGCGATCGAGCACACCATTCCGTCGAAACCCTTCGAGCGCATTTGCCATTTCCACGAGTTGCGCGAGGAGAATCGTCGCGCAGCTCTCATCATAAGAGCCAACTTAGGTCGGTAACGCGACAAATTCAACGAAGCGTGAGACGAGCCGAACTTTCTTGCTTTTCGCAGTCACTCTTATTACAAGAGTTAATGTGTAGTGATGAGTGCCGCCGTTTCGAATGACGGCGAAACCGCGCGATCACCGGGCGAGGCACCCGTTGGCCGGCCGCGACGCCGCTGCCAATCGGCGCAAAAGGACAGGGTCATCCGCGAGCATCCGGACGACCCGTTCATGCAAACCTGTGGAGATAACCATGCCCACGCACAGCACCTCCAAGATCTTCGTCATCGGCGGCACGGGCGCTCAGGGCTTGCCCGTCATCGGCGCCCTGGTCGCTGACAAGAAATATTCCGTCCGAGCCCTTAGCCGCGACCCTGCCTCCCGACGGGCAAATGCCGTTCTCGCACTCGGCAACGTGTCCATCCTCGAGGGAACGTTCGCGGACGAAGCCACGCTGCGGGAAGGATTCCGCGGTTGCGACGGGGCATACGTCAATATCGATGGGTTCAACACCGGCGAGAAGGCCGAGACCTATTGGGCAATCCGCAGCTACGAGATAGCCGTGGAAGAAGGGATCAAGTTCTTCGTCTATGGAAATCTGGACTACGCGCTCAAGAAGTCTGGTTATGATTCCAAATTCCGCACGGGTCACTATGACGGCAAGGGCCGCATGGGCGAATGGATTTTGTTTCAAAACCAAGTGAACAAAGACAGGATGGGCGCGGCGGTGTTCACCACTGGTCCATACATGGAGATGGCGATCTCGGCGATGACGCCCATGACTCCTTCTGTGGAGGATGGTGTCGTGACGTGGCGAGTTCCGCTTGGCAACGGAGCCGTGCCGCACGTTGCTCTTGATGATTGTGGCTATTATGCCCGCTGGCTTTTTGACAACCCGGAGCGTGCGAACGGCATGAATCTCGAAGTCGCCATCGAGCATGTTGAGTATCAGAAACTTGCTGCGGCGTTCGAGAAGGTGACCGGGCATCCGGCTCAATACATAGACACGGACTTGGACGCGTACTGGGATGGCCCGCTCAAGGCGGCTGCCGACCTGCCTGCTGGATACAACGCAGATCCCAATGACAAAAGCACCATGAGTTTCCGGGATAACTTCACCGGGTTCTGGAACGTCTGGAAATACGGAGTCGTTCAGAGGGATTACGGGTTGTTGGATGAAATTCACCCCAATCGGATCAGGAGTGTCGAACAGTGGCTTCGGCGGGAAGATCAGTTGGGAAGGGAACTTGGGAAGGGGAGCCTTTGGGAAAGAGTTCAACCGGAAAACCTGTACAAGTCACCGTCGCTTCTGAAGCTGACTGAGGATAAGAGGAAGGGGATGCTGTAGGGTGAACAGATGAAACAGGACGATCTTACAGCGACGGATTTCTACGGGGCTTGCGTGTGCCTCGGCCTGAACCGGGCCGCTCGCGCCACATCGCGAAGATACGACGCGATGTTCAAGCGCATCGGCATCACGTCCGGACAGTTCACAATCCTGTCCGCGTTAAGGCGCAACGAGCCGGTGCCGATCAGCGACATGGCCGATCTGCTCGGTATGGATCGCACGACGCTCACTCGCAACTTGAAGCCGATCGAAACCCTGAAGCTCGTTGCGATCCAGCCAGACGCGCGAGATCGTCGTATCCGTAGTCTGACGCTGACGGCCAAAGGCCGGGTACTCCTGAAACAAGCGGTGCCTCTTTGGCGAAAGGCCTAGAAAGAAAGCAACCGCCGCATAGGCCCCAATCGTTGGGACGAGCTCAGGCCGGCTCTGGATGTTTTGTCAGCCTGAGGAGCGGGAAAAGCGTCACGCATTTTTGTAGTTAAATACGTGTAACTACACCTAAGTGGAGATAGGTCATGGATCGAGAACTTGAGCTCCGCAAACGCCGCGGGACGCGCGTCTTGCTGGTGGTGCTGGCCATCTGGGGATTGGCGGTTGCCTTTGCCTCCGAGGCAGGCTTCTTTCGTGCCATTCCCACGCTGTTTCTAGGCGCCATCATCGTCCTGGGGATTGTGGTGCCTGTTATTGTCTACGCAATGTCCGATGGCTTCCGTGCATACATCGAAGCCATGGGTCTACGGTCGATAACGGCATTTCATATCTGGCGCATCGCCGCCGCGCTGGTTTTTTTCTGGTATGGGGCGCACAACCTTCTCCCGGAAACCTTTGTTCGAAACGCGGGGTGGGGCGACCTCATCACGGGGTTCTTGGCCCTCGGCGTTTTACTGCTGCCCGAGAGTCGCAACCGGTACTTGGCCCTCCACATCTTCGGCTTTGCTGATTTTGTCGTGGCGGTCGGTACGGGGTTGATCTTCTTCCTCCTCAACGACCCCCGCATGTCCGGCATCCAGACGCTGCCCATGGCGCTGATCCCGCTCTACGGCGTCGGCATTTCGGGTGCGAGCCACATCATGGCATTTGACCTGCTGCGTCGTGGCTCAGGGAGCGAAGTGAAGCGCGCCGCTATCCAGACATGACAGAGACAACACATTGACCGCGCGAAAACACCGCGGGCAGACAATCCACGAAGTCGTGAAAGGAAAAGAGATGAGCAACTCAAAGGTGAAGGCTCGAGCAACGCAGGATCCGACTGCTGAGACAAGCTTCTTTAGACGGCTATGGCAAGGCATTCTGCGGTTTGATGAAGCACTGAACTTCGACCCATGCAGCGACGTTGCGCGTCGGGTCACGGACCTTGAAAGTCAAATCGAAGCTTCGAAGATCCCGAACAGAACATCTTCGCCGCTGCAATAGCGCGCGTGGTCCACACGATACTACGCAAGGCAGTCCAATCATCGCCAACAACAGGGAATTCGTCATGAGGTCTCAACGTGGTCGCGCAGCAGCCAGCCTGCTGCTCGGTCTCCTGCTTTCTGGAACGATGCTTTCAGGCGCGGGATTTGCTCAATCGAGTTCGCGATCTGCCGCGGCCGCCGGCGAGCCGGCTTCACCTTGGGACCAGCGTGTGAATCCCGCCGCCGTGCAAGCCGACGCCTGGTTTGACAACTATCAGTTCCGTGACGGAGAGACGCTGGCGCGCCTCAAGATTCATTATTCGACTCTGGGCACACCGCACCGCAACGCCAAGGGCGAGATCGACAATGCGGTCCTTGTCCTGCATTGGACCGGGGCAGACAGCCGCGCGTTGCTGAGCCCGACCTACGCGAAGGCGCTCTTTGATCCTGGTCGTCCGCTTGACGCGCAACGTTACTACCTGATCTTTCCGGACAGTGTCGGCCACGGCCAATCCAGCAAGCCGAGTGACGGGTTGAAAGCGAAATTCCCGAACTACGATTACAGCGACATCGTCGACCTCCAGCACAAGGTGGTGACGGAAACACTGGGCATCAAACATCTTCACGCTATTCTCGGCATGTCCATGGGCGGAATGAACGCCTGGCAATGGGCCGAGGCCTATCCCGACATGATGGACGGCGTGATGCCGGTGGTCTCGCTGCCGATCCCAGTTTCGGGCCGCAACCTGCTCTGGAGGCGCATGGTGGTCGATGCGATCCGTGCCGATCCAGAATGGAAAAACGGGGACTATGCGGAGACCCCGCGCGGTTGGATCATGGGGTACAACATTCTGCGATTGATGATCGACAGCGCTTCCGCTCTTCAGCACGAAGTGCCTGACGGCCCCGCGGTCGATAAATTCCTGAGCGCCAACCGTCTCACAGCGGAGCACGTCGACGCAAACGATATCCTTTATTCGCTCAAATCATCATTCAGCTACGATCCTGAGCCTGAGCTTTCCAAAATCAAGACGAAGCTCTTCGCACTCAATTTTTCCGACGACGAGTTCAATCCCGACGAACTGCAGGTTCTCGAAAAGTCGGTTCCGAAGCTCGAACGCGGCCGTTACGCAGTTCAAGCAGGAACCCCGTCATCACCAGGCCATTTCACCATGACACGGCCCGACCTATGGGCCCAGCATGTCGCCGAGTTCATGCAGTGGCTTGGCGATACGCCGTCTCGGGCGAGCAACTAGAGCAATTTGCGGCCAAACGTCCTCGCACGTCCGATCAGCGCACAAAACACGATACCGGCAGCTATAGTGGCATGACCGCTGAACATCACGAGGCCGAGGCTCCAGCCCTGCCGAGCGACGAGAATGCCGAGCGCAAAAACCAGGGCGCATGCGCTGACCATGCGATGGACATATGTCGTGCTTGGCCGCAGGAGCCTGCCGAAGATATCGCGCTGCTGGCGATTCGTGGCGAACGCCAGCGCGGTGAACCCTGTGAGGCACAGCGCAAAGGAAAGGAGATGACTCATCCTGCTGCCCCGCCGGACGCAACGGCGGTCGGAGCCTCGCGGCTTGTCTTGCGCCTGAACTGAGATCTGGTCTCCTGCCGAGCCGTGCGTATCGCCAGGACCGCATGGAGCGCAGCGAGGGCCCAGCACATGATATCCACACCGGCGAAGACCCAGTCGCCTTCGGCCAGGCTGTGCCACAGCGGACGCTGCGTCGTCACGGCGTTGAGGACCGGCAAGAGAAACAGCAGCGCCGATGCCGCCCATAATTGCTCGACCCAGGCTGACTTGGCGGGACGCACCAAGGCATGCAGCAGTGTGAAGGCCCAGACGATGAAGAACAGGTCAATCTCCCAGTTGGCGCGGCCTTCCAACGGGTGTGGCAGCAGGCGATTGGCCCACAAGAATGCAGTCATTGCGATCGACAAGCCGGCGATGCTCGCGATGTTCAGCCGCTCCACAAGACGGAAACCAAAATAGGGACGATCCGGATCTGGCAGCTTCTGTCGCCGCTTCACGGTCCACATCACGAGGCCAGAACCGACCATGGCCGTACCCATGAAGCTCACAAGAAAATACAGCCATCGCGTGACGGTGTCGCCGAAGCGTCCCAAGTGGAGCGCATAGAGGACGCCTCGGGTTTCGGCCGCAGCCCCCACATCCTCGCGGACCGCCAGCAATTTGCCGGTGGTGCCTTCGAACTCCATATATTGCGGACTCATGGAAACGCGGCCCGCTTCTCCGCGCGTCACAGCCACACGCGCTGCCGCGTCTCCGGGATGAACCGCATTGACGCGCCCGACATTATCCCGGCCCCAGCGTTCCTGTGCCTGCCGCACCATGTCCTCGACCGATGCCAGCGGCACTTTCTGCCCGCTGGGTTTGCCCGGCTGGATGAAGGCACTGAGTTCGGCGTTGAGTTGCTGTTGCTCCGCCGGGTTCTTGAACGCCACGCGCTCGCCCCAGGGCATGTACAGCGCCATCATGGTCACCAATCCAGTGTAAGTGATCATGAAATGGAACGGCAGCCCGAACACCGAAAAGGCGTTGTGAGCGTCCAGCCAGGAGCGCTGTCCTTTGCCCCAGCGGAAGGTGAAGAAATCGACGAAAATCTTCTTATGGGTGATGACGCCGCTCACAATGGCCACGAGCATGAACATTGCGGCCGCACCCGCAAGCCATCTGCCCCACACCACAGGCATGTAGTGGAATTGGAAGTGGAAACGGTAGAAGAACTCACCGCCCAGCGTGCCGCGTGAGGTGACCCTCTGGCCGGTGGCGGGATCGAAATTGGCTTCGCCGAAGCCGCGCCCGCCCGGATTGCCTGCGGGTGTACGCCAGAAGGCGTAGACACTGTTATTGCGCGCGTCGGGCAGGCGTATGCTCCACTGCGAGGTC
Organism: Bradyrhizobium sp. Leo170; assembly: GCF_004296405.1. Lineage (GTDB taxonomy): Bacteria > Pseudomonadota > Alphaproteobacteria > Rhizobiales > Xanthobacteraceae > Bradyrhizobium. The sequence continues at coordinate 10,541 of NZ_PSRR01000259.1, forward strand.
CCGGGCGCGATGTCGCTGAGTTCGTCTGCAATTCGCTGCGCCACCACCGCCTGATCGGGAATCTGGGACAGACGCGGCAGCTCCGGTCGCATCCATTGCGACAGCTCGTCCTTGAAATAGGACACTGTCCCAGTGAGGAACATGGCATAGAGAATCCAGCCGAGCAGAAGGCCAGCCCACGTATGCAGGCTGGACATGCTTTGCCGGATGCCGCGGCCAGCCACTTGCACATCGTTGTCCGTCTTCACGCGTCGGCCCCTCGTCAGGAAACCGACCACGCCGCCAGCGACAGCGGCACGGCCACGACGATCAGGCCGGCCCAGGCCTTCAGCGCGCTGCGCACGGCAAAGACCCAGATCACGGCGCCGGCGTAGATGGCAAAGCTCGCCAGCATGCCGGTGAGCACGGCCTGGGGCTTGGTCATGGGCAAAGCGAGCACGGCGACGCTGCTGAGCGCGGCCACGGCATAGCCGCCGAACAGGGCGGCGACGATGCGCGAGATGAGCGGGCCCGTGGCGCGAAGGCGATGTATCAGGGCGTTCATTTGCCCGGAGTAGCCGGCGGGCCCGCAGGAATTGGTGTCAAGCCGTTGGCATTCACATAGGTCACGGTGGTGGCATAGCTCACGGCATCATACTTCTCAGCGGCGTTGGTCCCCGTGCGCTCGCCGGGGCTGCGATCGTTGAAGCTGACTTCAGCGACGTAAGTGCCTTTCCAAGGCATATCGAACTTCACGAGGCCCTGCTCGTCGGTGTGAGCTTCCTTGGACCAGCCCGATTCTGTTACCAGCGTTACCTTGGTCTTGGCTTTGGGCTGATCCTTGAAGAAGAGCTTGAACTGGCCTTCCTTGCCGGTAGGCACGAGGTCCAGTACGAGCTTGGGCTGCTGCGCGGCAAAGCTGGTGATGAAGCGTGCGGCAGGATAGAACCAGTTCGTGACCTCTTTGTCTTGTTGCTTCCAAATATAGAGCGGGTAGCTCGCATCCTCCGCGACGATGCCGTCGCCGGAAGCCGCGGAAAATGGCAGCGTGAAGCCGTTTGCGGTCTTCGTGGCGTCGGACTTCTGCTCGCCCTTGGTGGAGATGAGCCTACCGGTCACCTTGGCGAACTTGTCGAGCAACCCCGGTGATGCTTCACGAAGGTTCTCGCCGAACTCGCCGAAGCGAACGACGGCATTCTGCCCTTCGGGCTGTTCGATCCAGATCTGATGCGCCTGCACGGGCGTTATCACGCCAAGCAGGGCAACTACGGCGATGAAGGACTTTGTCATGACAAGCACCTTAGAAGTCGAATGCCGCGGATACGATGTAGGTTCGAGGTGACCCCACCGTCACGAATGTGCCGGTCGTGAGCCAGTAGTTCTCGCCGGTCACGTTTTCGATGTTGGCGCGTATCGTGACAGGCCGGCCGTCGATCGAAGTCGCGTAACGCGCGCCGATGTCGACACGAGTCCAATCGGGGAACCGCAGGAGATTGGCGCTGGTGAGATAGGCGCCCGACGTATAGATCACCCGCCCGTTGAGCGAGAGGCCCGGGATCCAGGGAGTATCCCAGTCGAGGCTGGCGGAGAATGTCTTGTCCGGCACGCCTTGGGCGTCGTTGCCGCGCTCCAAAGGATTGGTCGGGTTGGTCAGTTCCGGACGCAGGAAGGTTGCGCTGGCCATACCGCGCAGGCCAGGCAGCAACAGG